>JAZKDL010000001.1:0-5114 GCA_040387575.1 Pseudomonadota bacterium
ACCCGCACGCAGCGCACGCCTTGCTTGTGCGCCGTCCGGATGAAGCTGCCGAGCGACTCGCGCGCCTCGTCGCTGCGCAGGCCATGCAGGTCGAGCTGGCGCTGAATCGACCATTCGCCCGCCCGCAGCTTGCGCGTCACATCGGTGCCGATGCCGGGGCGCCGGAAGCTCATCGCGTCGTCCACGTCGAGCAGCGTGCTCACGTCGAACTCGTCGGACAGCGACTCGCGCAGCACGCGCTGCTCGTCGAGCTGGAACTGCACGGGGATCGGGGCGGGCGGCTCGGGCGCCAGCGTGACGGGTGCCTGCCGACGCAGCGGCTGCGTGGCGCCGATGGCACGGCTGAACAGGTCCTTCTCCGCGTTGCGGCGGCGTTCGGCGGCGGCCCGTGCCGCGGCCTCGGCGGCTTCGCGCTCGCGCGTTTCGGCCAGCGCGCGCTGCACCTGCTTCAGGTCGGCCAATGTCTTCAGTGCGGTCGGCTTGCTTGCCATCAGATCAATCCTCGCTGTGCCATGGACAGCGTCTGTCCGACGCCGACGATCACGTGGTCGAGCACGCGCACATCGACCAGCGCCAGCGCGGCTTTCAGCGTGTGCGTGAGCGCCTCGTCGGCCCGCGACGGCTCCACGCCGCCGCTCGGATGATTGTGCGCCAGCACCACGGCGGTTGCCTGGTGGTGCAGGGCGCGCACCACGACTTCGCGCGGGTAGACACTGGTCTGTGTCAGCGTGCCGCGAAAGAGTTCCTCCAGCACGATGAGCCGATGCCGCGCATCCAGGAACAGCACGGCGAACACTTCGTAAGGGCGCGAGCCCAGGTGCAGTTGCAGGTAGTGGCCGACCGCTTCGGGCGAATCGAACACCGCCCGTTCCTTGAGCCGTTCGGCCATCGCACGGCGCGCCAGTTCGAGCACCGCAATCAGTTGCGCACGCTTGGCCGTGCCGCCGAGTCCCTTGATGCACTTCAGGTCTTCCGCACCGGCGCGCAGCAGGCCGGCGAGGCCGCCGAAGTGGCCGAGCACCTCGTCGGCCAATACCAGCACGTTCTTGCCGGGCAATCCGGTGCGCAACAGGAGCGCGAGCAATTCGGCATCGCCCAATGCAGCAGCGCCGCGCGAGATGAGTTTTTCGCGCGGGCGCGTGTCGGCCGGCATGTCCTTGAAAGCCATTGCGACGGCGGGCTGTGGCCCTGCTCCCTAAAATGGCCCCCAGTTTATCGGGACGCCCATCTTGTCTTTGCCTTCCACCACCGCCGTCGTTTCTGCCGGCTCCTTCCTCACCCTGCACTACCGGCTCGCCGGTCCTGCGGGCGACATCATCAACACCTTCGCCGAGAAGCCGGCGACGCTGTCGCTCGGCACCGGCGAGCTTTCGCCCGCCGTCGAGCAGCGGCTGATCGGCATGGAAGAGGGCACCCGCACCGTCTTCGAGCTCCCCGCCGGCGAAGCTTTCGGCGAGCGCAACCCCGAGATGCAGCAATGGGTGGCGCGCAAGCTGCTCGCGCAGATGGGCGACCCGGACGAGCGCTATGCGGTCGGCGACGTCGTTCAGTTCCCCACGCCGGACGGCATGGGTACCTATGCGGGCGCAGTGATCGCCTCGAGCGAGACGGCGGTGCAGTTCGACTTCAACCACCCGCTCGCGGGCCAGCCGGTGACCTTCGAGGTCCAGCTGATCGGGGTGCTGTGAGCATTCAGGAGGTCATCCTCGCCGAGCCGCGCGGCTTCTGCGCCGGCGTTGACCGGGCGATCGAGATCGTCGAGCGCGCGATCGCCAAGTTCGGCGCGCCGATCTACGTGCGCCACGAGATCGTCCACAACACCTACGTCGTGAACGAACTGAAGGCGAAGGGCGCGATCTTCATCGAAGACCTGGCCGATGTACCGCCCGGCGCGACGCTGGTGTTCAGCGCGCACGGCGTGAGCAAGGCCGTACAGGCCGAGGCGCGCGCGCGCGGCTTCGAGGTGTTCGATGCGACCTGCCCGCTGGTGACCAAGGTGCACGTCGAGGTCGCCAAGCTCGCGAAAGAGGGCTACGAGTTCATCATGATCGGCCACAAGGGCCATCCCGAAGTGGAGGGCACGATGGGCCAGCTGACGAGCGGCATCCACCTGGTCGAGGACGTGGCCGACGTGGCGCATGTGCAGCCAGGTCAGACGGACAAGCTTGCCGTGGTGACGCAGACCACGCTGTCGGTCGACGATGCGGCCGAAATTTCGGCCGCGGTGCGTGCGCGCTTTCCCAAGGTGCGAGAGCCCAAGCAGCAGGACATCTGCTACGCGACGCAGAACCGGCAGGACGCGGTGAAGATCATGAGCCCGCAGGTCGACATCCTGATCGTGGTCGGCAGCCCGACCAGTTCCAACAGCAACCGGCTGCGCGAACTCGCGCAGCGTCTGGGCACCGAAAGCTACATGGTCGATTCCGCAGACGAACTGAAACCCGAGTGGTTCGAGGGCAAGTCGCGAGTGGGCCTGACGGCTGGCGCATCGGCGCCCGAGATCCTCGTGCGAGAAGTGATCGATCGCGTGAAGGCGCTTGGCGCAGTGTCCGTCCGCAAGATGGACGGCATCGAGGAAACCATCAAGTTTCCGTTGCCGAAGGGCCTGAAGCTCGACGACGCGCCGCTGCCGGGGCACATCTCGTGAGCGCCGTCGGTAACGTCGATCACGTCGATTGGCGCGCCGAAGCCGAACGCGCCGCGCAGCGCTTCGACGGCCTCGCGTCGCGCTTCGTGCTGGAGACGCCGCTCTGGAAGCTCGCGCCAGCGGCCTTCGGGCTCGATCTCGCGCCGGGTGTGGGCATCTGGCTCAAGCTCGAGCAGTTGCAGGTCGGCGGCAGCTTCAAGGCGCGCGGCATGATGAACCGGCTGCTGGCCAATGAGATTCCGGCCAGTGGCGTGGTCGTGGCGTCCGGCGGCAACGCCGGCATTGCGACTGCGGCGGCAGCACGCGCGCTCGGTGTGCGCTGCGAAGTGTTCTTGCCCGGCGTGTCGCCCGAAGCCAAGCGTGCCAAGTTGCGCGCGCTCGGCGCCGAAGTGACGGTCGTCGGCGAGGTCTATTCGGATGCGCTGGCTGCCTGCATGACGCGTCAGCGCGACACCGGTGCGCTGCTCACGCATGCCTACGACCAGCCCGAGGTCGTGGCCGGCGCTGGCACGCTGGGTCGCGAAATCGAACAGCAGGGTGGCTTGCCCGATTCGGTGCTCGTCAGCGTTGGCGGCGGTGGCCTGATCGGCGGGCTGGCGGGCTGGTTCGGCGACCGCAGCCGCGTGGTGGCGCTGGAGCCGGAGCGTGCACCCACGCTGTTCCGCGCCCGCGAGGCCGGCGAGCCGGTCGACGTGGACGTCGGCGGCGTGGCGGCCGACTCGCTCGGTGCACGGCGCATCGGCGCGCTGGCCTGGGACATCACGCAGCGGCATGTGCGCGACGCGCTCCTGCTGCCGGACGACGCGATCCGCGCCGCCCAGCTGTGGCTCTGGAAAGAGATGAAGCTGGCGGTCGAAGCTGCGGCGGCCTTGCCGCTTGCGGCGCTCCAGACGGGCGCTTATCGGCCACGCGAAGGCGAGCAGGTCTGCCTGATCATCTGCGGCGCCAACCTCGATCCGGCCGGACTTTCCTGAGCCCGCGGTGGGCGCTCCGAAGCGCCCACCTAAAATCCGGGGATGCTAGACATCACCCTTCTCCGCAAAGACCTGGCGTCGGCCGTTGCCGGTCTCGAAAAGCGCAAGAAAAACCAGCCCTACCTCGACGTGCACGCCTTCTCCGCGCTGGAGGCGGAACGCAAGACGCTGCAGACCCGCACCGAGGAACTGCAGGCGCGCCGCAACATGCTCAACAAGCAGATCGGACCGCTCAAGGCCAAGGGCGAATCGGCTGCGAGTGAAGTCCAGGCACTGATGGCCGAGGTCAACGGCCTCAAGGCCGAACATGAATCGCAGACCGCGCGTCTCGAAGCGATCCAGCCCGAACTGCAGGCGCTGCTGCTCGCCGTGCCCAACCTGCCGCATGCCAGCGTGCCGGTCGGTGAGGACGAGCATGCCAACGTCGAGATGCGCCGCTGGGCTCCGCAAGGTGGCGCTGGTGCATCGGCCACGCCATTGAGCTTCACGCCGAAGGATCACGTCGACCTGGGCGCGCCGCTGGGGCTGGATTTCGAGATGGGCGTCAAGCTGTCCGGCTCGCGCTTCTCGGTAATGAAGGGCCCGATCGCCCGGCTGCACCGCGCGCTGGCGCAGTTCATGATCGACACGCAAACCGAGCGCCACGGCTATACCGAGTGCTACGTGCCGTACATCGTGAACGCTGCGTCGCTCAGCGCCACCGGGCAACTGCCGAAGTTCGAGGGCGACCTGTTCGCTGCCAAGAAGGGCGGCCAGGACGGCGAGCCGGCGCCCGATCATTCGGCGCTCTACCTGATCCCGACCAGCGAAGTGCCGTTGACCAACTTCGTGCGCGACGAGGTGGTGGCGGAGTCGCAATTGCCGATCAAGCTCACGGCGCATACGCCTTGCTTCCGCTCGGAAGCCGGCAGTGCCGGGCGCGACACGCGCGGAATGATCCGCCAGCATCAGTTCGACAAGGTCGAGATGGTGCAGATCACCCATCCCGAGAAGAGCTACGAAGCGCTCGAGGCCATGACCGGCCATGCGGAGGCTGTGCTGCAGGCGCTCGAACTGCCTTACCGCGTGGTGCTGCTGTGCACCGGCGACATGGGATTCGGTTCGAGCAAGACCTATGACCTCGAAGTCTGGCTGCCGGCGCAGGACACCTACCGCGAGATCAGCTCGGTCTCGAACTGCGAGGCCTTCCAGGCGCGCCGGCTGCAGGCGCGCTTCAAGAATGCGCAGGGCAAGAACGAACTCGTGCACACGCTGAACGGTTCCGGCCTGGCGGTTGGTCGTGCCCTCGTCGCGGTGCTGGAGAACCACCAGAACGCGGATGGGTCGATTCGGGTGCCGGTCGCGTTGCGGCCTTACCTGGGCGGTCTCGACGTGCTGCGTGCCTAAGATTTTTGTGCCGGAGCCGAAAATTCGATGCTAGAATCTGAGGCTCGACAGAAACACCGGAGAGGTGGCAGAGTGGTCGAATGTACCTGACTCGAAATCAGGCGTAC
>JAZKDL010000002.1:0-7729 GCA_040387575.1 Pseudomonadota bacterium
AGAAAGCCGGGGTAGACGCTGTTCGCGCGTCCGCGGGCCAGCGCAAGCGCCTGCGCGAGTCCGTACAGGCGGCTGAAAATTTCAAGGTCACTGGCCAGCGCCACCACGTAGGTCGCCAACGGAACATCGTTGCCCTGCAACAGGCCGGGCACGCCGCCGCCGTCGTAGGTTTCGAAGATGGAGCGCAACCCAGCTTCGGTGTCGGCGCCCAGGCCCAGCGTATTCGCTATGTCGCCGGCAATCTCGCAATGGACAGTGGCCATCGCCAGCATGCCGTCGGGGATGGGCACGCTGCGAGGCGGCTGCAGCGCGGTTCTCGGCTTCTGCGAAGCAAGAAGGGCGCTTCGTCCCTGCACGTCGTCCTCCAGCAAGTCGGCGAACTCCTGGGCATTGGCGGTACAGCCGGACCAGCGCAGCAACGCGACCTGCCGTGCCGCCTCGACCTGCGATGGGTCGCAGCCGGCATGCGTCGCGATCATTCCAGCGAGCCAGCCGGTGCGCAGCGAATGGTCGGTCGGCTGGCCCATGCTCAGGTCGCCGATGAAAGCAAGTGCGCGGACCGCGTCGAACACGGCGATGGTTGTGTCGTCGGACATGGGGTGGCTGGGCAAAAGCCCAGCATCGCACAGTTGATCGTTCTGGGCGCCTGTCGGTCATTCGACCGATATCGCAGTGGCCGCCCCCGAAACAGAATCTCATGCACCGGCCCCGCACGAGGGCTGCAACCTTTTCACTCGGTCCGTTCTACGCCGCCATTGCCATGTCCACTACCAGCCCTTCCCCTCACCAGCGAGCCATCTGGCTGCGCAAGCTCTATTTCATTCGTGCCGCTTTTTCCCTTGCATGGGTCGCGCTGGCGTTCAGCGTCGCCAAGGGGTCTCCCGCACTTGCGAGCGGCCTGCTGATCGTCTATCCGGCATGGGATGCATTGGCGAACCTGCTGGACGCCAGGATGACCGGAGGCGCAAAGGCGAATCCGACACAGGTCCTGAACGCCTGGATGAGCGGGTTGGTCACTGTTGCCGTTGCGGCTTCGCTCGTGCTGAAACTCGAGATCATCCTGGTGATCTTTGGCGCCTGGGCCATCGTCGCGGGGTTGCTCCAGCTCGCAACGGCGATTCGTCGCCGCAGAAGCAATCGAGGGCAGTGGGTGATGATGCTGAGTGGAGCGCAGTCCGCGTTGGCGGGTGGATTCTTCGTGGCGCAACAAGGCAGTGCGGCGCCCGTCGTGCAGACCTTCGCTGGCTATGCCGCAGTCGGGGCGGTGTACTTTCTCATCTCGGCGTTGATCCTGTTGTTTCGCGCCGAAACCACGCGTA
Source organism: Pseudomonadota bacterium (assembly GCA_040387575.1). Taxonomy (GTDB): domain Bacteria; phylum Pseudomonadota; class Gammaproteobacteria; order Burkholderiales; family Burkholderiaceae_C; genus Variovorax. The sequence continues at coordinate 1,320 of JAZKDL010000002.1, forward strand.
CACCGACGTCGAATGCTGCTGAAAAGCCTCTGCCGCATTCACCTTGATGGCGTCGTGCGGGGCTTCGGTGAAGTTGCTGGCGGCGCAGTGCGCGATGTGGGTCGCATGGCCATCCGGGTCGACCTGGATCACCAGGCCGACATGGCCGAAGTTCTCTCCGCTGCCCGGCTCAGGCTTCGGATAGACGACCAGGCAGCCTTCGATGGCGCGGTCGATCTTTTGGAACTGCAATCCCGGGCCGGTCGCGTCGTCCCAGATGCTGTCCGTGTTGATCCACAGGTCGCGGCCATCGGCGCCCTTGATCCGGCGCGAGATCCCGAGCGCCCAGCACACGTAGCCCGAGCAGTCGCAGGCGGGCACGACGAGCGCGGGGTCGTCGACATTCAATCCGGCAGCCTCCGCCAGAGGCCGAAACATGGCCTGCTGGTCGGGCGGCAGCCGAGGCCATTCGCGGCCGACGGCCAGCGCCGCGGCGGGTGAGTCGGCATGCGGGTCGAGGCCACCGGTACCGAGCCAATACAGCGTGCCGCGGCCCACCATCGACAGGGCGCGCGCCAGAACTTCTTCCACGGTCGTCATCGCTACTCCTGGTCAAGGCTGGAGACGATACGCCGGGCCGGCGGGCCTGGCCATCACGTCTTGACGCGATGGCTCGTGCACCGGGAGGATGTCAGAATCTTTCATCGTCGCCGCCAGGAGGAAAGATGCCGACCAGGGTGCTGATCGTCGAAGACGAGCCGGAATTCATGCGCCGATTTTCCAATGCGGTGTTGAACGATCCGTTGCTGAGTCTGGTGGCAGCCGTCAGTACTGGACAGGCGGGGATCGCCATGCTCGACCTGCAGACACCGGACGTGCTCCTGGTGGACCTCGGGCTGCCGGACATGCATGGCGTGGACGTGATCGGCCACGCGGCGCGTCACCATCCGGCCTGTGACGTGCTGGTCGTCACCATGTTTGCCGACGACGACCATGTGGTCACCTCGATCGAGGCCGGCGCCAGCGGCTACCTGCTGAAGGACGCTTCTGCCGAGCGGATCGCAGCCAGCATCCACGAATTGCGCTCCGGCGGTGCGCCCATCAGTCCGAGCATCGCGCGGCGGGTGCTGGAACGCTTCAGGACCAGGACCGCGCCCGCGACGGACACCGGCGCTTCATCCCTGGCCGAACCCGCGCTTCTCACACCGCGCGAAGGGGAGTTGCTGCGGATGATCGCGAAGGGTTTCACGTTCGAGACCATCGGCACCTTGCTCGACATTTCGCCGCACACCGTGGTCGCCCACGTCAAGAAGATCTATCGCAAGCTCGCCGTGCATTCGCGCAGCGAGGCCGTCTACGAAGCCAGCCAGCTGGGCTTGCTGTGAGCCGGCGCGCAGGCCTTGTCTTCTTCCTGAATCGTCTCCGGTGGGCAGTCGTCGCGATGGCGATCGGCGCGGGGGCGGGCGCGGCGTGGTCGGCGCCAGTGGAATTCGGTCACATGCAGCGCATGGCCTCGGCGGCCACCACGCCGCCGGGCGATCACGATGGGCCGGCGGCGTGGGTCGACGTGGCGCTGCCCGATGCGGTGGCCTCGGGCGATTCGGCATCGGCCACCCTGTGGTACCGGGGGAATTTCGATTGGGCAGCCGGCGCCGATGTCCGTGCGCAGTGGGCGGTGTGCCTGCCGTTTCTCTATGAAGGCGGCGAGATCTGGATCAACGGGATGCTCGCCGGCAGCGTGCCGGAGGGCTCCCCCACGCTGCAGGTGCGCTGGGAGCGGCCGCACCTGATCACCGTGCCGGCGGGTCTGCTTCGACCTGGCCGCAACCAGATCGCCATTCGCACGGGCGCTTCGACGGATCAGACCATCCAGCACTTTCCGCGGGTTCTGGTCGGCCTGGAGGCCGAATTGCGGCCACGCGCCGACCGCCGGACCTTCTGGGTCCGCACCATGCCGCAGGTGACGGTGGTCGTGTGCCTGCTGGCCTCGGGATTCGTCCTGTTCATCTACTGGCGCCGCCGAAGCGAAGTGCTTTACGGCCTGTTCGGCCTGGCCAGCGCGCTGTGGGGCGTGCGGACGATGACCTTCATCGTCGAACGCATGACCACCGAAAGCTGGGATCTGTGGCGCATCGCATACCACTGTGCGACCGGCGGATTCATCGTCGTGCTGGCGCTGTTCGCCATGCGCCTCGCCGGAATCTTCTTGCCGAGAGCCGAGAAGATGCTGGTCGCTTATTGGCTGGCGGGCCCTCTCTGGCTGTGGTGGGCGGGTCCGAGCGGCGAGGTGATGGTGAACCGCGTCTGGACCGCCGGCCTGATCCCGATCGGCCTGGCCATTCTGTGGATATCGGGCTGGGCCATGTGGCGTCAACGCACCGCGGCGGCGGCGATCATGCCCGTCACGCTGGCCATCGCAGTGCTGACCGGCGTGCACGACTACGCGCTGGCCTGGAACCCCGGTGCGCTCGCGCACTTCCTGCCCGAGGCATGGCTCGGACAGCGCATCTTCCTGCTGCACTACGGCGCCAACCTGGTGCTGCTCGGCATGGGCGGACTGCTGACGAACCGGTTCATCCAGGCGCTCTCGTCACTCGAATTGGCCAATGCGAGTCTTGCCGAACTCAACGAAACACTGGAGTCCCGCGTCGCGCAGCGCGAACGGCGTCTGGCCGAGAACTTCGCGCGCATGGCCGAACTGCAACGCGAACACGTCGCCGCGCATGAGCGGCAGCTGATCATGCGGGAGATCCACGATGGCCTCGGCTCGCGCCTGTTCACTTCGCTGCTGCGGGTGGAGCGTGGCGACATGAGCGGCACACAGATCGCCGACGCCCTGCGCGACTGCATCGCGGACATGCGCCTGTCCCTCGAGGTACTCGCGCCCGACGATGACTTTCAGGCTGCGCTGGGCAACTTCCTGTTCCGCTGGCAGACCCAGATGCGCGAGGCACAGGTAATGCCCAGCTGGTCGATCGACTTGCCCGAGGCGGGCCTGAACCTGTCGCGCCAGGCGGCGCTGCAGCTGTTGCGCATCACCCAGGAAGCACTGACCAACGTGCTCAAGCATGCGGGTGCGAAGAACGTGCGCATCGACCTGCGCCAGCGCGGCGACCGGCTGGAACTGGAAGTGGCCGACGATGGCCGCGGCGCGGATCTGTCCGAGCAGCGGCCGGGCCGCGGCATGAGCAACATGCGGGCGCGCGCCAAGCAACTGGGCGGGGAGCTGAACCTGCAATCCGGTCCTGGCGGTACCAGCTTGTTCCTGCATCTGCCATTGGCCAAACGTTCTACGGATGGTGATGCGCCGGCTGTCGGCGACCGTCCCATCCCGTAGAGACGCGATCGCCTCACGCCGTCGCGGCATTTGCACGCGGCGACGTCCTTCCTAAATTCGTGCAACTCCTTCGCGGAAGGAGGTTCATCACGAAAAGGAGCGTCATGACGCAGCACATCGTTCGATGCGATCGGGCCCGGGAGCGTTGCGAGGGCCGGACGCGATGACGCCGATGGCCAACATGCCCGCCGAAAACATCTGGCTTGGCACGATCGCCTGGCTGTATCTGGTCACCAATGCCACGCGCCTCGTGACCTACCTTCCGCAGATCATCGCGGTGTGGCGCTGCAGCGATGGGGCGCGCTCGGTCTCGGTGCTGACCTGGGGCTCCTGGGTGCTGTCGCAAGGGACGGCGATGCTGTACGGGATGGTCGTGCTGCGCGACTTGCCCTTCGTCCTGATCGCCATCATCAACTTCCTGGGTTGCGCCTGCGTCACCGTCATCGCGCTGCGGCGCCGTGCGCAGTGGAAGCGCATGCGCGCATCGACGGCCTGCGCTCAGGGCTAGCGCGCCGTGCCGCTGGCGTCATATCCCGATCGGCCATCGCGTGAGGGCGGGATTCTCGCCATCGGTGGCCTTCCATAGGCTCCCACGCCATGCGCATACGGTCCGATCCCCTGTGAAAAGGAATTGCAATGAACAGATTCGTTTGGCGTCCCGTGCACCCACTGCGTTCGATACGTTCCATACGTTCGATAGCCGGACGTCGTGACGCGGGCCGTTTCCAGAGTGCCGACGCTGCAGCGCTTCTCACGGTCTGGATCCGCTCCGTTGTCCTCGGCGTGTGCGTCGCAGTGCTCGCGGCCTGCGGCGGCAGCGACGACGCACCCGCACCCGGCGGGGGCGCAGCGCCAGCCGACAGCGGTGCAGCCGCCGGCACGGCGCCCGGCAACGGCGCAACGTCCCCACCCGGCACGGTTCCGCCCGTACTCACGATCACCCAACAGCCGTCGAGTGCGGCAGTGACGGCAGGCAATCCGCTTTCCTTGACCGTGGGCGGAACCTGCAGCAGCGGCACGTTGATGGTCCAGTGGCAGCGTGCGGTGGCGGGCACCTTTACCTTCACCGACATCGCTGGAGCGACAACCGCGAGTTATTCGTTCACCGCGTCCGCGGCCGACAACGCGGTGCAGTTCCGCGCGAACCTCAGCTGCAGCGGGCAATCGGCCGCGATCAGCACTGTCGTGATGCTGACCGTCGCGGCGCCCACCACGTTGACCTTGCGCTACCTCGGCGAGAAAACGCGCGACCCGGCCCGTATCTTCCCTGGCGCGGTGGTGCGCGAACCATCGGGCAGCTATGCCTTCGTCAGCGGCAACATGATCAAGCGGCTGTCGGCGGACCAGTCGGCCATCACGCTCGTGACGGGTACCAATGGCTTGGGCGCGATCGATGGCGGCCCGACGGTGGCGTCGTTCAATACGCCCAAGGGCCTGACGGTCGACCTGGCCGGCAACCTGTACGTCGCCGACACCAACAACTACACGATCCGCAAGGTCGCACCGGACGGCACCGTGTCGACGGTCGCGGGATCGGCGAACGTGGGCGGCGCCATCAATGGCACGGGTGCCGGCGCGAGCTTCTCGCTCCCGACCGGGATCGCCATGGGGCCGGACGGCAACCTGTACGTTGCCGACTCGGCCAACAACAAGATCCGGCGCGTCACGCCGGCCGGCGTGGTCACCGACGTCGCTGGTACCACGCCGGCCGGCCTGAAGGACGGCGCCGCCGGCAGCGCCCAGTTCTCCTCGCCGTTCGATGTGGCGGTGGCTGCCAATGGCGATGTGTACGTCTCGGACACCGGCAACAGCCGGATCCGCCGGATCTCGGCGGCTGGCCTCGTCACGACCTTCGCGGGCACCGGCTCGAGCGCCACGCCCAACCCGCAGAACTGCATCGGCACCGCAGCCGACATTCCCGGTCCGAACCATCTGGCCATCAGCGGCAACACCCTGTATGTCTATGACGCGGCTGGCCTGATCCGTGCGATCGACCTCACCACGGCCGCCGTCACGACCTTCGCCGGTACGCCCAACAATCCGGGGCCCGGCTATGTGGATGGCCTGCCGGGACACGCTTTTCTCGACAACTCGCAGCAGAACGGCATCACGCCGACCGGCGACGGCGGCTTGATGATCGGCGACCGACGCGCGTTGCGCATCACCGATGCCGCAGGCCGCGTGCGATCGATCGCGACCGGCACCTTCAACTTCTCCGGCGGCACCGACGACACCACGACCGGCGTGCTCGCGCAACTGCCGTTCGCGCTGCCGGTCAATCGGAGAATTTCGCTGTTCGCCGATCCGGCAGGTGGCGTCGTCGTGGCCGACAACTCGGCCCGCGCGATCCGTCGCATCGACAGCAGCGGTGGCGTCACGCTGCTGGCCGGACTGCCCGGATCGCCCGCGGGCGTGGTCGATGGCCTGCGGAACGAAGCCGTTTTCGCGAACGTCGGCGACGCGGTCACCGTGGCGCCGGACGGCACGGTCTACACATCGGACGACTATGGCGTGCGGCGCATCGCAATCGACGGCACGACGACCTTGCTGGCCGGCTCCAGCATGAACATCGGCTATGCCGACGGACCGGCGTCGAGCGCGCTGTTCAACACCAACCGCGGCATGGCCATGGCGCCGAACGGCGACGTGTTCGTTTCGGACGCCGGCAGCCAGACGATTCGCCGCGTCGACGCCGTCACCGGCGCAACGGCCACCTATGCGGGCGCCTTCAACCGCCCGCGCGTGGATGGCACGCTGGCCAACGCCGGCTTTCCAGGCCCGGGCCAACTCAATACGGCGCCCGATGGGTCGTTGTGGATCATCGACGGAGGCTTCCTGCGCCACATCGCGCTGGACGGCACGGTCACTTCGCTCGAGGGCCTGACGACGGTGCGCAGCTTCGCGATCGACACCGACGGCACGATCTACATCGGCACCATCGACGGCTTGTACGCGCTTCAGGCGGGCGTGACGTCCGGAGCCGTCACGCCGACCCTGCTGATCCCGGCCGGCACCCAACTCGCCGTGAGTCCGGCGACCCCTGCGACCGGCACCAACATCGCCGCGATCGCGCTGCTCGGGCACAAGCAGGTCG
>JAZKDL010000002.1:7829-14781 GCA_040387575.1 Pseudomonadota bacterium
GACCGCAGCGCCGCCTCGTCGCGCCGCACCGGGTCCTTCAATCGAGCGGCGTCGAACCAGAACGCGGTGCTTCGGCATGCGAAGCGAAGCGGCGCGGGGAATACCTTGCCATAGCTGTCGGCATGGGCGGGCGCGTCGAAGGCAAAGTCGAAGCGCACCGCGGGCAACGCGCCGCCCGCAAGCCACGCGGCCACCCGCCAGAACACCCGCAGGAGCAATTCATGGAGAAAGACCGCGCGTTCCCGGGAGGGGTCGATCAACCGCAGTGACAGGCAGGCCTCGTTGCCGTCGCGGACCAGTTCGACCACCACGTCGTCCTGCAGCAGCCGGAACGTCCGCGCAACGCGGCGGAGTGCCACGTCCAGTATCGGCGCGCTCAACGCTGAGCGGACCATCAACGCGAAGCTGCCCCGTTTGAGCGGGCGCGACAGCAGCGCGATGCACTCGTCGTCGAGCCTTTCGATCAGCAGCATGAACAGCGCCGAATACTGGTCGGCGGTGATGCGCGCACCGGCCTGGGTCAGCAGTTCGGGCGCGATGCCGGCATCCGCCAGGAAGACGTCGCTCGACCTGCCCTGCATGCGCAAACCGGACACCATGCCTTGCACGAAGGCGATGGAAACCGTAATGGGCGGGCGCAGCATCGGGAGAAACGTGATTCGAACAGGTCGGCGTGAGGTGATTTGCCATGCAATCGATGCATTGCGCCATCGCCTGCGTGGTCAACGATTTCTACCATAGCGCCACAAGAACGAAGACCGCGAATCCCCGCGGTCCGGATGGAGACGACACGATGGTTGGGCGCGTTGGCGCGCGTCGCGGCGGTTTTCGACATTCGGCATCGCCTTCGTTCCTTCAATCAAGGAGCTGTGAATGAGCCGTGATGTCCACGTCGCCGGGGTCGGCATGATCCCGTTCAAGAAACCAGGCAACCACGCGCCATATCCGCAGATGGCCGCCGAAGCCACCCGGGCAGCGCTCGCGGATGCCGGTATCGGCTACGCGCAGGTCCAGCAAGCCTATGTGGGCTACGTCTACGGCGACTCGACCGCGGGACAGCGGTCGGTCTACGAGGTCGGCATGACGGGGATCCCGATCATCAACGTGAACAACAACTGCTCGACCGGGTCGACCGCGTTGTTTCTCGCCCGGCAGGCCATCGCCAGCGGTGCTGCGGAATGCGTGCTTGCACTCGGCTTCGAGCACATGAGCCCCGGAGCGCTGGGCTCCGTGTTCCAGGACCGCCCCAGCCCTTTCGAGCGTTTCGACGACGCCACGCGAACGCTGGTCGGCAAGGACGACATCCCGCTCGCGTTGCGCTACTTCGGCGGCGCCGGGCTGGCGCACATGGAACAGTACGGCACCCAGCTTTCGACCTTCGCCAAGATTCGGGCCAAGGCCAGCCGCCACGCATCGAACAACCCGCTCGCGCTGTTCCGCACGCCCATCAGCGAAGAAGACGTCATGAATTCGCCGGTCATGTGGCCGGGTGTGATGACACGCCTGATGGCTTGCCCGCCGACGTGTGGCGCCGCGGCGGCCATCCTGTGCTCGCACGCCTTTGCGGAACGCCATGGCATCGACCGCTCGGTGCGCATCCGGGCACAGGCCATGACGACCGATGCGGCGATCACCTTCGAGGCAGGGGACATGCGCGAGGTCGTCGGCTTCAGCATGGCCCGCGAGGCGGCCAGGCAGGTGTACGAGGCGGCCGGCATCGGTCCCCGGGACATCGACGTGGTGGAGCTGCACGACTGCTTCGCCCAGAACGAACTGATCAGCTACGAGGCGCTGGGCCTGTGCGAACTCGGCGGCGCGGAGCGCTTCGTGGTGGACGGCGACAACACCTATGGTGGCCAGGTGGTCACCAACCCGTCCGGCGGCCTCCTGAGCAAGGGACACCCGCTGGGCGCGACCGGCCTTGCGCAATGCACGGAACTGGTTCAGCAGTTGCGTGGCACTGCGGACAAGCGGCAGGTCACCGATGCACGGCTTGCGCTGCAGCACAACCTCGGGCTCGGCGGCGCCTGCGTGGTGACGCTGTACGAGCGCGTCTGAGGTGCAACGGGCTACCGAGCTGTGCTCGTCGCCTTGCCCTGACGTATGACACTTCTGAAGAAAGAAAATCCATGAACAACAGGCTTGCCGGCAAGGTTGCCGTCATCACCGGGTCGGGACGCGGCATCGGCCAGTCCATTGCCCTGAAGCTCGCCAGCGAAGGCGCGCACATCGTCGTCAACGACCTCGACGCCGGGCCTGCGGACGACACGGTCCGCGCCATCCGTGCCGCAGGCGGCAAGGCGGTGGCATGCCATGGCAATGTCGCCGCGCCCGACTTCGCCGACCGGTTCATCGGCATGGCCGTGGAAGAATTCAAGGGGCTCGACATCGTCATCAACAATGCTGGCTACACCTGGGACAGCGTGATTCAGAAGATGACCGACGAGCAGTGGCAGGCCATGCTGGACGTGCACCTGACCGCCCCGTTCCGCATCCTGCGCGCGGCACAGCCGGTGATCCGCGCGCTCAGCAAGCAGGAAGCCGACGATGGCCGGCGTGTCGTGCGCAAGGTGGTCAATATCTCGTCCGTCGCGGGACTCTTCGGCAACGCCGGCCAGACCAACTACGCGTCAGCCAAGGCCGGCATCACCGGCATGACGCAGACGCTCGCCAAGGAGTGGGGGCGGCTGAACGTCACCGTCAACTGCGTTGCGTTCGGCTTCATCAAGACCCGCCTCACGAGCAGCGCGGCAGATGCGTCGACCGCCCACATCGACGGGCGCGACATCAAGGTCGGCATCAACCCCGACCTGCTGGCCATGATGGAGCGGAGCATCCCGCTCGGCCGCGGCGGCACGCCCGACGAAGCGGCTGGGGCGGTGTACCTGATGTGTGCCCCCGAATCGGACTACGTCAGCGGCCAGACGTTGATGTGCACCGGCGGCCTGACGGGCATCTGAGCGATGCAGATGTTGCCGCAACTGTATGGCCATCGATGGATGGACGAAGAGATGGCGTCCTTCCGCGCACAGGCGCGCCGCTACATCGAAGGAGAGATGTCGCCGCGGCTGGACGCCTGGCGCCGCCAGGGCTTCATCCCCCGCGAAACCTGGCGGCCCTTCGGCGCGATGGGGTTCCTGTTGCCGGAGCTGGACGAGGCGTACGGCGGTGCCGGTGCCAGCCTGGCCCACCAGCTGGTGATGCAGGACGAGCTGGCGCGCGCCGAGGTACCCGCAGTCACCGCCGTGCATTCGATCGCGTCGCACTACATCGTGGACTACGGCACCGAGGCCCAGAAGTTGCGCTGGCTGCCGAAGCTCGCGAGCGGAGAGCTGCTTGCAGGCATCGCACTGACCGAGCCGGGCTGCGGATCCGACCTGAAGGCGCTGCGCACGAAGGCAGTGCGCTCGGCCGAAGGCGACGGCTATGTGATCGACGGGGCCAAGACCTTCATCACCAACGGCTTCACCGCCAACCTGCTGGTGGTCGCGGTGCGAACCGGTGGGGAGGGCAGCCGTGGCGTTTCGCTGGTCGTGCTCGAGACCGAGGACCTGCCGGGCTTCCGCGTCGGCCGGCGGCTCGAGAAGCTGGGGCAGCATGCATCCGACACGGCGGAGTTGTTCTTCGATGGCGTGCGGGTACCGGCAGGGCAGCTTCTCGGCGGCGTCGAGGGCCGCGGATTCGCCCAGCTGATGAGCCAGCTCCCGTACGAGCGGATGCTCATTGCCGTGCCGGCCGCGGCCGTGATCGAGCGCGCCGTCGAACTGACGGTCGATCACACGCGGCAGCGCAAGGCCTTCGGCCAGACGCTGGCCGACCTGCAGAACACCCGCTTCAAGCTGGCCGAATGCGCAACGCTGGCGCATGTGGTGCGCAGCTTCGTCAACGACTGCACCCAGCGCATGCTGGACGGAACGCTCGACGACGAGGCCGCGTACATGGCCAAGTGGTGGTGCACCGAGCAGCAGGGCAAGGTGCTGGACGAGTGCCTGCAGCTGTTCGGTGGCTACGGCTACATGGCGGAGTACCCGATCGCGCGGCTGTATGCCGATGCGAGAGTGCAGCGCATCTACGGCGGTGCCACCGAGATCATGAAGGACCTCATTGCCCGCCGCCTGTTCGCGAATTGATACCTACAACAAGGAGACAAGAGAATGAATGCAAACCTCACACGCTGGACCCTGTCGGCATTGCTGGGAACGGCCCATCTGCTCGGCCACGCGCAGACGCTGCCCGAGAAAGTCCGCATCGGCTTCATCACCGACATGTCGAGCGCCTATGCGGACGGCGACGGGAAGGACGGCGCCATCGCGGTCCAGATGGCGATCGACGACTTCGGCGGAAAGCTCCTCGGCAAGCCTGTCGAATTGCTGACCGCGGATCACCAGAACAAGGCCGACATCGCGGGCGTCAAGGCGCGTGAATGGATCGACACGCAGAACCTGTCGATGCTGGTGGCGGGCTCCAATTCCGGTGCGGCGCTGGCAATGGTCAAGGTCGCCGCCGAGAAGAAGCGCGTCGTGTTCGTCAACGGTGCGGGCTCATCGGCCATCACCAACGAGCAGTGCACGCCCTATACCGTGCACTACGCCTACGACACGGTGGCGCTGGCGCGGGGCACCGGCCAGGCGGTGGTGGCCGCAGGCGGCAAGACCTGGTTCTTCGTGACGCCGGACTATGCGTTCGGCACGGCGATCGAGGCGGATGCATCGAAAGCCATCATCGCCAAGGGCGGTTCGATCGTCGGCAGCGTCAAGCATCCGGTGAACGCATCGGACTTCTCGTCCTATGTCGTTCAGGCGAAGGCGTCGAAAGCCGATGTGCTGGCGCTGGCCAATGCGGGCGGCGACTTCATCAACGCGGCGAAGGCAGCGAAGGAGTTCGGCGCCACGCCGGGGATGAAGCTGGCGGGCTTCGTCGTGTATCCGACCGACATCAAGACCCTCGGCCTGAAGAACACGGAAGGCTTGATGCTCACGACCAGCTGGTACTGGGATCTCAACGATGACACCCGTGCCTTCGCCCAGCGCTTCAATGCCAAGACACGGCGCATGCCGACGGAGTTGCACGCCGCCGACTATTCCTCCACGATGACATGGCTGAAGGCGGCGGAGGCCATCAAGACGCTCGATGCCGATGCTGTCATGAAGTACCTGAAGAGCACGCCGCACAAGGACTTCTTCGCGCAGGGGACGATCCGGGCCGACGGGCGCTATGTGCATGACATGTACCTGATGCAGGTCAAGTCGCCAGCGGAGTCGAAGCGTGAGTGGGACTACTTCAAGCGCATCGCGACCCTGCCGGGCGACCAGGTCTTCCAGTCGAAGGAAGAGTCGCGTTGCGCACTTTGGAAGTGAACCATGATCTATAGCGGCTTGAAAGATCCATCGCGCTGGGTGCTGCCGGCGGTGCTGGCCGAGCAGGCGCAGCGCCAGCCGGACGCCACCTGGGTGGAGACCGTCGACGGCGAGCGCTGTACCTTTGCCGAGGCCTGGCGCGATGCGCGCGAGGTCGCCGGCTGGTTCGCCCAGTTGGGCGTCAAGCCCGGCGACCATGTCGCGATCATGATGGCGAGCCACCTCGACTTCGTGCGGGCGTGGACCGGGCTCGGCCTGCTGGGCGCCACGGTGGTCCTGCTGAACACCGAGCTGCATGGCGCCTTCCTCGCGCACCAGTTGCGCAACTGCGGCGCCCGCATCGTGGTGGTCGACCCGTCCTTCGTCGCCGCCGTCGAGGAAGCGTCGGCGGACCTTGTCAGCCTCGATTGCCTCGTGGTGACGCGCAAGGCCGACGCCCCCGCTGGCCGGCTGCCGCAGATCGCCTGGGACGACCGGCGGGGCGCGCCGGCCTACGACGGCCCGCTGCCCGCTGCCCAGCAGATCGCCTGCGTCATGTACACCTCGGGCACCAGCGGCCCGGCCAAGGGGGTGCTCATGCCGCATGCGCACTGCACGCTGTATGGCATCGGCAGCATCAAGGCGCTGCAGCTCAGGCCGGACGATCGCTACTACATCACCTTGCCGCTGTTCCACGCCAACGGGCTGTTGATGCAGCTCGGAGCGACGCTCCTGGCAGGCATACCGGCCATCGTGCGTTCGCGCTTCTCCGCATCCGCGTGGCTCGGCGATGTCCGGAAGCACGAGGCAACGGTGACCAACCTGCTGGGTTCGACTGCGGCTTTCGTCCTGGCGCAACCGGCAGGCGAGAACGATGCCCGGCATCGCCTTCGCGCGGTGTGCTCGGCACCCAACCTGCCGTTGCACGAGGCCTCGTTCCGCGAGCGCTTCGATGTCGCCGATGTGATCTCGGGCTTCGGCATGACCGAAGTCAACATCCCGGTGTGGGGGCGACTCGGGCAATCCTGTCCGGGTGCCAGTGGCTGGACCCATGAGGAATGGTTCGACGTCATCGTGGCCGATCCCGAGACCGATCGCGAAGTGTCGCGCGGGGACATCGGGGAAATCCTGGTGAGACCGAAGGTCCCGTTCGGCTTCATGGCCGGCTACCTGGACATGCCGGACCGAACCGTCGAGGCCTGGCGCAACCTCTGGTTCCACACCGGCGACGCCGGCACGATGGACGCATCGGGACTGCTGACCTTCGTCGACCGGATCAAGGACTGCATTCGCCGGCGTGGCGAGAACATCTCCGCAACCGAAGTCGAGATGCTGGTCGGACGGATCGAGGGCGTGGCCGAGGTCGCGGCCTATGCCGTTCCTTCCGCCGTTCCCGGGTGCGAAGACGAGCTGATGCTGGCCGTGGTGATGGCGCCGGACACCGGACTGCGCGTCGAGGATCTGATCGCCCAGGCGGACGTCCTGCTGCCACGGTTCGCCAAGCCGGGCTTCGTCCGGATGCTCGACGCACTGCCCAAGACGGCGACCGGCAAGCTGCAGCGCGCCGTGCTTCGAAAGGAAGGCGTCACTGGGGCTTGGGCGCGCGGCTGAGATTG
>JAZKDL010000003.1:0-6571 GCA_040387575.1 Pseudomonadota bacterium
GACTTGCCCGCGCCGTTGCGCCCGAGCAGCGTGACGACTTCGCCGCGCTTCAGATGAAAGCTGATGCCGTCCAGCACCTGGTTGCCCAGGTAGCCGGCGCGCAAGCCCTTCACATCGAGGACCCCTGGGTTGGCTTCAGTGACCAATGTAGGCCTCCAGCACGCGAGGGTCTTCGGCAACCGTGTCGTAGGGGCCTTCGGCGAGGACCTCGCCGCGGCACAGCACGGTGACGACATCGGACAGCTTCTGCACGACCTTGAGGTTGTGCTCGACCATCACGATGGTGTTTCCGCCGGACTGCGCCTCGATGAGGTCGGTCACGCGCGCGACGTCCTCGATGCCCAGGCCTGCCATCGGCTCGTCGAGCAATGCGAGCTCCGGCTCCAGCGCGAACGTGGTGGCGAGTTCGAGTGCGCGCTTGCGGCCATACGCCAATTCGCCGGCCGTCACATCGGCGTATGCGCTCAGGCCGAAGCGCTCGAGCAGATCCGCCACGCGGTCGTCGATCTCGCTCATGCAGGCGGTCGATCGCCAGAACACCTTCGTGAATCCCGCCATCCGCTGGAGCGGTATGCACAGGTTCTGCGAGGCAGTGAGATGCGGGAACACGGCCGAGATCTGGAACGATCGCACCACGCCCTGGCGCGCGAGCTGCGCGGGCCGGGTGCGGGTGACGTCCACGCCGTTGTAGGTGATGCTGCCCGCATCGGCTTCGAGAAAGCGGGTGAGCAGATTGAACAGCGTGCTCTTGCCCGCGCCGTTCGGGCCGATCACCGAGTGGATGGTGTTGCGACGCACATTGATGTCGACGTTCTTCACGGCGGTGAAGCCGGAGAAGCTGCGCGTCAGGCCCTTGGCGACAAGGATCGACCCGGCGTCGATGTCGCTTGCAGTGGCTGCGTTCATTTCTTCTGCAGGCTCGCCTTGTCGACGAGCGGGCATTCGCTGTCGCCGAGCGGCGAGAGCGCATCGCTCGCCGGGATGATGGTGTCGACCTTGTAGTAGTCCCATGGGTACTTGGAATCGGCCTTGGACTTGACCGTCACCAGCAGGAAGTCGTGGCTCAGCTTGCCGTCGGGGCGCAGCATCGCGTTCTTCACGTACATGTCGTTGACCGGCGTGCTGCGCATCTTCGCGTCGACCACGTCGGTTGCATCGCTTTGGGTGGCGACCACGGCTTTCAGGTAGTGGCTCGCGGCCGAATACATCGAAGCCTGCGTGGCCGTGGGCATCGCCTTGAAGCGCTCGAAGAAGCGGCGGCCGAAGGCGCGCGACTGGTCGTCCTTGTCCCAGTACCAGGCGGTGGTGGCCGACAGGCCTTCGATCACGTCGAGTCCGGCCGCATGCACGTCGGAGATTTCGAGGATGGTGGCGACCGGCTTCTGCTTGCCGTTCTGCATGCCGAACTCCTTCCACTGCTTCATCGAGTTCACGAGTTGCGCGCCGCCGTTGGCGAACATCACGGCCTTCGCGTTCGAGCTCTGTGCCTGCAGCAGGAAGGAGCTGTAGTCGGAGGTGGACATCGGGTGATAGGTCTCGCCGACGCTCTTGCCGCCGTTGGCCGCGAGGATTTCCTTGGCGACCTGCACCGCGTTCTTGCCGAAGGCGAAATCGGCGGCCACGAAGTACCAGGTGTTGCCGCCGCTCTTGAGGATGGAGCGCACCGGGCCGGACACCAGCGCGTAGGAGTCGTGCAGCCACGAGTAGCCGGTCTTCACGCACTGCTTGCCGGTGAGCTCGGTCGTGCCGATCGCGCCGTACATGCCGATCTTGTTCTTCTCCTTGATCACCGTCTGGATGCCGAGCGCAACGGCCGAATTGCTCACGTCCATGATGGCGTCGACATGCTCGACATCGAACCAGCGCTTGGCGATCGTCACGCCCAGGTCCGCCTTGTTCTGGTGATCGGCCACGAGCACCTCGACCTTGATGCCGCCGAGCTGGCTCTTCATGTCCTCCACCGCCATGGCCACCGCGAGCGCCGAGCCGGGTCCGCTCAACGCGGAGTACGGGCCGGACTGGTCGTTGATGACGCCGATCTTCACGACACCGTCGGAGATCTGGGCGAAGGCGGGCGCGGCAGCGAGCAGGGTGGCTGCCAGCAGTGCGGAGGCAGAAAGAGCTCTGCGATTCAAGGAGCGGGTCATGACGTTTCCTTCAGGCGAGGGGAGGGAGGGATTTCATTGCTTGGGCGGCCTTCGTCGAGGCCTCGCGTCTCCTGATCAGCATGGGCTCGGCCATGGTGCGCACCTCTTCGACCAGCGCGGCGGACGCGACGCGCGGGTGGCCACTTTCGAATGGCGGCTGGGGGTCGTATTCCATGAAGAGCTGGATCTTCTTGGCCTCGTGTTCGCCGCGCAGCACGGCCAGCACGCTGAATGCAAAGTCCAAGCCAGATGTCACGCCGCCGCCGGTGATGCGGTTGCGGTCGATGACCACCCGCTCGTCGGTCGGCACGGCGCCGAACTGCGCGAGCTGGTCGAACGAGAGCCAGTGGGTGCTGGTCTTGTAGCCCTGCATCAGGCCCGCGGCGGCCAGCAGCAGCGAGCCGGTGCAGACCGAGGTGACGTACTTCGCGCCGGCCGCCTGCTTGCGGAGGAAGGCCAGCACATCGGCGTCGTCCATCAGCGGAATCTGGCCGGGGCCGCCCGGGATCATCAGCACGTCGAACTGCGGCGCATCGGCGAAGCTCAGGTCGGGAATCAGCTTGAGGCCGGTGTCGCCGGTGACGATGTCCGTGTTCTTCCAGACGAACTGGACCTTGCTGTTGCTGGCCCGCGAGAGGATCTCGAACGGGGCCAGCACGTCCAGCGATGTGATCTCCGGAAAGATCAGCATGCCGATGCGCAAAGGTGCGGTGGAGGATTCTGGTGCGTTCATGACTTGAGCCTTTCAATGGCAGCCTGGGCGAGCAGCACGCCCTTTTCGTTGCGTCCGCGCACGATCGCCTCGCGCTCGGGGCCGGCCGCGGCGGGCGAGCCGCAATCGAACGGCGGCTTGGGGTCGTACTCCACGCCGAGCTGGATCAGCCGCGCCGCTTCCTCGCCGGCCAGCTCCGCCGCCAGCGTGAGTCCGAAGTCGATGCCCGAAGTCACGCCGCCGCCGGAGATGCGGTTGCGGTCGCGCACCACGCGTTGCGCCACCGGCGTCGCGCCGAGCCGTGGCAGCAGGTGCAGCCACGACCAGTGGCAGGCGGATTCGTAGCCCTGGAGCAAGCCGGCGGCGCCGAGCACGATCGAGCCCGTGCAGACCGACGAGATGTAGCGTGCCTTCTCTGCCTGCTTCTGCAGAAATGCGATGGTGACCGGATCGTTGATCAACGGCACCACCCCGACGCCGCCGGGCACGCACAGCACGTCGAGCTGCGGGCAATCGCCGAATGTCGTGGTCGGGTTGATGCTGAAACCGGCATCGGTCATCACCGGTTCGATGGCCTTCCACACCAGGTGGATCTTCGCGCCGGGCACCCGGCTCAGGATCTGCACCGGACCGGTCAGATCGAGTTGCGTCACCTCGGGAAAGAGCAGAAAGCCGATGTGCAGAGTGGCGGTTGGTGTCGGAGTCACGCGTCGATGTCCTTGGTCATGGTGGCCTTTCAAGACGTCAATTCTGTGGAGATGGCCCCTTGGCGTAAATGACAAAGCACAGCTAATATTCGCCAATGTCATCACCCCTGCACATTGCGATCCTTGCTTTTCCGGGTGTGCAGATCCTGGACGTTTCAGGCGCGGCATCGGTCTTCGCGGCCGCCAACGATGCGCGGGGCTCGCCCTTCTACAAGGTGCACATCCTCTCGGCCGAAGGCGGTGTCCTGCAGAGCAGCAGCGCGGTCGAACTCGGGACGCGACCGATCAAGAGCCTGCCCGCATCGAATGTCGACACGCTGCTGATCGCAGGCGGCGAACACCTCGGGTTGATGGCGATGGCAAACGACAAGGCGGTGCAGCGCTGGGCGGTCAAGGCCTGCGGCAACGCCCGGCGCTACGGCTCGATCTGCACCGGCACCTTCGCGCTCGCGCAGTTCGGCCTGCTGCGCGGCAAGCGCGTGGCCACGCACTGGTCCACCTGTTCGCAGCTGTCGGAGGAATATCCCGACACGCAAGTGGACGTGAATGCGCTGTACGTCAACGACGGCAACATCTGGACCTCGGCGGGCGTGACCACCGGCATCGACATGAGCCTGGAGATGGTGGCGGCCGACCTGGGCGGCGAGATCGCGAATGCGATCGCCAAGCGCCTCGTGCTGTACGCGCGCCGGCCCGGCTACCAGTCGCAGTTCAGCCCGGTGCTCGACGCGCAGACGCATGCCGACGCACCGTTCTCCGCGTTGATCCACTGGATGCGCGAGCACCTGTCGGAGACGCTCGATGTGCCCAGGCTGGCGGCACGCGTCGCGATGTCCGACCGCACCTTCCTGCGCAAGTTCACCCGCTCGACGGGCGAGACACCCGCGCATTTCGTCGAGACGCTGCGGCTGGACCACACGCGCAACCTGCTCGCGGTCGGCGTACCGCTCAAGGAGATCGCGGCGCAGACCGGCTACTCGACGGCAGCGCAACTGTCCAAGGCCTTCGACCGGCGCTTCGGGATGACGCCGCTCCTGTTCCGGGAATTGCATTGCCGACGTGAAGCGGCGTGAAGTTGCGTGAAGCGGCGTGATGGGCTGATGCGCCGACTGGCGTCAGCCGTCAGCGTTGGACCGGGTGCCTCTCGCAGTAGGCGCCGCCCGCGCAAGACGTCGGCACGTAGAGTTCGCCCTGGATGCGCCAGCCCGCTTCCGAACGCAGCCATTGCGCCATGTAGCTTCCGCTGACCTGCACCGGTCCATCGGGGTCGGTCCAGGTGGCCACCCATTCGCCGGATTCGAGCGCGACCTTCCAGGCGGCCATGGCGTGCACCGTCGAAGGCGTGCGGGTGTAGGTCGTATCGGGGCGCTGGGCGAACTGCGCTTCATAGAACCGCCGATTCGCCTCGACGCCCGACAGCTGCAACGACATCGAGCCGAGCACGTGAACCTCGTCGGTCCAGAAGCTGGCGATCGTGTCGACATCCTTGGCGAGGATGGCCGCGTTGGACGCCGCTCTCGCAGCGCGGATGAGGTCTTCGTCGCGCATGTCTCAAGCCTTCGCGGTGTCGCGGCGCGTGATCACCTGTCCGTGGCGCGCACCCGTGTGCTCGCCGTGCTGCCAGGTGATGGCGCCATTGACGATCACCACCTCGATGCCTTCCGCTGGCGTGTCGGGCCGCTCGTAATTCGCCGTGTCGCGCACGCGCGGCGCGTCGAAGATCACGATGTCCGCGTGATGCCCGGCTTTCAGCGTGCCGCGCTCATGGAGTCCGAAGTTTCGCGCGGTGAGCCCTGTCATCTTCCACACCGCCGTCTCCAGCGGGAACAGGCCCACATCGCGGCTGTAGTGGCCGAGCACGCGCGGAAAGGTGCCCCACAGGCGCGGGTGCGGCTTGCTGCCCAGCGGAATGCCGTCGGAGCCGATCATCGTTTCGTCGAAGGCGAGCACGCGCTGCACGTCGTCCTCGTCCATGATGAAGTAGATCGCGCTGCCGGGCTGCAGGCGCCGCGCGGCTTCTTCCTTGCCCACACCCCATTCGGCGGCGATGTCGTCCAGGTCTTGCCCGGCGCGGTCGGGATGCGGCTCGCTGCTGGCGATCAGCACCCGGCCGCCGAGCATGCCGCGGTCGGTGCGCAGCGCGGTGGAGCCGGCGGTGTACGGGTAGCAGTCGAGCGACACGCACTGATGTTTCATGGCCTCGCGAATGATCGGCAAGGTCAGCTTCGTCTTGCCGAAGTTGGCCTTGTGCATCGCCTTGTGGTGCGACACGACCACCGGCACATCGAGCGCGCGGCCGATGGCGAAGGTCTCTTCCAGCGCCTCCATGATCTGGTCGGACTCGTCGCGCATGTGCGTGACGTAGAGCGCCTTGCGCGAGCTCAGCGGCCTGCTGACCTCGATGATTTCCTCCGTCGTGGCCTTGGTCGCGGCCGGGTAGAAGGTGCCGGTCGACAGGCCGATGGCACCGGCCTGCATGGCCTCTTCGACATGGGCGCGCATGGCGGCGATCTCATCGTCGTTCGCGGGGCGGTCGATGTCGTCCATCGTGAGCGCGCGCAGCGTCGAGTGGCCGACCATCGCGGCCACATTGACGGAGGAGGGCGCGGCGCGCAGCGCGTCGAGGTAGGCGGCGAAGGAGGTGAAGCGCCCTTCGGCGGGCGAGTCGAGCAGGCTGAGCGGCATGGGCAAATCCATGTCCGCGCGCAGTGGCGCGGCGCTGATGCCGCAGTTGCCGGCCACCACCGTGGTCACGCCCTGCGACACCTTGAAGGGCATCGTGGCGTGCGAGAGCACGGCCTGGTCGTCATGGGTGTGGGAGTCGATGAAGCCTGGGGCGACGACGAGGCCGGTGGCGTCGATCACCTGTGCGGCGGTCGCGGCGCCGAGGTCACCGATGGCGACGATGCGGCCGTCGGTGACGCCGACATCCGCTGTGAACCGGGGCGCTTTCGTGCCGTCGATCACCGTGCCGTTGCGGATGAGCAGGTCGAAGTGGTTGAGGT
>JAZKDL010000004.1:0-1640 GCA_040387575.1 Pseudomonadota bacterium
GAGCGCGAGCAAGGCATCACGATCGACGTGGCCTACCGCTACTTCTCGACCGCCACGCGCAAGTTCATCATCGGCGACGCGCCCGGCCACGAGCAGTACACGCGCAACATGGTCACGGCCGCTTCGAGCGCCGATGCGGCTGTGGTGCTGGTCGACGCGACCAAGCTGCGCTGGGCGGCCGAGGCTGACGGCGGCGATGCGCTCGCGCACGAGCTGCTGGCGCAGACGCGCCGCCACACGCTGCTGTGCAGCCTGCTGCGCGTCCAGTCGATCGTGTTCGCCGTGAACAAGCTCGACGCGATCGCCGATGCGGCGACTGCGTTCCAGCGCATCTCGGCCGCGCTCGCGCGCTTTGCCGACGCGGCCGGTGTCGCGGTCGCCGCGGTGGTGCCGATGTCGGCACTCAAAGGCTGGAACGTGGTCACGCGCCATGCCGACTGGTGCGGCTACACCGGCCCGAGCCTGCTCGAACTGCTCGAAGCCCTGCCGGTGACCGTGCAGGACGAAGCCGTGCCTTTCGCCTTTCCGGTGCAGTGGGTGGAGAAGTTCTCGTCGTCGTCGGACACCTCGCAAGGCCGGCGCGTGTTCTGGGGTCGCGTCGCCAGCGGCCATGTGGCGCCGGGGCAGGAAATCACCGTGCTGCCGAGCGGCAAGACCGCGACGGTCGCGCAGGTGCTAAGCCACACGCGCCAGCCGGGTACCGTGCATGCGGGCCACAGCGCCGGCATCGTGCTGGACCGCGAACTCGACGTGTCGCGCGGCGATTGGCTGCTCGCACCCGGCGCTTTCGAGCCGGTGCGCGAGATCACCGCCACGGTCGCCTGGCTCGACGACGAGCCGCTGGTGGCAGGCCGCATCTACTGGGCGCTGCAGGGCCACCGCTGGGTGAAAGCCAAGGTCGCGCGCATCGTCGACCGGCTCAACATCACGACGCTCGGCGCAGAGCCCGCCACGCAACTCGAAGCCAACGCCATCGGCGACGTGGTGCTGGCGCTGCAGCAGCCGCTGGCCGTGCTGCCCTTCGCGCAATCGCGCGCGCTGGGCTCGCTGGTGCTGGTTGACACTGCTTCTCACAGGACTTCGGCCGCCGTCCTCGTACGGCCGGCCCTCTGAGCCTTTAAAATCCGGGTTTTCCCCGTTTCTACCCGCCAAGATTCCTTCGGCCACAAGACCAAATGACCCACGTCGTCTCCGATTCCTGTATCCGCTGCAAATACACCGATTGCGTCGACGTGTGTCCCGTGGACTGTTTCCGCGAAGGTCCGAACATGCTGGTGATCGATCCGGACGAATGCATCGACTGCGCCGTCTGCATTCCCGAATGCCCGGCCAACGCGATCTTTGCCGAAGAAGACCTTCCGGCCGATCAGATCGCCTTCATCAAGATCAACGCCGACCTGGCGCGGGCCGATGGCTGGAAGAGCATCACCAAGCGCAAGCCGGCGCTGCCGGATGCCGACGAGTGGAAAGACAAGCCGAACAAGCTGTCGGAGCTGGTGCGCTGAGCCAGACCCGCGCGCTCCCGATCGAAACCGACGCGCTGGTCATCGGCGCCGGACCGGTCGGGCTGTTCCAGGCCTTTCAGCTGGGCCTGCTCGAAATCTCTTGCCACATCGTCGACGCACTGCCCCACGCGGGCG
>JAZKDL010000005.1:0-5534 GCA_040387575.1 Pseudomonadota bacterium
TCTCGCCCTCCAGCGTGAGCGTCGGCGAGCCGTCGAGCCCGCGCAGGTCGCTCACGTGCATGGCGATGAAGGGCGTGCCGATCTCGATCCGCGAATCGCTCTCCTCGCGCGCCATGTCGCGTGGATCGAAGGCCGGGAAGCCGCCCGACAGCGTGGCCTGCAGCGCATAGAAAGGGATCCTGAAGATGCCGCGGTAGCGCATCTGCGGCGTGAGGCTGCCGTCGATGCCGAGCGTGTCCGGAAAGACCAGATGGCGTTTCACCCGGGTGCGGATTTCGGTGCCGGTGGCGCGTCCCTTCGCATCGCGCTGGGTTGCCGCCCACCGTTCCACGTAGGGGACGACCAGCACGGGCGCGACCAGCGTCTGGGCACCGGCGTAGGTGCTGGCGAGTTCGTCGGCGGCCTCGCGCTGGCTTTCGCCGCGCTCCCGGTTGAGCATGTCGATGCGGGCCAGTGGAATGCACAGCAGCAAGGTCAGCAGCAGCAGGCCGATCACCTTGGCGATCACGGAATGTCGAAGAAGCAGAAGCATGGAAGTCTCCCTGTCGGTTGCGTAGGAGCCAGAGCTTCTGCTGCGCAATCGAAGGGCAGATGAAGCCCCGCCCGTTCGAAGCGCACACGGACTTCACATGGACTTCACACAGCGCGCACGGCCGCACACAGGCTTCGCACCCGCTTCCCGCGCGGCGCCGACAGTCCGTTCCTGTGCAGACCGCACGACCCCGCACGACCCGTCGCCACGGTGCGACACCACGCCACAGGACAGCCCATGCAACATCACTCTCCCACTTCCGGCCGCTGGCTCTGGTTCGGCACGCTCGCCGTGGCCGGCCTGGCCTTCGCAACGCTGATCGCCCGGCCACTGCATCCGAGACACGACAACGCCGCGCGTCCGAGCGCGGCGGGTGAACACACGCACGCGGAAATGCAGATGCCCTGTACCGACGCCATGCCGTCGATGCGCGCCATGCTGGAGCGCCGGATGCGCCGCCACGATGCGCGCCGCTTCACCGCATGACGGAGTTCGGCATGGCATCGACGACGCCGGTCTCGGCATTGACACTGGCTGCGCTGGCGCAGCGGCAGCCGCACTTCGTCGATTGGGGCATTCGCCTCGATCGGGCGCCGGCTTGCCTCTGGTTGGGATTGCAGGCGGCAGCGCTGGCACCCACCGGCATCTGGATGGCGCGCGCACTGCATGGCGGATGGGACGAGCCGCTGGGGCTGCTCGCGCTGGCCGCGATCGCTTTCTTCGTCTGGCGGGCACGGCGCGAACTGCGCGCATCGCCACGGCTCGGCTGGTTGGCTCTGGGCACTTTGTCGTCCTTGTCGGCGACGTTGCTGCATACCGGTGTTGCCGACCGGTCCGCCCTGCCGCTCTGGGTTGCCGGTCTGCTGGCGGTTGCCGCGCTGGTTTGCAGCCTGCGGGCCTTTCTGCCGCAACGCATGGCACTCGCGCCGTTGGCGGGATTGGCGATGCTGACGTTGCCGCTGTTGTCCGCGCTGAAGGTGTGGGTCGAGCCGTCGATGTCCGTCGTCCTGGGCGACACCTTGCACAGGCTGTCGCTGCCGGCCTTTCACGTTGCAGGTGAAGGCAGCGCGCTGTGGATGGGTGGCGTTCAGCTCGTGTGGCTCGGCTGCTTCACGGCGTGTTCGATCGCGCTATGGACACGCTTGTCCGCAGGCACCTTCCTCGCCAGGTTGCCATGGGTCGGGCTGATCCTGCTGATCGGCAGCCTGGCTGGTGATGCGGCGTGGACGGCACTCGCTGCCTCTGCCATCGGACCGCAGCCGTGGATGCGGCAAGCACTCGGCGCCGTCGTACCGGCGCTGGCCTGCGGCGGTATCGCCGCCCTGATGGCGCCTGCGCGCCGACCTTTCGTTCCATCGTTCAAAGGAGAAACCCATGCCGCACGCACTGTTTGAAGGCTGGTTCGACAACCGCTTCGTCAACCGGATAGTCCACAAGGCGCTGTTCGGTCTCGCGATGCTGTTCTGCCTAGGCTGGTCGGCGCTGGCCGCGATGGAGTCCGGCGTGTCCGTGTCGGCTTCGGCGGTCGAGCAAGGGCAAACCATGTGTACTTTCGAGCGACTCGTGGATGTAAAAAAACGTACTTTCACCGACACTGCAACCTGATACCGGCTAGCGACCTTTCCGGTCGTGGGCGCGGTCTCTGGCAAGCCGTGGCGATGCGGAACGGCCGACCGATCGCATCGGTCGGAGCGCGTCGTCGATGACCTGGGGGGAGTCTTGAAAAAGATACTGCGCTTCCTGTTCTTCGCATTGCTCTCACTGACGCTGACGGCCGGCGTGGCGATGTTCCTGATCGTCAAGCTGGCGCTGGCGCCGGCCTCGGGCGAATGGTCGACCCGGGTCGATCTGGGTCCGATGGATGCAGAAATCGGCGTGCCGACCGCGTTGCGTCTGCTCACCTCGCCGTGGGTGGCACAGCGCCTGTCCGGCCGCACCTTCGACACGCGTGCCGGTCCGGTCCGCTTCGTCTGGGACGACGGCGCCCAGTCGCTCGAGTTGAGCTGCACGCTCTGCAGCGTCGCCATGACGCCGCTCGGACCCCGGCCCTTGCGTTTCGACGGCGTCTTCGTCACCGTCCGACGTGATGGCAACCTGTTGAGCGGACGCATCCATGCCATCCCGCTGAGCGGCACGGTGCCTGCGCCGGTCCCCTTCACGGCCGCATGGAGCGGGCGCCTGTCGCAGCAGAACGTGCAGTTGCACATCGACGCAGCGGACGCCCCGGTTGCGCAGTGGTATGCGGTGCTGGCGCCGCAGATATCGGAGCTCATGCATGCCCGCATCGGCGGCACGATGGCTTTCGCTGCCGACGTCAACCTGCCCGAGGGCAGCTTCGCGCTGCAGCCGCGGCTGTCGCAGTTCACCGTGTCGGGGCTGGGCAGCGATGCGCTGCTGCGCGCGCGTCCCGCTTGCGGGGCACCGGCGCAACTGGCGGCCGACAGCTGGCTCGCACGCGCGGTGATGGCCGCAGAAGACCCGCGCTTCCTCACGCATCCCGGCTACGAACTTGGTGAACTGGCGATGTCCTCGGACATTGCCGCACGCAACGGTCCGGCGGCACAACAGACGGGTGGAACGCTCACGCAGCAGCTCGCCCGCCGGTTGACCCAGGGCGACCGGCGCAGCAGCGAAGGGCGGCTGCGCGAGCTTCTCTATGCAGTCGACATGGAACAGTCGCTGGGCAAGCCACGCATCCTGCAGTCCTATCTGGACAACGCGCCGTGGGGCGCGGGCGTGTGCGGCGCGGAGGCCGCGGCACGGCTGTATTTCAAGCGCAGCGCGCGTGCGCTGGAGCCGGCGCAAGCCGTCTGGCTGGCCGCGATGCTGCATGACCCGGACGCCGAACTCGCTCGTTGGCGGCAGACCGGCGTGCCGAACGCGGCGCGCACCAAATGGGTGGCCGAAGGCGTGCGCGGACTCAGCCGGATCCAGCGGGACGGTCTGCTCAAGAACGTTTCCACCGCACGCTTCACCGCACCCTGAAAGCGGTTTCATCCTCCCATGCCCAACTGCAGGGCATGGTGCATCGACGGCCGGAAGACGCACAGCGGCAGTGCTTGGGCTGCTTGGCACATGTCTTGCTGAATTTGTCCAAATGGATGCTGTCACCACCCTCCCGCCTGCAGCGGTCGAGATCATTGCGCTGACCAAACGTTATGCGCCGGGCACACCGGCCGCGGTCGACCAGATCGATCTGCGGATCGCGAGCGGCAGCTACTGCTGCCTGCTCGGGCCATCGGGCTGCGGCAAGAGCACCACGCTGCGCATGATCGCGGGCCACGAGTCGGTGACCAGCGGCGACATCCTTCTCGACAACCGCAACATCACGAACCTGCCCGCCGCAGCGCGCGGCACGGCCATGATGTTCCAGAGCTTCGCGCTGTTCCCGCATCTGTCTGCGCTCGACAACGTGGCCTTCAGTCTCAAGATGAAAGGCGTTGCGAAGGCGGAGCGGCGCCAGCGTGCGGGCGACCTGCTGGAGCGCGTCGCCATGGGCCATCTGGCGGAGCGCAAGCCCGGTGAACTGTCCGGCGGACAGCAGCAGCGCGTGGCCTTGGCCCGAGCCTTGATCACCGAACCGCGCGTGCTGCTGCTGGACGAACCGCTGTCCGCGCTCGACCCCTTCCTGCGCATCCAGATGCGTGCCGAACTGCGGCGCTGGCAGAAGGAACTCGGGCTGACCTTCATCCACGTCACGCATTCGCAGGAAGAGGCGATGGCGCTGGCCGACACGATGGTCGTGATGAACCACGGGTTGATCGAACAGGTCGGCTCGCCGCATCAGGTCTACAACCATCCGGCCAGCGAATTCGTCGCGCGCTTCATGGGCGGGCACAACGTGCTCGACACGGCGGCCGGCACCGTGGCCGTGCGCAACGACCACATGCACATTGCGCCGACCACGGCAGCCGATGGCGATGCGGGCGTCGCGGCGCAGGTCACGGACGTCGAGTACCAAGGGACGTATGTGCTGCTCGGTCTCGATCTCGCCGATGCCGCAGCGGGCCGCAAGACCGTGTCGGTGCTTGTCGGCGAAGCCGCCTTTCTCGCGCGCCCGTATGTGCAGGGCGAGAACGTGCGCCTGTCGTGGCGCCACGAAGACGCACGCGCACTCGCGAGCGAAACAGCAAGCGCGCTCTGATTGCACGCCGGCCACTCACTTCATCGATCGTTCATTTTTTTCAAACCAGAAGCTGGAGGCTTTCATGTCCGACACCCCCGATTCGATCCACGGCGTGCAACGCCGCACCCTGCTCAAGGGCACGGCCGGCATGGCCGGCATCCTGGCCGCCGGCATGGCGCCCGCCGTGCATGCGCAGGACAAGATCGTGCTGCGCTACCTCGGCACGGCCGTGAACCAGGACAAGGCGATCGCCGACAAGTTCAAGGCCGACACCGGCATCGAGATCCAGTACGTGGCCGTGACCACCGACGACGTGACCAAGCGCGCCGTGACCGCACCGAACAGCTTCGACCTGATCGACACCGAGTTCTTCTCGCTCAAGAAGATCGTGCCGACCGGCAACCTGAAGGGCATCGACAGCAAGCGCGTGAAGAACGCCGACAAGATCACCTCGCTCTTCACCAAGGGCGAAGTCGCGGGAAAGAAGGTCGGCGACCAGGGCACGGCGCCGGTCAAGGTGATCTATCTCGAAGGCGAGAAGAGCAAGGTCTTCGCGAAGTCGGCGACGCAGTTCATGTCGCTGATCCCGACCACCTACAACGCCGACACGCTGGGCATCCGCCCCGACCTGATCAAGCGCCCGATCGGCTCCTGGGCCGAACTGCTGAACCCCGAATTCAAGGGCAAGGCCGCCATCCTGAACATCCCGTCGATCGGCATCATGGACGCCGCGATGGTGGTGGAAGCCAAGGGCATCCACAAGTACAAGGACAAGGGCAACATGACCAAGGCCGAGATCGACCTGACGATCAAGACCCTGATCGAAGCCAAGAAGGCCGGCCAGTTCCGCGCGCTGTGGAAGGACTTCAACGAGTC
>JAZKDL010000006.1:0-7772 GCA_040387575.1 Pseudomonadota bacterium
AAGACTGGGGCCGTCGTCAGCTGGCCTACCAGATCAACAAGCTCAACAAGGCGCACTACCTGTGCGTGAACATCGAAGCCGAACAGGCCGTGATGGGCGAGCTGGAACATGCGTTCAAGTTCAACGACGCCGTGCTGCGCCACCTGACCGTGGTCAAGAAGAAGGCCGACACCGGTCCTTCGTCGATGATGAAGACGGTCGAGCGCGAAGAAGCCCGCAAGGCTCAGCAGGCGGAATACGCCGCAAACAACAACTGATCGTGTGGCAGCCGCTGCAGTCAACCAGCTTCTGCTGACTGCCTGCGTCGCTGAACTCGGTAACTTGCGTTTCACGCCGGCCGGCGTGCCCGCCCTGGACCTGAAGCTCGAACACGAGTCGAAGATCGATGAGGCAGGCGCCCCCCGACAGGTGAAGGCGGCCCTTAAAGCTGTCGCGTTCGGCGCAGTGGCCGAACGGCTCGCAAGGCAGGCGTTGGGCAGTCTCTGGCGTTTCCAGGGCTTCCTCGCCACATCGGGCAACGCGAAGCATCCCGTGCTGCACATTCAGGATTTTCAGCAAGATTAATTTTCGAAGAGAGGTCCAGAAATGGCCACGTTCAAGAAATTCAACAAAGACAAGCGCCCGAAGCGCAACACCCAGTCGCTGCTGTTCAAGCGCAAGCGCTTCTGCCGCTTCACCGTCGCTGGCGTCGAAGAGATCGACTACAAAGACATCGACACGCTGCGTGACTTCATCAGCGAAAACGGCAAGATCATCCCCGCACGCCTGACCGGTACGCGCGCGATCTATCAGCGTCAGCTGAACACCGCGATCAAGCGTGCGCGCTTCCTCGCGATGGTTCCGTACAGCGACCAGCACCGCATCTAAGGAGCCAGATACCATGCAAGTCATTCTTCTGGACAAGGTCGTCAACCTCGGTACCCTCGGCGAAATCGTCAAGGTCAAGGACGGTTACGCACGCAACTTTCTGATCCCGACGGGCCGCGCACGCCGCGCCACCGCGACCAACAAGGCCGAATTCGAAGCCAAGCGCGTCGAGCTCGAAAAGGCTGCTGCCGCCAAGCTGGCTGAATCGCAAGCTCAGGGCGAAAAGCTCGCCGGTACCGCTGTCAAGATCACGCAGAAGGCCGGCGTCGACGGCCGCCTGTTCGGCTCGGTCACCAACAACGACATCGCCGAAGAGCTCAACAAGCTTGGCTACAAAGTCGCGAAGTCGCAAGTGCGCATGCCCAACGGCCAGATCAAGGTTGTCGGCGACAGCACGGTCAGCGTTGCACTGCACACGGACGTGGTGGTCGACATCACCGTCACGGTCTACGGCGAAAGCGCCTGATCGCCGATCGCGCTTGATGCGCGCCACAAAGCCGCCTTCGGGCGGCTTTTGTTTTTCTGGGGCAACTGCAGGTTGTCCTCATTGCTTCACCGGAAAATCACCGCTTATCCACAGCGTTGTCCCGTGACGCGAGCCTCTCATGCGCCGTAGCATGACTGGCTGCAAGGAGTGCCATGTCCGCCGTTTTTTCTTATGCCAACAATGACCCGTCGGCAGATCGTCAGGTCGCGCAATTGCGCATCCCCCCTCATTCCATCGAGGCTGAATCGAGCGTGCTCGGTGGCTTGCTGTTGGACAACGGCGCCTGGGACCGCATGGGCGATCTGGTCGTGGATGGCGACTTCTATCGCTATGAGCACAAGCTGATCTACGCGGCGATCGGTACGCTGATCAATGCGTCGAAGCCGGCCGACGTGATCACCGTCTTCGAGCAGCTGCAGAGTCTTGGCAAGGCCGACGAGATCGGCGGGCTGATGTACCTCAACTCGCTGGCACAGTACGTGCCGAGCGCGAGCAACATCCGCCGTTACGCCGAAATCGTGCGGGAGCGCTCGATTCTGCGCAAGCTGGTTTCGGCCGCCGACGAAATTGCGACCGAGGCTTTCAATCCTCAGGGTAAGGCGGTTGACAAGATCCTTGACGAATCCGAGCAAAAGATCTTCAACATCGGCGAAGAGGGTTCGCGGATGAAGCAGGGCTTCCAGGGCATGCACACCCTGGTGGTCGACCTGCTGGACCGCGTGACCGAGATGGCAGACAACCCGAACGACATCACGGGGGTGCCGACCGGTTTCGTCGATCTCGATCGCATGACCTCCGGCTTCCAGGCAGGCGACATGATCGTGCTGGCCGCGCGCCCCTCGATGGGCAAGACGGCCTTTGCGATCAACATTGCCGAGCACGTGGCGCTCAATGAAGGCCTGCCGGTCGCCGTGTTCTCGATGGAAATGGGCGCAGCTCAGCTTGCGGTGCGTATCGTCGGTTCGATCGGCCGAATCGACCAGGGTCATCTGCGCACGGGCAAGCTGACCGATGAAGAATGGCCGCGGCTGACCGAGGCGATCGAGAAGTTGAGGAATATCTCGCTGCACATCGATGAGACGCCGGGTCTTACCACCAGCGAGTTGCGCGCCAACTCGCGGCGACTGGCTCGCACCTGCGGCCAACTCGGCCTGATCGTGGTCGACTACCTTCAGTTGATGAGCGTGTCGACGGCGATGAACGACGAAAACCGGGCCACGGCTGTCGGTGAAATTTCTCGGGGGTTGAAGATGCTTGCGAAGGAGCTCAAGTGCCCCGTGATCGCGTTGTCGCAGCTGAGCCGTGGCGTGGAGTCGCGCACCGACAAACGCCCGATGATGAGTGACTTGCGAGAGTCCGGCGCCATTGAGCAGGACGCAGATGTGATCATGTTCATCTACCGCGATGACTACTACAACAAGGACAGCAAAGAGCCGGGCGTGGCCGAAGTGATCATCAGCAAGCAGCGTAACGGTCCGACTGGCACCGTGAAACTCGCTTTCCTGAAGTCGATCACCAAGTTCGAAAGCCTCGCGGGCGGTGGCGGACACGACTACTGAGCGTTGACGGTTCGGGTTTCGAACCTGCAGATCACAGTGACTGTGGAGGCAGCGGTAGATTCAATCCGTGCTCTGCCCGGACCTTGCGCAGCAGGTCGGCAAGCGTCTTGCCCGCCTCGTGGCGAAAGCGCTCCGGCAACACGCTCAGTGTTTCGATGCGATCGATCCGAAAGCCCCGGAAGTCGTTGCGGAGTTCGCACCATGCAGACAGCGTCCAGACCTTGCCCCAGTAAAAGCAGCCGAGCGGGCGTACCGTTCTCGCACTGCTGGCGTCGGCTGCATCACGATAGAGGATCTCCAGCTTCTGCCTTGCCTGAACGGCTTCGCGTGCTGTTTGCAGTTGCGCGCGTGTGGCGTCATCGAGTGCCAGCGCCGGTGCGTAGAGTGCGATCGCCTCGGCCGACGCACGGGCAGCCGGAGACAGCACCGAAAGGATCTTGCCGAGTGCGGCTTCGACGTCGCGTGCCATGGCGGGATCGACCCAACTTTGTGCCAGTCGAGCCGCAGCCACGAGTGCGCGAGCCTCATCCTGCGTGAACATCAGCGGCGGCAATTCGAAGCCCGCACCCAGGCGATAGCCGACGCCAGCTTCGCCTTCGATGGGCACGCCCCGGTGCTGCAGGTCGGCCACGTCACGGTAGATCGTGCGCTCCGACACCTCCAGGCGCCGGGCAAGCAATGCGGCCGTGGTCAGCCGGCGACCGCGTATCAACTGGACGATCTGGAACAGTCGATCGGCGCGCCGCATCAGACGCGTCCGCGGACGATGTGCTCGCCAAGGCCCCACACGTGGCTGAAGCTTGTTTGCATTCGTTCGATGGCTTTCATGCGCGCCTCATGTCACGCCGACGTACACGGCGACGTCGACCGGGCTGCTGTACGCCTCGAAATCGCTCACGTAGCGGCGCTGGATCTCGGGATGCGCTTCGAAGTATTGCCACGCCGCCGTCCAGGCGCCGAGCACCGCTTGCGGCATCAGGCCGTGGGTCTCGAAGACCAGATACTCCCCGGCCTCGACCTCCACGTTGCCGCCTTCCGTCACCGCAACACCGGCCGTGACATCGAAAGCGCCGTGCGCGTCGGCTTCATAACCCGAGTAAACGCCGAAGTTCCGCAAGTCGGCGGTCTCACGGTGTGGCGTCAGGCTCATCACGTTGTCGCGGAAAAATCGAGCCCAGAGGCCGGGGATGCGGCCACTGGCCGAACTGGCCTCGTCGGCGTTCGTGGTGCGCACCGACGGACCTGCGATGGCAAAGGCATTCACGTGCTGGCGAAGAGGGTCCATCTCGATATTTCCTGTCATCCGCTGAGTGATCGGGCCGCGAGTCCGAGTGTCCGGGCGTCGGCCTGCATGGCACTCGCGACCAGCGCCATGTCGTGCTCGCTGATCTGGAGCAATCCGTAGCGGAATTTAGCGCCCCAGTGTTTTGGATCTTCTACGAAGTCGAAAGCGCCTATCAAGGGTGCGATCGGTGCTTCCCGCGACGGCGAATAGCGTACATCGCGGCGCCATGGCTGGAAACCGTTGCCCATGTCCCCGATGTATGGCGCGCCCGGTTGCACGACGCCGATCGAAACGAAGCTTTGCAACCGATCTTTGCCGCCATAGACCGTGGCTGGCGCGTAGTAGGCCACCCGATCGCCGGGTGCGATGCGCTTGAGTGGGGTGCCCTTGCCATGTCCGACCTGCATGAAGCCGACCGGCCTGTGATCGCGGCCGATGCGGGCGTGCTCGGCACTGGCCACGGCAATCCAGTTTTTGCGCGTTCGCGGGTCTGGGCCGGTGCCGGCACGTGCGCCGTCTTCACACATCTGGTGTTGAAATGCACCATGCTGTGCGCGAAAAAGCAAATGAATCGGTGCCATGTTCAGGCGATAGCGTGCAGTCCGACGACGTTGCCGTCGAGGTCCTCGACTTGCGCGAAATAACCAACGCCAGGTGCTATCAATGTTTTGGATATCACGATGCGACCGCCCGCATTCGTCGCGCGTTGCAGTGCCGCATCCAAGCTCGGCGTGCAGTCCAGATAGATCACCGTGCCGCCGCGCACGGGCTGGTGCGTGGGCCGATGAACCAGGCACCCGCCAGCGCCTGGTTTCTCGTGCGCGAACACCGCCATCGACTCTCCTCCCACGTCCTCGGTGCCGCGCATCGTGCGGTCGAGCATGGACTCGTAAAAGCGTCGAGATCTGTCGAGATTGGCGACCGGAATCTCGAACCAGGTGTTGGCGTTGTGCATGGAAAGCTCCAGTGGATTGATGAGCTTTCATGCTGCGCGACTGCTCCTGACAACGTGCTGTCAGGAGTCAGCGCATGAATGAAAAAGCCCGCGACGCCGAAAGGCGTGCGGGCTTCATCCCTGCGATGGCGTCAGGCGGTCAGAGTACTTCGCTGGCGAAGTCCGCAAGGCGCGAGCGCTCGCCGCGCGCCAGCGTGATGTGCCCGCCGTGCGGCCAGCCCTTGAACCTGTCGACCGCGAAAGTCAGGCCTGACGAGCCTTCGGTGAGGTAGGGCGTGTCGATCTGCGCGAGGTTGCCCATGCAGATGATCTTGGTGCCGGGGCCGGCGCGCGTGATCAGCGTCTTCATCTGCTTGGGCGTGAGGTTCTGCGCCTCGTCGACGATCACGTACTTGTTCAGGAAGGTGCGGCCGCGCATGAAGTTCATGCTCTTGATCTTGATTCGGCTGCGGATCAGCTCGTTGGTCGCCGCACGGCCCCATTCGCCGGCGCCACCGCCGTCGCCCTTGGCGAGGAACTCGAGGTTGTCGTCCAGCGCGCCCATCCAAGGCCCCATCTTTTCTTCTTCCGTGCCCGGCAGGAAGCCGATGTCTTCACCCACGCTCACGGTCGCGCGCGTCATGATGATCTCGGTGTAGCGGCGGTCGTCGAGCACCTGGGTCAGGCCCGAGGCCAGCGCCATCAGCGTCTTGCCGGTGCCGGCGGTCCCGGTCAACGTCACGAAGTCGATGTCCGGATCCATCAGCAGATTCATCGCGAAATTCTGTTCGCGGTTGCGCGTGGCAACGCCCCACACGGCATTCTTGCCGGAGCTGTAGTCCTTGAGCGTCTTGAGTACGGCCGTCTTGTCGCGGATTTCGGTCACGCGCGCATACATGCTGGGTTCGCCGGGCGCTTCGAAGAAGACGAACTGGTTGATGTACAGGTTGGGCACGATCGGACCGCTGATGCGATAGAAAGTGCTGCTGCCACTTTGCCAGCTCTCGACGGTCTTGCTCTGCCGCGTCCAAAAGTCGGGCGGCAGGGCCATCGAGCCCGCGTAGAGCAGGTCGCCATCTTCGAGTGTCTTGTCGTTCTGGTAGTCGTCGGCAGCGAGCCCGAGCGCGCGCGCCTTGACGCGCATGTTGATGTCCTTCGACACCAGCACGACTTCCTGCTTCGGATGGCCGGGGCGATCGGTCGCGTACAGATCGCGCAGCGCCTGCACCACACCCAGGATCTGGTTGTCCGCCTTGCCCTGCGGCAGGCTGGTCGGCAGCGTGTAGTCGAGCGTTTCCGTCTGGAAGAACAGCTTGCCGCCGGCTTCGCGGTGACCGGTCGTATCGAGCTTCAAGCCCTTCGCGATGTCGGCCCCTTGCGCACCGGCCAGTGCGTCGAGCGTGCGGCTGGTCTGCCGGCCGTTGCGGGCGACTTCGGTCGTGCCCTTCTTGTGACCGTCCAATTCCTCCAGCACGATCATCGGCAGATAGATATCGTGTTCCTCGAAGCGGAACAGACACATCGGATCGTGCAGCAGCACGTTGGTGTCGAGCACGAACAGCTTGGCCGGCCCGCTGCGCGCCGCGCGGCGCGGACGGGTCGTCTCTGCGTGCGCGCGTTCGGAGCGCGTGCGCGTTGCTGGTGCTGGTGCGGTCGTCGCGGTTGGTGCCAGCATCGGCTTCCGGGGCTGCGGCTGCGGGGCAACTTCGGCCACAGGGGATTCAACCGGTGACGGGCGTGGTTTTGTTTCGATCTGCTGCATCGGCGCTGCGGTCGGCATCGCGGTTACGGGCGCGAGCGGCGGCGCGCCGACGGCATCCTGCGTGCGCTCGTCGAATAGTTCCAGGGCCTGATGGCCGTCGCCGCGTGTGTCGTCCGTCGATTTCCGGCCGCCGCGGCGCGAGGTCTTCTGCGGCGAATGCGCTGGCGCATCGATGGCGTCCGGCGAAAGGAGGGCTGCGCGTTTCGTGGGTGCGGGAGGCAGTGGCATGAGGCAGTTAGCTCGCAAGGAAGTGAGGGCCAGAAAGCGAAAAAGCCGCCTGAATGCCAGGGCGGCTTATTTCGGTGGATGCGGTCGTGGAGCTCAACGGCATGAGCTCATTATGCACATCGCGGGCGTATTGCCCGACGACCGTTGCAGCCGCGCAAATCGAGGTCCGGAGGAATGAGCTCAGGCGGCCTTCTTCAGCGTCTTGACAGCCTTGAGGACTTCCTCGACATGGCCTGGCACCTTGAGTCCGCGCCATTCAGCCTTGAGTACGCCATCAGCGCCGATCAGGAAGGTACTGCGCTCGATGCCTTTGACCTTCTTGCCGTACATGATCTTGTTCTTGACGACCCCGAACATGTGGCACATTTTTTCTTCGGTGTCGGCGATGAGTTCGAAGGGCAGTTCGAGCTTGGCCTTGAATTCGTCATGCGACTTCATGTTGTCGCGCGACACGCCGAATACCGTAGCGCCAGCCTTCACGAAATCCTTGTAATGATCTCGGAACTGCATCGCTTCGGTGGTGCAGCCGGGCGTGTTGTCTTTAGGGTAGAAATACATCACCAGCACATGGCCGAGGTGCGAGGTGTTCGAGACCTTGATACCGCCAGTGGCGTTAGACTCGAATTCGGGGATAGGTTTGTTGACAACGA
>JAZKDL010000007.1:0-14757 GCA_040387575.1 Pseudomonadota bacterium
GAGAACAGCAGGTACAGCGTGCCGATGTCCTTGTGGTTGGTCGCGAAGACCCAGCGGCGCCAACCGGTCGGCGCATGGTGGTCGTGGTGATCGTCGTGCGCGTGGCCATCCTGATCGGGATGGGCGTGACCGTGGGGGTCGAGGACTGCACTCATGTCTGTTCCTTGCTGTTTCTACGTCGGGGCGCGGAAAGCTTTACAGCTTCGCCCGTTCGGCCTTCACTTCGGCCGGTTGCACCAGTTGGCCTGTCTTGTTCGACCAGCTGTTCTTCGTGAAGCTGATGACGGCGGCAATGTCGGTGTCGCTCAACTGCTTCCATGAGGGCATGGCACCGTTGTTCTGCCCCTTGAGCAGCACGTTGATCTGGTCGGTGTGATCGGGGTCGAGCACCTTGGCCGAGCCGTCGAGAGGCTTGATCGGACCGGCGCCCTTGCCGTTGGCCTGATGGCAGGCCGCACAGTTGGCCGCATAGACCTTCTCGCCGCGCGCCAGGATCTCAGGCAGGGCCCAGACCTTGTTCGGATCGTCCAGCTTGGCCGCAGCCTCCTTGCGCTTGACGTCGACCCAGCTCGTGTAGTCGGCCGCCGAGACCACCTTCACGTGGATGGGCATGTAGGCGTGTTCCTTGCCGCACAGTTCCTGGCACTGGCCGTAGTAGTCGCCGACCTTTTCCGCACGGAACCAGGTGTCGCGCACGAAGCCCGGAATCGCATCCTGCTTGATGCCGAACTGCGGCACGGCGAAAGCGTGGATCACGTCGTTGGCGGTGGTGATGATCCGGATCTTCTTGTCGACCGGCACCACCAGCGGGTTGTCGACCTTGAAGAGATAGTCGACCGGGATGTCGCCCTTGGCGCCGGCGTTGGACATCGCGCGCTGCGAGCTGTCGAGCGTCGAGATGAAGCCCAGGCCCTGCCCTTCGCCGGTGATGTAGTCGTAGCCCCATTTCCACTGGTAGCCGGTGGCCTTGATCGTCAGGTCGGCGTTGGTGGTGTCCTTCTGGGCGACCAAGACCTTGGTGGCAGGCAGCGCCATCACGATCACGATGAGGAAGGGGACGATGGTCCAGATGACTTCGACCACCACCGATTCATGGAAGTTGGCAGCCTTGTGGCCGACCGACTTGCGATGCTTCCAGATCGAATAGAACATGACCGCGAACACGGCGATGAAGATCACGGTACACAGGATCATCATCACGGTGTGCAGGAAATGCTGTTCCTGCGCGATCTTCGTGACCCCGACCGGCATGTTCAACTGGCGCACCGACGGGCCGCCGGGCAGGTCGTTGACCGCATGTGCCGCGCCGCTGAATGCCGCGCCGGCAGCCAGCAGCAGATTCGACAGCCTGTACTTGTTGCGCCAAATGCTCTTCATCGTGTTTGCTTCTTCAATTTCCGTTTAACCGACCGGCTTGTCGTCCACTGCCGGAGGCCCCCGCCACGCTAAGCGCCGCGTAGCGCCATGCGAATCTCTCGCGCCAGGGCCGCACGCAGTTCAGGGCGCACGTAGCGCCCCACCCTGACCGAACGTCCCTGACCTGACACCTCGATCAGCGAGCGATCGCTCGCCTGGGGTTCGATCCGCACCTGGTGCGGAAGGAACTCCGTGCGCTCGTAGTGCCCGCCGTTCTCGAGTTCCACCACGAGCCGACCGCCCTGAAGTGCGATCCTCTCTCCATCGGTCGCATGTCGTGCATACGACATGAAAGCAAACCCGACCGCAGCGAGCTCCAGCCATGCGAAAGGCAGGACGAGCCGTGCGCCGTTGAGCCAGAACCCCGTGCCGATGCCAAGCGAAATCACACACAGCGACGCATAGAGCCAGCCAAGCTGGCTCGGCGTGACCGAGCAATTGCGCTTCAGGAACCAGTGAACACTCTGGCCCGAAACAGTGGCAAAACGAAACACGGAATTCGACACGGACGAGTTCGGTAAATCGGTACGTTCGAGGCCACCCAACCTACGCTCGACGGCCTTGATCACAGGAAAATCCCTGGGGTTCACGCTCGGCGGATTGTAGCGGGTGAACCACGCCGGACCGTCCCTTTGGCGTCCCGGAACGACGCTGGAATTCCCTGAAAGAGACGATTTCAGGCGCCCGGGCGGCCGCGCTGGAGCATCTCGCGCATGTCGCGCAACGACACGGCACTCTGAGCCGACAGTGCCACCCGCGGCGCCGGCTTGAAAGCGTGCCCATAGATGATTTCGAAGGTGATCGCGATGCGGCCGTCATGCGCTCCAGGCACAGCCATCGAAGCCAGCGCAGCCTTCAGCGCGCCATGCCAGCGCTTCCCACGCAGGCCGGCCGGCCGCGCGGGGTGAAGGTTTCGGCCCAGCGTACGCAGTTCGGCGAGTGCGGCCTCCGGCGTGGCCCAGCTCAGCACGATGCGCTCCATGTCCATCACCGGCTCCGCAAAGCCGGCGCCGACGAGCATGTCGCCCCAGTCGTGCATGTCGGTGAATTCATGGGACGGCGGCGCCCAGCCGAGTTGGGCATAAAGACTGCGCAGCTCCCGCAGCGTGTCCGGTCCGAGACAGGAAAACATCAGGAAGCCGTCCGTCATGACCGACCGGTGCCACTGGCCGATCAGCGCCTGCGGATCGGCCGCCATGTGCAGCGCCATGTTGGCCCAGAGCATGCCGACACCGGCTTCGGGCAGCGCGTCGAAGCGCGCCTGCGTACCTTGCCAGCGGCGAGCGCTCCACCACGGGGCGACCAGCCGATCGGCGGAGCGCGTGGCCAGCTCGGGCTCGCGTTCGATCACGTAGGCGCGTGCGTTGCGATAGCGACGCGCCACCAGCGTGTGGGCGTCGAGGCCGCCGCGCAAGGGCGACCAGTCGGCCCAGGTCTCGGGCGCACGGGTGATCCATTGCAGCCGGTCCTCCATGCGTCGGCCGACTTCCTCATGCAGCCACGGGGAGCCTGCGTCGGGCGGAAGGCTGGCCCAGCGGGCGGCTGCCGTGGGGTCGATGGTCGGCGGTCGCTCGGTGGGAAGGGTGGCCATGGGGGCGCTCAGTATATTGAGGGGATGTTGTCCCGGTGGAACGCCCGTCTTTTCTCCGCATTGCCCGCGCTGCTCGGCCGCGTACCGAGCCAGTGCGCGGTCTGCCGCGCGTGGCCATCACGGCCGGTCTGCGATGCCTGCATTGCGCGTTTCGCGCCGCCGGCAGATCGCTGCACGACCTGCGCGCTGCCGGTAGCCGCCGGCGCGGTGCACTGCATCGACTGCCGGCGTCAGTTGCCGCCGCTCGACGGCTGCATTGCCGCCTGCGGCTACAGCTGGCCCTGGCCGGGCCTCATCGGCGACTTCAAGTTCCGCGACGAGCCAGGCTGGGCGGCACCACTCGCCATGCTGATGCGCAGCGCTCCCTGGGCCGAACCTGCCCTGGAGCGCGCCGACCTCGTGTTGCCGATGCCACTGTCGCCGGTGAGGCTGCGCGAGCGCGGCTTCAACCAGGCCTTCGAGCTGGCGCGCCGCCTCGCGCCCGGGAAGACCGACGCCGGCTTGCTGATCCGCACGCGTGACACTCCCGCCCAGAGCGGCCTGACCCGCGCCGAGCGCCTGCGCAACCTGCAGGGCGCCTTCGCGATCGAGCCGCTGCGCGCCTCACAGGTCCGGGGACGGCGCATCGTGCTGGTCGACGACGTGATGACCAGCGGCGCGTCGCTGTTCTCGGCGGCCCAGGCGCTGCGCACCGGTGGCGCGGCGCACGTCAGCGCCATCGTGCTGGCACGTACCGAGTTTCTCGACTGACGCCACCGCGCCGCGTCCAAGTCCGCGGCCACGTGGCGACAATCGCCGGATGTTTCACATCGTCCTGGTCGAACCCGAGATCCCTCCCAACACCGGCAACGTGATCCGGCTGGCCGCCAACACCGGCTGCACGCTCCACCTCGTGGAACCGCTCGGCTTCTCGATGGACGACCGGCTGCTGCGGCGCGCCGGTCTCGATTACCACGAGTACGCCGAGGTACGGCGCCATGCGGACTGGCAGGCACTGCTCGATGCCGAAAGACCCGCGCCAGACCGCATGTTCGCGCTCACCACACACGGCAGCCGTCCGGCGCATGGGATTCGCTTCCTTCCTGGCGACTGGCTGGTGTTCGGGTCGGAAACGCGTGGCCTGGCGCCGGCGCTGCGCG
Organism: Pseudomonadota bacterium; assembly: GCA_040387575.1. Lineage (GTDB taxonomy): Bacteria > Pseudomonadota > Gammaproteobacteria > Burkholderiales > Burkholderiaceae_C > Variovorax. The sequence goes on from JAZKDL010000007.1 coordinate 4,147, forward strand.
AAAGCTTCCCACTGGACCAGCGGCTGCGCCTGCCGATGCGCGCCGGCCAGCGAAGCCTCAACCTGTCGAACGCAGTCGCGGTGACCGTGTTCGAGGCGTGGCGCCAGAACGGCTTCAGCTGACGGCGTCCGCCGGCGTCTTGAGGAAATCCAGGAAGGCCCGCGTCCGCGCCGGCAGCAGTTTGCGGCTGGGCACTGCGGCGTAGATGGTGAAGCGGCCGAAGATCCAGTCGGGCAGCAACTGCACGAGTGCGCCGCTCTGCAAGTCGCGCCGGGCGAGCGCGGTCGACAGCGCAGCAATGCCCGCGCCCTCCAGCGTTGCGCGGTAGAGCACATCGAAGCTCGCTGACTGCAATGCCACCGGCACGTCGACTTCCACCGGCGCGCCCTCGCCTTCGGCCGGCTGCAGCCGCAAGCGCCGCGCGCTGTGCCCGGTCGCCTGCTGCCACGGAAATTTGAGGTACTGGTGCCCCGCAAGGTCTTCCGGCCGGGTCGGCGTGCCGGCGCGCGCCAGGTAGGCAGGTGCGGCGCAGAAGATCATCTTCGTGCGTGCCAGCGGATGGGCGATCGCGTTGAGGTCGACGCCGTCCTCCAGCAACAGAAAGCTGGCATCGAAGGACTCGACACGGTGCTGCGGGAACGGATCGACCACGACGTCGAGCATCAGCTTCGGATGCAGCGCACGCCAGCGAGCGATGCGCGGCGCCAGCAGGTGGGTGGCGAGCACCGGCGTCGACAGGATGTGCAGCGTGCCGTGCAACTCGCGCGTACTGGCGACGGCCGCCGCCTCCGCATCGTCGATGTCGCTCAGGATCGAACGCACGCTGTCGAGATAGCGCTCGCCAGCGTCCGTCAGGCTGATCTTGCGGGTGGTGCGCTGGATCAGGCGGGCGCCCAGATGGGTTTCGAGGTCGCCGATCAGTCGCGTGACGGCGGCCGGTGACAACTCCAGCGCGCGTGCCGCTGCGGCAAAACCACCTTCGTCGATGACGCGCTGGAATACGCGCATCGAAAGCAATCTGTCCATCGAAACCCCCATCATTGCTATTACTGGAATGCTCAATTTAAAACTGAGTAGTTCACATCATAGACTTATGAGTCTACATTTGACCCATCGATGCAGCAGGAACCCTTCAGCAGGCATCGAAGTCGTCCACTTCAACCACGCTCACCGGAGTCTTCTCATGAACACCAAGCTCATCGCCATTGCCGCCCTTTCCAGCCTTGCCGCCTTCGGCGCACAAGCCTTCCAGGGCGAAATGAATCCAAATCCGCCGCAACCATTCCAGTCGATGCAGAGCCGCGCTGCGGTGCAGACGCAAGCCATGAAGCCGGTGCAGATCAGCAACGGTGGCACCGGCGTGCTGACCATCAGCAGCAACACCGACCGCGCCACGGTGCGCGCAGCCGCCGTCACGGCGACCCGCGAAGGCACGACGACCAGCGGCGAAATGTGATCGCACGCGCCGCGGCCTCCAGGGCGCCGAGCGCGCATCAGTGAAACCACACAAACAAAAAAGCCGCCCAGGGCAACCTGGGCGGCTTTTTTCATGTGCGCCGGTGCTGCCCCGGCAGCGGTCGGCTCAAGGATATTGGCGCACGACCGATTCAGCCACGCAGGCCGGCTTGGTCGCGCCTTCCAGCTCGATCGTGTTTTCCCAGGTGGTCTGCAGCCCGCCGTTCTCGATCGGCGTGGCGGTCAACAGCTTGATGCGGCCGCGCAAGCGGCTGCCGACCAGCACCGGCGACATGAAGCGCACCCGGTTCAGGCCGTAGTTGACGCCCATGCGCACCTCGCGCACCTCCACCGACGACTCGAAGAAGCGCGGCAGCATCGACAGCGTCAGAAAGCCGTGCGCGATCGGCCCGCCGAACGGTCCGGCCTTGGCCCGTTCGACGTCGATGTGGATCCACTGGTGATCGCCCGTCGCATCGGCGAACTGGTTGACCTGCTCCTGGGTGACAGGGATCCAGTCGCTCACCGCGACTTCCTGGCCGACGCAGGCGGCGAGTTCCTGAAGGGTCTGGAATGTTTTCATGCGCGCACTCTAGCGGCCACGCAAGACGCCCGGTGTCGGCACTGCGACAAGTCGAGGGATTCTCCCGACACGGCGACTGCGCAACATGCCGACCTGCGCTATGTTCGAAGCCATGAATACAACAACAACGCCGGGATCGCTGCCAGCGGCAGCGGATCCGGGAGATTCTGCGAGCGCAGCAGATGCCGGCCGTGCCGGCAATGGCTCGGGCGCGGCGATCTATGTGCTGGCGGCGCACCCACACTGGCGCGACTCACGCGTCAACCGCCGCCTGCTCGCCGCGGCGCGCACGCTCGGCAGCGTCGACGTCAACGATCTCTACGGCAGCTATCCCGATTACGTGATCGACGTGCCCTCGGAACGCGCACGCGCGGCTGGCGCCCAGCTGATCGTGATGCTGCATCCGATCCACTGGTACTCGATGCCGCCGCTGCAGAAGCTCTGGCTCGACGAGGTGCTGGGCTACGGCTGGGCCTACGGCAATGGCGGCAACGCGCTGCAGGGCAAGGACCTGTGGCTCGTCGCGACCACCGGCGGCCCCGAGGAAAGCTACCACCCGCAAAGCTACAACCGCTACTTCTTCGACGCGTTCCTGCCGCCTTACGAGCAGACTGCCGCGCTGTGCGGCATGCGCTTCCTGCCGCCGCTGGTCCTGCACGGCGCGCGCAGTGCCAGCGCCGCCGAAGTCACGTCGCACACCGACACCTTCACCCAGCGGCTGCAAAGCTATCCCGACTGGCCAGAGATGGACGAACTCGGCGACTGCCCGACCTGCGTGGTGCCGGCCATCGACCGGCCGCAGCAGCCAGAACGGCAGCCCGGCGAGCTGGTCGCCAACGCGCTGCTGAAGGCGCTGCACGAACGCAACGCAAGCGAGCAGGCGACCTGACATGGAACACGCACCCGCCTGGCTCACGAGCTCGCTGATCTACCTCGGCGCCGCCGTGCTCGTGGTGCCGCTGTCGCGCGCACTCGGGCTCGGATCGATCATCGGCTACCTGGCCGCCGGCATCGCGATCGGGCCCTGGGGCCTGGGGCTGGTGTCGAGCGTGCAGGAAGTGCTGCACTTCGCCGAGTTCGGCGTCGTGCTGATGCTGTTCCTGGTCGGCCTCGAACTGGAGCCCGACCGCCTGTGGGCGCTGCGCCGGCCGATCTTCGGCTGGGGCTCGGCGCAGGTGCTCGGTTGCGCCGCGGTGCTGTTTCTGGTCGGCTGGCTGGCCGGCGCAAGCTGGCAGGTCGCGCTGGTCGCCGCGCTCGGCCTCTCGCTGTCGTCCACGGCGATCGCGCTCAACGTGTTCGGCGAGCGCAACCTGCTGCCGACTGCCAGCGGCCAGGCCGGCTTCTCGATCCTGCTGTTCCAGGACGTCGCGGCGATCCCGATCCTCGCGCTGCTGCCCTTGCTGGCCGAAGGCAGCGCGCACGAGCCGATCACCGGTGTCGCGCGCGCGCTGCAGGCCGCCAAGATCGTCGGCGTGATCGCCGGCATCGTGTTCGGCGGCCGGTTGCTGTTGCGGCCGGTGCTGCGCTGGATTGCGCGCAGCAACACGCCGGAAATCTTCACCGCGGCCGCTCTGCTGCTCGTCGTCGCGATCGCCGCGCTGATGCAGTTCGTCGGCCTGTCGATGGCGCTCGGCGCCTTCCTCGCCGGCGTGCTGCTGGCCGAGAGCGAATACCGGCGCGAGCTCGAGACCGACATCGAGCCGTTCAAGGGCTTGCTGCTCGGCCTGTTCTTCATCGCGGTCGGCATGTCGATCGACTTCGGCGTGCTGATGGCGCAGCCGTTGCTGATGGCCGCCGTGGTGGTCGGCTTCCTCGTGCTCAAGTTCGCGGTGATCTACGGGCTCGGCATGGCGATGGGCGTGCCCTTCCAGCAGCGGCCGGTGTTCACGCTGCTGCTCGCACAAGGCGGCGAGTTCGCCTTCGTGGTGTTCCAGGCCGCGGGGCCCGACCTGCTGCCGCCCGCGACATCGTCGCTGCTGATCGGCGCGGTGGCGCTGTCGATGCTGGTGTCGCCGCTGCTGCTGGTGGTGATCGACAAGTACGTGCTGCCGCGCTACAGCCGTGGCAAGTCTTCGGATCTGGAGGAGATATCGGAACAGCAGGAAGCCAAGGTCGTGATCTGCGGCTTCGGCCGCTACGGCCAGATCGTCGGCCGGGTGTTGAGCGCGCAAGGGCTGAAGGTGACGGTGCTCGACCACGATCCGGACACGGTCGAGGGCCTGCGCGAGTTCGGCTTTCGCGTGTTCTACGGCGACGCCACGCGGCTCGACCTGCTGCGCATCGCGGGCGCCGGCAACGCGACGGCGGTGGTGGTCGCGGTGGACGACATCGATCAATCGCTGGAGATCGTCGACCTGGTCCGCCAGAACTTCCCGCAGGCCGCGATCATTGCCCGCGCGCGCAACGTGAGCCATCTCTACCAGCTGCGCGATCGCGGCGTCGAGCACATCGAGCGCGAGCTGTTCGAGTCCTCGCTGCGCAGCGCGCGCTCGGTGCTCGAAGTGTTCGGGTGGCCGGCGCACGAGGCCCGCGAGCAGGTCATGCGCTTCCGCGAGCGCAACCTGAAGCTCACCGCCGAGGCCTACCCGCACTACAAGGACCGCGCCAAGCTCATCGCGGTCGCGAAGGAAGGTCGCCAGCAGTTCCAGGAGCAGATGGCGCGCGAACGCGAGGAGCGCCAGAAGCGGCTCGGCGCCACCTGGGACCGCAGCCAGGATCAGGACTGATCCCGATGCGGCCGATGCCGCTGATGCCGCTCGTTGTCAGGCAGCCGGCGCAGCCGGTGCGGCGGGCCCGGCCGGCGTCACCACCGGCGCCGTCTTCCTCTGGTCCGCCAGCCGCAACAGGCGCACCGCGTTGTCCTTCAGGATGCCGGGCATCACTTCCGGTTTGAAGCCCGCGTCCTGGAAGTCCTTGAGCCAGCGGTCGGGCGTGATCAGCGGATAGTCGCTCGCGAACAGCACGCGGTCCTTCAGCAGCGTGTTCGCGTACTGCACGAGCTGCTTCGGGAAGTACTTCGGGCTCCAGCCCGACAGGTCGATCCAGACGTTCGGCTTGTGCGTGGCCACGCTCAGCGCCTCGTCCTGCCACGGGAAGCTCGGGTGGGCCATCACGATCTGCATGTCGGGGAAGTCGATCGCGACGTCGTCCAGGTGCATCGGGTTGCTGTACTCCAGCCGCAGCCCGCCGCCGCAGCGCATGCCCGAGCCGATGCCGCTGTGGCCGGTGTGGAACACGGCCGGCAGGCCGTACTCGGCGATCACCTCATAGATCGGCCAGGCCATCTTGTCGTACGGGTGGTAGCCCTGCACCGTCGGATGGAACTTGAAGCCCTTGACACCGTGCTCCTCGATCAGCCGGCGCGCCTCGCGGGCGCCCATCTTTCCCTTGTGCGGATCGATGCTGCCGAAGGCAATCATGATGTCGCTGTTCTTCTGCGCTGCCTCGGCGATCTCCTCGTTGGGGATGCGGCGGCGGCCCATGTTCGACTCCGCGTCGACCATGAACATCACCAGCCCGATCTTGCGTTCGCGGTAGTAGTCGGCGCTCTCCTGGATGGTCGGGCGGCGGCCCGCCTTGAAGTACTTGTCGGCGGCGCGGTCGTACTCCTCGCCATAGTTGTCGAACGGGTTCCAGCAGCTGACTTCAGCGTGCGTGTGGGTGTCGATGGCGATCAGATTCTCGTAGTCCATGCGTGTCTCCTGTGATGCCGCAATGCGTGGCGGGATGCGGGTAAGCCCTCATGCCAAGGCCATTGTTTTGCCTTGAATTGGTTATTTTCCATAACCATAATCGAAGCCAGAACGGAACGCAATCATGACCCACCCCGACCTCTCCATCGACCTGCAGGACGACATCGCCATCATTCGACTGACCCGCGGCGCCAAGCGCAATGCGTTGTCCGATGGCCTCATCCTGGCGCTGCGCGACGCCTTCGAGAACCTGCCGACCAGCGTGCGCGCCGCCGTGATCGACGGCGAAGGTCCGCACTTCTGCGCCGGGCTCGACCTGAGCGAACTGCAGGAGCGCGATGCCGGCCAGGGCGTGCACCACTCGCGCATGTGGCATGCCGCACTCGACCGTGTGCAGAACGGCCCGGTGCCGGTGATCGCGGCGCTGCACGGCGCGGTGGTCGGCGGCGGACTCGAGCTGGCAAGCGCCTGCCACATCCGCGTGGCCGACAGCACCACCTTCTATGCGCTGCCCGAAGGCTCGCGCGGCATCTTCGTGGGCGGCGGCGGCTCGGTGCGCATCCCCAAGCTGATCGGCGTGGCCCGCATGACCGACATGATGCTGACCGGCCGCGTCTACAACGCCGAGGACGGCGAACGCGCCGGCTTCGCGCAGTACCTCGTGCCCGAAGGCGCGGCACTCGACAAGGCGATCGAACTTGCGAAGCGCGTCGCCCAGAACGCGCCGCTGACCAACTACGCGCTGATGCATGCGCTGCCGCGCATCGCCGAACAGTCGACCGACCACGGCCTCTTCACCGAGGCGCTGATGGCCGGCATCGCGCAGAACGCACCCGAGGCCAAGGAGCGCGTGCGCGCCTTCCTCGAAGGCCGCGCGTCCAAGGTCTCCAAGGGCTGAACCTCACTCACACGAAGAACAACGATGAGCGAGATGAACACCCTGACCCCGCCCGCTGCAGTCACCGCAAGCGCAGCGGCGACGCCTCCACGCTACCGCCCGCTGGCCTTCGGCATCACCCGCGCGCACCTGCGCGATGCCGACGACGGCATCCAATATCTGGAAGCCGAGCAGCCGCTCGGGCCGTATGCGCACCGGCTGACCGACCGCCTGCTGCACTGGGCCGAGGTGGCACCCGACCGCACCTTCGTCGCGCGCCGCGAACGCCTGCCCGACGGCAGCACCGGCGACTGGCAGCACGTGAGCTATGCGCAGGCACTGCAGCATGCGCGCCGCATCGGCCAGGCGCTGATCGACCGCGGGCTGAACGAAGAACGCCCCGTCGCGATCCTGAGCGAGAACAGCATCGAGCACGCGCTGCTCGCGTTGGGCTGCCTGTATGCGGGCGTGGCCTATTGCCCGGTGTCGCCGGCCTACGCCACCATCAGCCAGGACTTCGAGAAGCTGCGCCACGTGATCGGCACGCTGACGCCGGGCCTGGTGTTCGCCGCCGACGCCAAGCGCTACGGCCGCGCGGTCCTGGCCACGCTGGGCGATGACGTCGAGGTGGTGATGGGCGAAGGCAGCATCGACGGCCGCGCGACCACGCCCTGGGCCGACCTGCTCGCCACGCCGGCCACCGACGCGGTCGATGCCGCGCTGCACGCCACGCATCCGGGCACGATCACCAAGTTCCTCTTCACCTCGGGCTCGACCAAGAACCCGAAGGCAGTGATCAACACGCACCGGATGATGTGCGCCAACCAGCAGCAGCTGCTGCAGTCGATCCCCGCGATCGGCGACGAGCCGCCGGTGCTGATCGACTGGCTGCCCTGGAACCACACCTTCGGCGGCAACCACAACCTGGGCATTGCGCTCTACAACGGCGGCACGCTCTACATCGACGACGGCAAGCCGACGCCGACCGGCATCGCCGAGACGCTGCGCAACCTGCGCGAGATCGCGCCCACGCTGTACTTCAACGTGCCGACCGGCTTCGAAGCCATTGCGAACGCGATGGAAAGCGACACCCTGCTGCGCGACACCCTGCTGTCGCGCGTGAAGATGTTCTTCTACGCCGGCGCCGCGCTGCCGCAGCCGGTGTGGGACCTGCTGCATCGCATCGAGGAAGCCGCGATCGGCGAGCGCATCGTGATGGGCACCGGCCTGGGCATGACCGAGTCGTCGCCCTTCGCGCTGTACATCACCGACCCGCACGTGACCTCGGGCGACCTGGGCCTGCCGGCCGCCGGCATTCGGCTGAAGCTGGTGCCGACCGACGGCAAGACCGAGGTGCGCTACAGCGGCCCGAACATCACGCCCGGCTACTGGCGCATGCCCGACGCCACGCGCGAGGCATTCGACGACGAAGGCTTCTTCTCGACCGGCGACGCGGTCGCGTGGATCGACCCGTCGAACATCCACCGCGGCCTGCGCTTCGACGGCCGCATCGCGGAAGACTTCAAGCTCGCCACCGGCACCTTCGTGAGCGTCGGCCCGCTGCGCGCCAAGGTGATCGCCGCCGGTGCGCCCTACGTGCAGGACGTGGTGCTGACCGGCATCAACCTGAAGGAAGTCGGCGCGCTCGTGTTCCCGACGCAGGCGGTGCGCCAGCTCGCCGGCCTGCCCGCCGGTGCGCCGATGCAGGACGTGCTCGCCAGCGCGCCGGTGCAGGCGCACTTCCAGGGCGTGCTGGACGAACTGGCCGTCAACGCCACCGGCAGCGCCAACCGCATCGCGCGCGCGCACCTGGTGGCCGAGCCGCCCGCGCTGGACAAGGGCGAGGTGACCGACAAGGGCTCGATCAACCAGCGCGCCGTGCTCAAGCACCGCGCCGATGTGGCCGACGCCCTGCACGCCGGCACCCTGCCCTTCACGCTGAAGCCGCGCTGAAGCGACGTTGAATACAGCGCGAACACCACCGACTGCAGAAAGAGACACACCATGAAGATCGAAGGACAGAGCGCACTGGTCACCGGCGGCGCGTCGGGGCTGGGCGAAGCGACGGCACGCGAGCTGGCCCGCCTGGGCGCGAAGGTCGCGGTGCTCGACCGCAATGCGGCGCTCGCGGAAAAGGTCGCTGCCGAAATCAACGCGGAGTTCGGCGACGGCCGCGCCGTGGCCTGCGTCTGCGACATCACCGACGCCGCCAGCGTCGAGGCCGCGCTCGCACGCGCCGCCGCGGCGCACGGCCCGGCGCGCATCCTGATGAACGTCGCGGGCATCGGCAGCGCCAAGCGCATCGTCGGCAAGGACGGCAACGCCGCACCGCTCGAAGACTTCGTGCGCGTGGTCACGGTCAACCTGATCGGCGCCTACAACATGAGCCGCCTGTTCGCCGCGCGCTGCGCGAAGCTCGACGCGCTGGACGGCGGCGAGAAGGGCGTGATGCTCTTCACCGCATCGGCTGCGGCCTTCGACGGCCAGGTCGGACAACAGGCCTACAGCGCATCCAAAGGCGGCCTCGTCGGCATGACGCTGCCGATGGCGCGCGACCTGGCGCAGCACGGCATCCGCGTGTGCACGTTGGCACCGGGCCTGTTCGCCACGCCGCTGCTGCTGGAGTTGCCGGTGCCGGTGCAGCAGTCGCTGGCCGCGTCCATTCCGTTCCCACCGCGACTGGGCAAGCCGTCCGAGTTCGCTGAACTGGCCTGCCATGTCGTGACCAACGGCCATCTGAACGGCGAGGTCATCCGCCTCGACGGTGCGTTGCGCATGGCGCCGCGCTGAACATCGTGCTGCAATCGCGGCCTTACCCGAATCCAACCAGGAGACATCGATGAAATTGAAGAAGACAAGTGTCGCGGCCGTCATGGCCTTTCTCGTCATGGGCGTGGCCCATGCCGAACTCACCATCGGCGTGGTGCAGCCACTGACCGGCCCGGCCTCCGGCCTGGGCATTCCGGTCAAGAACGGGATCGCGATCTGGCCCAAGACCATCGCCGGCGAGACGCTCAAGGTCATCGTGCTCGACGATGCGTCCGACCCGACGCTGGGCGTGAAGGACGCGCAGCGCCTGGTCACCGAAGACAAGGCCGACGTGATCGTCGGCTCCAGCGCAACGCCGGTCGCCACCCCGATGGCCGACGTCACGGCGGAGTCGGGCACGCCGCAACTCTCCACCTCACCGGCCGGCCTGCCGCCAGGCAAGGACAAGTGGTTCTTCCGCCTGCCGCAGTCGAACGACGTGATGGCTTTCGCGGTCGTCAAGCACATGAAGGCGCAGGGCGTGAAGACCGTCGGCTTCCTGGGCTACACCGATGCGTACGGCGAACTCTGGCTCAAGGCGATGACCGCCGAAGCCGAGAAGAACGGCATCAAGATCGTCGCGACCGAACGCTTCGCGCGGGCCGACACCAGCGTGACCGGCCAGGTGCTGAAGCTCAGCGCCGCCAACCCGGACGCGATCCTGATCGTCGCCTCGGGCAGCGGTGCGGGCATGCCGCAGAAGGCCGTGATGGAGCGCGGCTACAAGGGCAAGGTCTACCAGACGCACGCCGCCGCCACGCAAGACCTGATGCGCACCGCCGGCAAGGACGCCGAAGGCACCTTCGTGGTGTCCGGCCCGGCCACGGTCGCCGAGCAACTGCCTGACAGCCATCCGTCGAAGGCCGCTGCCGTGGCCTTCGTGCAGGGCTACGAGAAGGTTTATGGCGTGGGTTCGCGCAACCAGTTCGCCGGCCACTCGGCCGACGCGCTGACGGTGCTCGAGAAGGCCGTGCCGATCGCGCTGAAGAAGGCCAAGCCGGGCACGCCGGAGTTCCGCGCCGCGCTGCGCGACGCCATGGAAACCATGGGCCGCACCGTGCTCGCACACGGCGTGCTGAACTGGACCGCGCAGGACCATTGGGGCTACACGACCGAAACCGGCGTGATGCTCAAGGTCGTCGACGGCAAGTTCAAGGTCGAACAGTAAGAAGAGACAGCGGGCCGCAGCGCATGAG
>JAZKDL010000008.1:0-1797 GCA_040387575.1 Pseudomonadota bacterium
CGGCTCCGGCTCCGGCTCCGGCTCCGGCTCCGGCTCCGGCTCCGGCTCCGGCGGCGTACGTTGAGCCGACGCACGATGAGCACCTGGCCGCCAATATGGCGTTTCGGGCCTGCTGTGGCGGCTGCAACCTGCCGCCGGGCCACGAGCCCTGCGGCGGGTCTGGTACCCTGTCGGCATGAGCCTGCCCACTGACACCCTGATCTTCGACGCGCACGGACGTGGCGTCGACCTAGACATCATCGTCGCCGACCTGGAGGCGGCCACGTCAGCCGCGTCCGCAGCGCTGGCAACCGGCGGCAAGATCCTCGCCAACGGCGACATCGCCGGCGGCACGGGGTTCACGGTCCAGCATGTGGATGACAGCGGGTCGTACGTGATCGAGTTCGATGTCGAGTTCGACACAGCGCCGGCTGTAGTGGCGTGCCACATCGACGGCGACGGCGAGCGCACCATCCGGTGCGCCAGCTCCGCGGGGTCGGCCACCGTGCTCACCTGCGACGGCGACGGCGTCGAGGTCGATTCGGGATTCAGCTTCGTGGTCGTCCCGCTCTAAGGGCCTTCTCGCACAGCGCACGAACCGGAGCCCCTGGCGCACGCTGGGGGCTCCGGTCGTTCTGCTACCATTCCGGCATGGCCAACGCGATGAACGGCGGATTCACCCGCGATGTCGACACGAACGCTCTGCTCGTCACCGGCGCCGTCACGGGCGGACTGACCGATACGCAGCTTCGCGCCACGCCGGTGCCGGTGTCGGTGCCCGACAACACGCCGCTGACCACGGCGGCTCCCGTGTCGGTGCCGTCAAGCGCGACCGTCGTCACGCTCATGGTCTCCAACGCCGCGCGCCGCGCGCTGTTCATCTTCAACAACTCGACGTCGGCTGTCTACGTCAAGTTCGGATCCACGGCCACAGCGGCCGACTTCACGTTCAAGATGGCCGCCGGGGCGTTCTACGAGATGCCTCGTCCCCTCTACACCGGCATCATCACCGGCATCTGGGTGTCCGCCGACGGCGCAGCTCTCGTCACCGAAGGCGCGTAGTGCCGCTGGCTGCTCCAGCCGTGGCAGGTGTGGACCCGGCCTCATGGGCGCTGGTGTCCGACGCGTTCTCGGGGACGCTAGCCGGCTACACGGCCACGAATGCTCAGATCGTCAGCGGTGCATTGAAGGCCGTCGCGGCTGACACGGCGGGCTCGCTGGTGCCGCGGAACCTCGCGGTGCGCAACAGCGTGCACCAGCTCAAGTTCACCCGGTCGGGCGCCGGCACGGCGGCCACCACGTCGGTCGGCTTCTACGTCAGCCGCGCCGACGCGTCGAACCTCATCGTCGGCCAGTGGGAGTACGGCGCCGTGACGGCGCAGCTCAGCCTGTACGCATTCGAGCCAGGGTTCGGCATCCTGGCGCAAACGCTGGGTCTGACGCGCATTGCTGATGGCGCCTCACAGTGGCTGCGGCTGGCTGTGCACGGCGACACGCTTCTGCTGAACCTGTACACGTCGGATCCTGAGGCCATCCCGGCGCCGGCTCCGTTCGCCACCGTCACGGCCGCAGTGAGCACCGGCGTTCGCACCACGAACTACGGGCTGAGCGCCAAGCCGCTGCCGTTCGGGCTCACGCTCAACCTGCCGGCCGCCTGGTCGGTCGACGACTACAAGGTCTGGAAGTCCTAGCCGCAGCAGTGGTGCGCGCGGCGTGCCTGCTGTAGCATAGGTGGTTCATCCGCAGCACTAAGCGGCGCTGTCGTGCGCCGCAGACTGGAGAGATCCAACCATGGCCGTATCCGCCCTGCCCATCACC
>JAZKDL010000009.1:0-3871 GCA_040387575.1 Pseudomonadota bacterium
TCGGGCGTGTCCGTCGGTGCATGGCCGACGCCCAGCGCACTGGCGCGCGGCGCGTCGACCGCCACCACCGTGCCGGCGACGCGGCCGAGGCCGGTGATCTCGCAAGCCACCTCGGCACCCGCATCCACCGAACGCGAATGGCAGGGCGTGCCCATCAGAATGACGTCGCCGGCCAGCAGCGTGATGTGGCGTGCGATGTCGGCGATCACGTAGTGCGGCCCCCAGATGGTCTCGTCGCCGATGTGCGCCTCCTGCACGATGTGGCCGTTGACCAGCGTGCGCAGCGTCTGCGCGAACAGGTTCACGCCGCGCACGATGCCGGGGCCGATCGGCAGCAGCGTGTCGGCGCCCTTCACCCGCAGCATCGAGCCCTGGTCGGTGTCGCGGAAGTCCTGCAGGCCCATGTCGAGCGCAGGGCAGAAGCCTTCGATGAAGTCCCACGCCTCGTCGGGTGTGACGTTGCGGCAGGTCTTGCCGATGACGACCGCGTACTCGCCTTCGTAGTTGAGGTACTTGCAGTCCGCCGGCTTCAGGATCTGGCCGCCGTGGCCGTTGAGCGACGTCGGCGGCTTGGTGAAGTAGGTCGGCGTCTCGCTCGGCTTGGGCCGCTGCCGCGTCTCCTGGCTGCGCGAGCTGTACGAGATGTGGACCGCGATGATCTTGCTGGGCGCGACCGGCGGCAGGTAGTTCTGACCCTCCGCTTCGAGCAGCCGGCCGTCGTCCAGCCGCAGCTGGCCCTGTGCCGGGCCGTCCTCGACCATCGTGCCCCAGAAGGCGCTGCCGCCGAGCAGCACGCGGCGGCGTTCGACACGGGGCCCGGTCAACACGGCGGGCAGTGTCTGGAAGGGAAATTCGAAGTTCATGCGGGGATCGGTGCGGGTATGGATGTCGGGGTCGGGGTCGGTCTTGGGGTCGGTGTGGGCATGGCGTCGAACCACACGTGGATGTTGCCGGTGCCGCGCGCGTTCTCGTAGTCCGACAACGGCTCGCCGATGGCGCGGCAGTCCGCGCCGCCCATGGCGCCGAGCATCTGCAGGTAATGCGCGCCGAAGGCCTCCCACGGCCGGCGCCGGTAGTCGTCGTCCCAGCGCGCGAGGATCTCGTCGTGCCGACCCTGGCGCATCCACTCGATCGCGGCCTTGTCGCTCGCCATGTTCTCGGGGCTCGACACGTTGCTCTCGTGAAAGATGCGCGGGTTGTGTGGCCGCCAGTCGATGCCGTTGAAGCGGTGGCTCAATGCGCCCGAGGCCAGCAGCACCACGTTCAGGTCGCTGCGCCGGATCGCCTCGCCGATGTCTTCGCCGGAGCGCAGGAAGTGCGGCCACTCGCAGTTCTGGCAGGAGCTGACCGTCAGCACCCGCGTGCCGCGCAGGTCGAACTGCAACTGCTTCACGACGTTGATCGTCGCGTAGTGCTTGCCGAGCCCCGGATGGCGGATCGCGCGAACGTAGCCCCGGCGCTCGCGCGAGACCGCTTCGATCTGCACGGCGAGCTCGGGGCAGCCGCGGTAGTCGTAGGGCACGCCGTGCAGGTACCACGGCATCTCGTCGGAGGTGTAGCTGCCCTGGTAGTGGTCGCCGCCGTCGACCAGGTGGTAGCCGGTGGTGAACCAGTGCGAATCGAAGATCACGACCACGTCGGGCGCGAGCGCCTCGATGCGTCGGCGCAGCCGGCCGTAGCCGGCGATCAGGTCGGAGTCGGCGCCCGCGCCCTGCAGCACGCGGAACTCCTCGCACTGCATCAGGCCGGGATGGTGCGAGACGATCGCCGCGCCAAGGATGTGTCCCATGGTGTTGTTGCCCTCTCTTGAAATCTTTGGATGCGTCGCTTCAGCGATGGCTGAAGCTGGCCTTGAAGGGCTTCTTCGGCAGCACGATGTCCTTCACGTCGCAGAAGAACTCGAAGCTCCACGCGCCGCCCTCGCGGCCCACGCCGGAGCGCTTGATGCCGCCGAAGGGCGCGGCCAGGTCGCGGATGCCGAAGCTGTTGACCCAGATGAAGCCGGTGCGCACGCGCTCGGCCACCTGTGCCGCATGCGCGGTCTCGCCGTAGCAGACGCCGCCGAGGCCGTAGTCGGTGCCGTTGGCCAGTGCGATCGCCTCGTCGTCGCTGTCGAAGGTCTGCAGCGTCAGCACCGGGCCGAAGACCTCGTTCTGCACGATCTCGCTGTCCTGCGCGACATCGGTCAGCATGGTCGGCTGGTAGTACTGCGCGCCGAACGCGTGGCGCGCGCCGCCCCACAGCACGCGCGCACCGGCCGCGACCGCACGATCGACGAAGCCCGCCACGCGCTCCACTTGGCGCGGATGGATGATCGGCCCGACCTCCGTCGCCGCGTCGCGCGGGTCGCCGATCGTCAGCCGTTCGACCTGGGCGCGCATCGCGGCCACGAAGGCGTCGGCCACCCGCGCGTGCACCAGGAAGCGCGTGCCCGCCAGGCAGACCTGGCCGGCGTTGCGGTACATCAATGCGCCGGTCGCGGCGGCCTGGTCGATGTCGGCGTCTTCCAGCACGATGAACGGGCTCTTGCCGCCCAGCTCCAGGCTGCAAGGCACGAGGTTGGCGCCCGCCGCCTGCGCGATGCGCCGCGCGGTCGGCACCGAGCCGGTGAAGGACACGCGCGCGATGCGCGGGTCGCCGACCAGCTGCGCGCCCGTGGTGGCGCCCGTGCCCTGCACGACGTTGAACACGCCCGGCGGCAGGCCGGCCGCATGCGCCGCGTCGGCCAGCAGCGAGCAGGTCAGCGGCGCCCATTCCGGCGGCTTCAGGACGCAGGTGTTGCCTGCCGCCAGCGCGGGGCCGAGCTTCCAGGTCGACAGCATCAGCGGCGCGTTCCAGGGCGTGACGATCGCGACCACGCCGGCCGGGTCGTGGCGCACGCGGTGGCGCGCCTGCTCGGTGTCGATCTCGTGGTTCTGCAGGTCGAGCGCGTGCTGCGCGAACCAGCTGATGTTGAGCATCGCGCGCGGCGCCACGCCGTGGCGCATGCGCGAAAGCAGCACGCCGGCGTCGTTGCTCTCCAGCAGGCAGAAGGCATCGGCACGCTGGCCTATCTCTTCGGCGAAGCGGTCGAGAAAGGGTTTGCGTTCGGCAGCCGTCAGGGCGCTCCATGCCGGAAACGCCTGTTGCGCGGCCACGATGGCGGCGTCCACATGCGCGGGCAGACCTTCGGCGATGCGGCCCAGCAGGCGCTGGTCGATCGGGCTGTGCAGTTCGAAGGTTTCATTCGAGGCGATGCGCTTGCCGCCGATGTAGTGATCGGGCGAAACGGCAATGCCGGCGATGTCGAGGGGCGTCGAAGTGAGGGAAGTCATCGGTGGGCTTTCTGGCTGGGGCATCACACGAAACGCGCGGAGATGGAACCGAGCGGGCCGTAGTCCGCGTGGAAGACATCGCCGAGGCCGCACGCCACCGGCCGGGTGAAGGAGCCCGCCAACACGATCTCGCCGGCCTCCAGCGACTGGCCGTGCGCGCCGAGCCGGTTCGCGAGCCAGGCGATGCCGTTGGCCGGATGGTTGAGCACCGCGGCGCCAAGCCCCGACTCCTCGATCACGCCGTTCTTGAACAGCAGCGCGCCGGCCCAGCGCCAGTCGACCGCGTCCGGCCGCATCGGCCGGCCACCCAGCACGATCGCGCCGTTGGCCGCGTTGTCGGCGATGGTGTCCAGCACCCGGCGCGGCGCGCTGGTGTGGCGATCGAACTGCTCGATGCGGGCGTCGATCAGCTCCAGCGCCGGCACCACATAGTCGGTGGCGTTGAGCACGTCGAAGATCGTGACGCCCGGCCCGCGCAGCGCGCGCGCCAGGATGAAGGCGAACTCCACTTCCAGCCTCGGCACGATGAAGCGGTCGATCGGTATCTCGGCACCGTC
>JAZKDL010000010.1:0-2045 GCA_040387575.1 Pseudomonadota bacterium
GCGGGCGACCATTCGCCGTGGTTCGTGGCGCGCAAGGACATGGCGAACAACACGCTGTGGGTCGTGCAGGGCCATGACCATCCGTGGTTGCTGTCCCCCGGATTGACCGCCGACGATACGAGCTGGGTTGCGGGCGCGCCGCCGGCGCCGGTCGATTGCGCCGCCAAGACGCGCTATCGCCAGGTCGATGCGCGATGCCGGTTCGGCGCCACGGCAGGCGATGCGTTCCGGCTGAATTTCGCCGATCCGCAATGGGCGGTAACGCCGGGCCAATCGGCCGTGCTCTACGACGGTGAAGTCTGCCTGGGCGGTGGCGTCATTTCCGGCGCGGTCGGCGCAGCCTGAGGCGTGCCCCTGGCGACGGCCGACGTTTCGGCGCTGTCAGGGCGCAGTCGGTGTCTTGACGGACGGATCGATATGGATCAAATCCAGCGGATAGCGCTGGCCTGCCAAAAAGTCCTCGATGCATTGCAGCAGCAGCGGGCTGCGGTGCCGGGCGACGCTGGCGCGGATCTCGTCGGGCGTCATCCACAGCGTGCGCACGATGCCTTCATCGAGCGCACGGTCGGGCTCGAACGTACCCAGCGTGCCTGAAAACGCCATTCGCATGTAGGTGACGTCGGCATCCTGAGCGTCTTCGGCAGTGGCGGCCGCATCGGTCGGGCGCTGGAAGCGCGCCATGTAGATGCCGACCAGGGCTGTCGGCGTGAAATGGTGGGCGGTTTCCTCGAGCGCTTCGCGGGCGCAGCCTTCGACGGGTGATTCGCCGACTTCCAGATGGCCGGCCGGCGTGTTGAGTCGCAGTCCGGCGGCCGTGTGTTCTTCGACCAGAAGAAATCGGCCCTCGTGCGCGATCACCGCGGCGACCGTGACATTGGGCTTCCATCGAGGCATGCGCGTTCCTTTTCGTGGGCAGTCGACCGACTGTATCGCGCCCCTGCGGACAGGTCGACGGGCTAGGCGGCGCTGGTCGCCAGCGGATCGTTCAAGGCCACCAGCGCGCTGCTGTCGAGCGATTCGAGCCGATAGCCGAGCCCGTAGACCGCGGCCAGCATGAAGCCGTTCGCCGGTCGCAAATCGAGCTTGCTGCGAAGGCGCGAGACATGCGTGTCTAGCGAACGCGACGGCGAATCGGTGCAAGGCCCCCAGACCGCCTCGCGCAGGTGCTCGCGAGACAACAGGCGTCCGATGTTGCGGAACAGGAAGTGCGCGAGTTCGTATTCGCGGTGTTTGAGGTCGACCGCCTTGCCGCGAATGCGCAGCATCCGGGACCGGGGATGGAAGTGGTAGGCGCCGAATTCCAGCTCGACCACGTTCTGCGCCGGGTAGGCGCGACGCAGCAAAGCGGTGACGCGTGCCTCGAATTCGCCGACCGCTGCAGGACGAACCAGGAAGTCGTCGGCGCCGGCGTCGAGTGCCTCGACCATGTGCGGCTTTTCGGAGCGCGTGGTCGCGATCATGATCGGCAGCCGGCTGTTGAGGTCGCTGCGTATCCACTTCACCACCGTCGGCCCCGGCACGTCGGCCAGATTCCAGTCGAGCACCAGCAGGTCGTAGCTCTGCAGTTTGAGGTCGCGAAGAAGGCTGCGGCCGTCGGCGAAACAGTGGCATTCGTGCCCGATGGCTTCCAGCGACTGTCGGGTCCATTCAAGCTGGATCGGCTTGTCGTCGAGTATGGCGATGCGCATGACGTTCCCCTTTTTCAGTTGTGAGCGGATCAAGTCTAGGCATCGCGTCGGCGACCGGCCAGTGGGGCTGCTGCCGTCAAATGTCAACTAAAGCACGGGATTCGATTCGCAATAGTGAACAAATCTGGTGAACTGGACGAAACGCAGGCGACAGGCGATCTGGGGTCTTCGGGTAAGCTCCGCGCGCAAATCCAATAACAATTGCTGCGAGGAGACACCATGCAGATAGGCGTGCCCGCCGAGACGATGGCCGGCGAAACCCGCGTGGCCGCGACACCGGAGACCGTGAAGAAACTGGTGGTGCAGGGTCATGAGATCCAGATTCAGGCGGGCGCCGGTGTTGCGGCGAGCGTGCCG
>JAZKDL010000011.1:0-4222 GCA_040387575.1 Pseudomonadota bacterium
GCGATCTCGACGTCGGCCTTCGTGACTTCGATGTTCGGCGCGCCGACGATGCGCCCGCGCGCGTTGCGCACCTGCATGCCGGCGCGCTCGAAGATCAGGTCGCCCGACACGCCGGTCAGCGGCGGCCAGACCGGTGCTGCGGCTTTGCCGTTGACGGCCGGCTCGGGTGGCGCGTAGGCGTAGCGCACGTCGGTGACCTTGGCCGCGATGCGGAAATCGCCATCGCGCGGGTCCGTGAAAGGCATGTCGTGCAGGTCGCCGCGCACCCGGAAGTCGACCGTGGTGGCGGTGCCCTTGCTCACCGCATCGCGCACGTAGTCGCGCGTCGCCTTGGGAATTTCGAGCGGCAGATAGCGAAAGACGCGCGTGCCGTCTGCGCGGGTCAGCTGGCCTTGCAGATCGAGTACGCCGGGATAGCGGTCGCGTCCGCGCGACACGGCCGGGTCGCTGGTGCGCCAGCTCGCCTGCGCATGGCCTTCCGCATCGGCGTTCGCGAAGCGAAGGTTCGACACCTGCACCTGGGCCGCGCTTTTGCCCTTGTCGAGGGTCCACTGCAGGTTGGTGAAGAGCTGGTCGATCGGTACCGTCGGCTGGTCGAACACGCCGGGGAATTCCAGCGTGCCCTGCGCGATGGACAGCGTGGCGCTTCCGCCGGCCTGCGTGGCGTCGAAGTCGACCGTTGCGCCGCTCAGGCCGGGCTTGCCGACCGGCGGCGAGGCACCTGGCCGCGCAGACGCCGCAGCCGCAACTGCCGCGGCAGCCACCGGTTGCGACGCGATACGCAGCCCGGTGATCCGGCCCTTGGCCTGGTAGCTGTCTGGCGCGCCGGCCGAGCCTCGCCAGCCGAGGTCGACGCGCTCCACCACGCCACGCGGCGCATAGGCTTCGAGCGCCTTGTGCGTCGCGTCGCCGAGTGGCAGCCGGCCGGCGATCAGCGCCAACGCGGCCAGGTCGAGCCGGTCGGCGCGCAGGGCGCCGCGCTCCGGCGTCCTGCCTTGTGCGGGTGTGTGCTGGAACCAGAGGTTGCCACCGGGCCAGCGCAGGCCGTCGGCCGTGTCGAACTGCAGCGCGGTGGTCGAGAACTCGAAGGTCTGGTCCTTCATCTGGCTCGACAGCCGGCCGGTCACGGCGCGCAGCACCAGTGGCTCGAGGTCGGTGTCGAGCGCGGCGTCGATGCGCGCAAGCGCCAGGTCGGCCGCACCGCCGCGCAGTTGGCCATCGCGCACGTCGGCCCAGGCGCGCAGCGCGCCGTTGCCCTCGCGGATGCGGGCATCGAGCGTCACATAGCGGCCGAGGCGGCGCACGTCGATGTAGGGCAGGTCGGCATACAGCTGGCCGTTCCAGGTCTGCCAGTTGCCGGTGCGCACCGACAGCAGCGGCTGGCGGAACTGGCCGCGTACGGTGAAGCGCTCTCCCCAGCCAGCAGGTGGCGTGGCGTCCAGCCGCATCGCATGGCGCCGACCGCCGTTGCGCGCGACGAAGCTGACGTCGGTCAGCAGCAGTGGGTCGGAATGGCGGCGCTCGTCGGTCCAGCGCACCGCGCCGCCTTCGATCACGAACTCGCGCTGCGCGAAGAACCAGTCGGCGACACGCGAATCGCTGCGGCCTTCGCCCGATATGTCCAGGCCGGCGACATGGAATCGGCCGGCCGTGTCGAGCCGCACATCGAGCTGGGGTCTCTCGATGTAGAGCTGCTCGAAGCTCAGCCGCCAGATGGAGCGCGGTGACACGCTTGCCACCACCCGCGCCAGGCGCAGTGCCTCGCGCTGCTGCGGATCGAGCAGGACCACGTCGTGCAACTCGAATGTCGGGAACAAATTACCAGAACTTGCGCTGATCGAACCGATGCGCACGGGTACCCCGATAGCCTTGCTGGCTTGTGCCTCCAGGGCACCACGGTAGTCTCCGATTCGCGGCACAATCCAGCCGTGTAGGACAACGACCGACAGCGCGAACAACAGCCACGCGCCGATCAGCAGACCCAGCAGCCAGCGCGCCGTGACAGCGGTGATCTTGAGCAGACGTGAAGGGGGAGACGCCGGGTCGTTCATTGGGGATCGCGCTGTGTCAGGAATTATGACCGCCACCATTCAGACGGGTTCCGCCGAAGCCGATGCGCTTGCGCATCAACCCCCCGCGGCAGCGCCTTCCGGGGCGTTGTCGTCGTCTTCGTTGTTTTCCGCCCACTCCCGTTTCGTGCAGCGCCTGCGCCGGCGCTATGCCGGCGAGCTCGCCTTGCTGCCGCCGGGCGAGCCGTCGCGTGCGCACATGGTGCAGGCCTATGGCGCGCTGCGGGCACGCGGGTACGTCGTGGCCGATGCGCTGCGCATCGTTCGCCAACTCGTGATGGAGCGCCTCGTCGTGCTGGACTGCGACCATCAGGCGCCGCTCGCGGTGGTGACCACCGCCGTCACGCTGCTGGCCGAGTTCGCGCTCGACGAAGCCTGCCGTTGCGCCATTGCGGAACTGGAAGTGCTGCATGGCGCGCCGATGGGGCTGAATGGCGAACGCTCGCAGCTGTGGATCGTGGGCATGGGCAAGCTTGGCGCCCGCGAACTCAACGTTTCCAGCGACATCGACCTCATCTATCTGTACGACCAGGACGGCGAAACCGTCGGCGATGCGGACGGCCGCTCGCGGTTGGCCAATCAGGAGTTCTTCGGCCGCGTCGT
The DNA here is from genome assembly GCA_040387575.1 of Pseudomonadota bacterium. GTDB lineage: Bacteria > Pseudomonadota > Gammaproteobacteria > Burkholderiales > Burkholderiaceae_C > Variovorax. The sequence continues at coordinate 2,673 of JAZKDL010000011.1, forward strand.
GAAGCGCATCTATGCCTTGGTCGGCGACGTCACCGAACACGGCTTCGTGTTCCGGGTCGACCTGGCGCTGCGGCCCAACGGCAATTCGGGGCCGAGTGTGGTGTCGGTCGACGCGCTGGAGGAATATTTGCAGGTGCAGGGCCGCGAATGGGAGCGCTTCGCCTGGATGAAGAGCCGCGTGGTCGCGCCGGTCTCCGTGGTCGAAAACGGTTCGGCGCTCGCGTTGCGCGGCGTGGTGCTGCCCTTCGTGTTCCGTCGCTATCTCGACTACAGCGTGTTCGATGCACTCCGAATCCTGCATCGCCAGATCCGCGAGCAGGCGGTGCGCCGCAGCGCCGGCCGGCCCGAGCGGGCGAACGACGTCAAGCTGTCGCGCGGCGGCATCCGCGAGATCGAGTTCACCGTGCAGCTGCTGCAGGTGGTGCGCGGCGGCCAGTTCCCCGAACTGCGCACCCGGCCGACGCTCGATGCGCTGCAGCGGCTGGCGCGTGCCGGCCTGATGCTGCAGGAAACCGCCGATTCGCTGGCTTCTGCGTACGAGTTCCTGCGCCGCGTCGAGCACCGCATCCAGTACCTGGACGATCAGCAGACCCACGTGCTGCCCGTGAACGACGACGACGTGCGCTGGATCGGCGAGTCGATGGGTTATGCCGACTGCTGCGCCTTCCTGGCCCAGCTCGACACGCACCGCGAGTTCGTCGCGGAGGAGTTCGACAAGTTGTTGGGCGGCGCCAAGCCCTGCGTGCGCTGCAACGGCGGTGGCAAGTCGGCCGCGCCGCTGGAGCTCGTCGACCTGCTGCCCGAACTGCCGCCGGCGTTTGCGCAGCGCGTGCAGCGCTGGTGCGACCATCCGCGCGTGCAGTCGCTGCGCGAAGAAGCGCGTGCGCGGCTCAGCCTGCTGGTGCGGCGCACCGGCCGCTGGTTGCAGGAGCCCGACGGCGAGGCGCCCGGCCAGACGGCCCATCACATCGAAGCCGCGCTGCGCTGGGCCGACTGGCTCGAATCGCTGCTGCGGCGCGAGAGCTACCTGGCACTGCTGGTCGAACGGCCGGCGGTGCAGGAGCGCCTGCTGCGCCTGCTCGGTGCCGCCAAGTGGCCGGCGCGCTATTTGATGCAGCACCCGGGCGTGATCGACGAGCTGGCCAGCGACGAGATGCTCGCCGGCCGCTTCGTGGCCGCGGAGTACGAGCGCGAACTGGAAGATCGCCGCATCTCGCTTCGCCGCACCGGCGAGGACGACGAGGAGCGCCTGCTCAACCTGCTGCGCCACGCGCACCATGCGGAGCTGTTCCGCACGCTGGCCCGCGACGTCGACGGCCGCATCACGGTGGAGCAGGTGGCCGACGACCTGAGCGCGCTGGCCGACGCGACCTTGCGCGTCACCGCGCGCTGGTGCTGGCCGCACGTGCGCAACCGGCACCGCGAGCAGCCGCAGTTCGCGATCATTGGCTACGGCAAGCTGGGCGGCAAAGAGCTGGGCTACGGCAGCGATCTCGACATCGTGTTCGTCTACGAGGACGAGGACGACAACGCGGGCGAGGTGTACGCCA
>JAZKDL010000012.1:0-3368 GCA_040387575.1 Pseudomonadota bacterium
CTACCGCGACGCGTACCACGACCAGTGCAAGATGTCTTGACTCTCCCCCAGGCTTCGGCGCACTGCGTGTCGCCTTTCGCCAACCCCCTTCCGGGGGCAACACCAGCGGCCCGGCAAAGCCGGTTCCGCGGTGTTTCTGGAATTGAGAACTGAGACATGACCCTGATTCTTTTCATCGAGCAGATGCTCAACGGCCTGGGCTACGGGCTGATGCTGTTCCTGCTCGCGGCGGGGCTCACGCTGGTGTTCGGCATCATGGACGTGATGAACCTCGCGCACGGTTCGCTGTTCATGGGCGGCGCCTACGTGGCGGCGCAGGTGCACACGCAGAGCGGCTCCTTCGTGGCGGCCGTGCTCGCGGCGCTGGTGGTGATCGTGCTGCTGGCGGTGCTGCTTGAATGGCTGCTGGTGCGGCGCCTCTATGGCCGCGACCACCTGTCGCAGGTGCTCGCGACTTTCGGCCTGATCTTGGTCGCGGACGACGCGGTCAAGATGATCTGGGGCCCGGCGCCGATCATGGCGTCGGCACCGGCCGCGCTGTCGGGGCCGGTGCAGCTGCTGCCCGAACTGCCCTACCCCGCCTATCGCCTCGTGATCCTCGCCGCCGGCCTGCTGGTGGCGCTGGGCCTGTACCTGCTGGTCAACCACACGCGCGTCGGCATGCTGGTGCGCGCGGGCGCGTCGAACCGGCCGATGGCCGAGTTCATGGGCGTGCGCGTCGGCCGCATCTTCTCGCTGGTGTTCCTGCTCGGCGCGGCGCTCGCCGCACTGGCGGGCGCGCTGATGGGGCCGCTGACGGCGGTGCAGATCGGCATGGGCGAAGAAATCATCATCCCGTCGCTGGTGGTGCTGGTGATCGGCGGCATCGGCTCGATCCGTGGCGCCTTCGTCGCGGCGATGCTGGTGGGCATGGTCGACACCATCGGCCGCGCTTTCGTGCCGGTGGCGCTGCGCAGCTTCCTGCCGCCGACGCTGGTGTCCGACCTCGGCCCGGTGATCGCCGGCCTCGCGACCTATGCGCTGATGGCCGGCATCCTGGCATTCAAGCCGGCCGGCCTGTTCCCGGCCAGAGGCTGACCTGTCGTGTGTTTTGAAATGAGCGACTTCCATGAAGTTTGAGCGCTGGCTGCCCTGGGCCGTGATCGCGCTGCTGGCGGTGTTTCCGCTGGTGGCGCCGTCGCTGGGGCTGGATTTCTACGTGAGCTTCGTTCGCCGCGCGCTGATCTTCGCGCTGGCGGCGGCGAGCCTCAACTTCATCCTCGGCTTCGGCGGGATGGCCGCGCTGGGCCATATCGGCTTCCTGGGCGTGGGTGCGTACACGCTGGTCGCCATGGCCGACGCGGGCGCCACGTCGGCCTGGGCGATGTGGCCCGCGGCGATGGTGGTCGCCGGGCTGGTGGCCGGTCTGATCGGCCTGATCGCGCTGCGCACTCGCGGCGTGTACTTCATCATGATCACGCTGGCCTTCGCGCAGATGCTGTACTACATCGCGGTGTCGCTGCGAACCTATGGCGGCGACGACGGCTACAACCTCGCGGCGCGCCCGACCTTCGGCCTCGGGCTCGACAGCACCGACGAGCCGACCTTCTACTGGACCGTGCTGGTGCTCTTCGTGCTGTCGATGCTGGCGCTGAACCGCGCCACCGTGTCGCGCTTCGGCCATGCGCTGACCGGCATCCGCGACAACGAGACGCGCATGCAGGCGATGGGCTTCCCGGTGTTCAAGCTCAAGCTCGTGGCCTTCATGGTGGCCGGTGCGTTCGCCGGGCTGGCCGGTGCGCTGCTGGTGTCGCACAACAACTTCGTGAGCCCGTCGGCGATGCACTGGACGCAGTCGGCCACGCTGATGGTGATGATCATCATCGGCGGCGTGGGCCGGCGCTGGGGCGGGCCGATCGGCGCCGCGGTGTGGATCGGGCTCGAGGAGATCGTCAAGCAGTTCACCGAGTACTGGCACATGCCGCTCGGCCTGCTGCTGATCGCGATCGTGTTCCTCGCGCCGCGCGGCCTGGCGAGCATCTTCGACCGCTGGACGCGCAAGGCTCCCGGAACACCAGACGCCGCCACGGGAGAAGCCGCATGAGCCTCTTCCAGGTCGAAGGACTGGTCAAGAATTTCGGCGCGCTGCTGGCCACCGACCACGTCACGCTCGACGTGAGCGCGGGCGAGATCCACGCGCTGATCGGACCGAACGGCGCGGGCAAGTCCACGCTGGTCAACCTGATCTCGGGGCTGTACGCGCCAGACGCCGGCCGCGTGACGCTCGACGGCGTCGACCTCACGCCGCTGCCGATGCATGCACGCGTGCGGCACGGCTTGTCGCGCTGCTTCCAGATCACGAGCATCTTCCGCGAGGCCTCGGTGCGCGACAACCTGATGCTCGCCGCGCAGGCGCACTCGGGCAGCAGCCTGCGCTTCTTCAAGGACCGCAGCGCCGAGAAGCCGCTGGTCGACATCGCGCAGGCGCTGGGCGAGCGCGTCGGCCTCGCGCGCGAGATGGACCGCGCCGCCGGCACGCTGTCGCACGGCGCGCAACGCAAGCTCGACGTGGCGCTGGCGCTTGCCGCGCGGCCCAAGCTGCTGCTGCTCGACGAGCCGATGGCCGGCATGGGCCCGGAAGATTCCGAGCGCATGACCGAACTGATCCACACGCTGAAGAAAGACATGGCCATCCTGCTGATCGAGCACGACATGAAGGCGGTCTTCGAGCTGGCCGACCGCATCTCGGTGCTGGTCTACGGCAAGGTGCTGGTGTCGGGCAGCGTCGACGAGATCCGTGGCAATCCGCAGGTGCAGGCGGTTTACCTCGGCACCGAGGAAGGGGCTGCGGCATGAGCGTCGCGTCGGGCCGCCCCAGGCAAGCTCGCACCGCAGTGCGGCGCACGGAGGTATTTCAATGAGCGCACCGCCACTGTTGGAAGCACGCGGCCTCGAAGCCGGCTACGGCGCCAGCCAGGTGCTGTTCGGCGTCGAGCTCGACATCCCGGCCGGCCAGGTCACGACGCTGCTCGGGCGCAACGGCATGGGCAAGAGCACGACCATCAAGACGCTGATCGGCGCGATCGGCCTGCGCAAGGGCAGCGTGCGCTTCGGCGGCACCGACCTCAAGGGCCTGCGCGCGGATGCGATCGCGCGGCTCGGCGTGGCGATCGTGCCCGAAGGCCGCCAGTGCTTCCCGAACCTCACGGTCGAAGAGCATCTGATCGCCTTCGCCGACCACCGCAACGGCCTGCGCGACGCCTGGGATCTCGATCGCCTCTACGCGCTGTTCCCACGCCTGAAGGAACGCCGGACCAACATGGGCAACCAGCTGTCGGGCGGCGAGCAGCAGATGCTGGCGATCGGCCGCGCGCTGTCGACCAACCCGC
>JAZKDL010000013.1:0-2219 GCA_040387575.1 Pseudomonadota bacterium
CGTTGCGATCGAGGATCAGACCGCGGTTGGGCACCACCGGCACGATGGCCGTGCGGTTGCTTTCGGCCTGCTCCGCCAAGTCTTCGTGCCGCACCACCTGCAGATAGACGAGACGCGCAGAAAGCAGCCCGAAGGCCGTCAGCACCACGAGGCAGATCGCGAGCACCCGTCGCTTGAAGCGGGCGAGGTCGGCAGCGACGTTGCGTATTTCGGTCATGGCGAAGTCGAGAATAGGACGGGCGCGCTGCGGTGGCAAATACGACGGCAGATGCAGCCGCAGTCGGCGCGTGTAATCACAGCGGTCGGTTGGCGTCCGGATCCGGCGTGCGGCGCTGCGGCGCGAGCAGCAGCAGCGACGCGATCGGCCACAGCACGGCCTCGAGTACGGGCGAGATCAGGATCGTCCAGCCCGGGAACACGCCGCCACCCACCATGCGGATGATCAGCTCGATCGCATGCGACAGCGCGAACAGCGGGATCAGCTGGAGCGCCTGCAGCAGCACCGGATACCAGAGCAGCCGACGATGCAGCGTGATCGCACAGAAACCCAGCGTCGTATAGGACAGCGCGTGCTGGCCCAGCATGGCGGACTGGTGCACATCCATGAACAGCCCGAACACGAAGGCCGCGCCGATGCCAACGCGCGTGGGCTGGTGCACCGACCAGAACACGATCACCAGCGCGAGCACATCGGGCGTCCAGGCGCCACGCCCGAGCGGAACCATGTCGAGCAGCATCGCGACCACGAGGCTCGTCCAGATGAAGAGCGGGCTGACGGGCAGCAACAGCTGCTGTTGCCCCGGACGCATGATCATGGCGTTGCCTTTTCTTTCCTGGCGTCAGCCTTGGCTTCCGGCTTCTCGGCTTTTTCCACCTTGTCCGTCTTCTTTTTGGCGGGCGCAGGTGTCGCGGGCGCCGCTGCCGGCGCGGGCGGTGCCTTTGCAGGCCCGACCGGCGACAGCACCAGCACGTAGCGCGCCGCCGTCACCTTGGCGAGCGGTGCGCAGTAGATGCGTGCGAATCCCGAATCGGCACGCCGCTCGATGCGCACGATCTTCGCGACCGGCACGCCGGCCGGATAGACGCCGTCGACGCCGCTGGTCGCCAGCAGGTCGCCCTCCTGGAGATCCGAGTTCGCGGCCATGAAGCGCAGCTCGAGCCCGCCACCGTGCGCATTGGCATCGCCGAATGCCACGCTGCGCGCGCCGGTGCGGGTGTTCTGGACTGGAATCGCAAGGTCACGATCGATCACCAGCGTGACTTCGCTGGAGAACGGCTGCACCTGCGTGACCTGACCCAATACGCCGTGCTCGTCGATCACCGGCGAACCCGCGACCACGCCGTTCGTGAGCCCTTGATCGATCACGATCTTGCGTGTGTACGGGTCGGCCGCGTCGTAGAGCACCTCGGCTGCGCGGCCGGGCGTCTGCGTCAGTTGGCGCAGTTCGAGCATCGAGCGCAGGCGGACGTTGTCCTGTGCGAGCGCCTCGGCCTGGCCAGCGCGCTCCGCCTGCAGCGCGAGCGCCTGGCGCGCCTCGGATTCACGGCGCTGCGCGAGTTGCAGGTCCTCGAAGTAACGGCCGCCGCCCACGAACATCTGCACCGGCTTGATCGCGAGCCATTGCACCGGATAGAGCACGGCACCGATCGCCACGCGGACCGGCTGCACGAGATGGAAGCGCGCATCGGCCACCATCAGGAACAGCGCCAGCGCGCTGAACAGAATCAGCTTGCTGAGCGCCGAAGGTCCCTGGTTGAACAGGGGTGGCGCCGTGCGGTCGAGCGTACCGAGTGGCATGAGCGAAGTGTGCCGTCAGAAGCCAATGAACGGAAATCAAACCAGCCAGCCCCTGTGCCCTTTTCGTGAGGTGCCGCGGAACCGGCTCCACCGGGCCGCAGGCACCGCCCCCGGTAGGGGGTGGGAGCGCGACACGCAGTGCGCGCGACCTGGGGGCGAGCCAATCTCACTCGCTGGTGAAGATGCTTCCCAGTCGGTCCATGCGTTCCAGCGCGATGCCACAGCCGCGCACCACGCAGGTCAGCGGGTCTTCGGCAACCAGCACCGGCAGGCCGGTTTCCTCGGCCAGCAGGCGGTCCAGGTCGCGCAGCAATGCGCCGCCGCCGGTCAGCATCATGCCGCGGTCGGCGATGTCGGCGCCGAGTTCCGGCGGGGTCTGTTCCAGCGCGTTCTTCACGGCCGAGACGATGTTGTTGAGCGG
>JAZKDL010000014.1:0-8388 GCA_040387575.1 Pseudomonadota bacterium
CGGGCAGCACGCGCGCCGTCCAGCCTTCGCCGCGCGCGGTGCCACCGTGGATCGGAACGACGCGGCGCACGCCGCGCGGGCCGTGGCCCAGCACCTGAGGCGTGCCGACGTCGACTGCCAGGTCGGCAAAATACGAGAGCGCCGGCGCAGCAAGCGGATCGTTATGAAATATAGGCATCTGGCTAGCGTAAATCCGGTACTCGCCGTTCGCTGTCATCCCTGAAGATGACGGAAATTCCCGATGCCATGAGAACCTGGTCAGCTTCCCCCGCCTCGTCGAGCGCCGCCGCATTCGCAGCGTGCGTGACCGAGGTCATCCCCGTCCTGGGGGAACCCGCCTTCGGACGCTCACTCCTCGGGGCGTTGCGCGGAACTCTGCCGGCCGCATCTCTTTCGGTCTACCGCACCGGCCCCCGGCCGACCATCTTCATGTCGGCCAGCCTGGGCGTGACGGATACGACCCGCGACTGCTGGCGTGCATACCTGTCAGGACCGGTAGGCAGCGATCGCAGTTTCGGTGCCTCACCTGGCCCCGACGCCAGCGGATTGCGGGTGTGCCACATCACCGCGGCCGAAGTTCCGCTCGAACATCGGACCAAGGTGTACGACGCACATGGCGTTTCGGAGCGCGTGTCGGTGGTGAGTGCAGAAGTTGACGGTGGGCTGTTTGCGCTCAACGTCTATCGGCACACGCACCAGCGCGCTTTGCGGGATGCGGAACTGGCGGATTTCGGAGCGCTGGGATCGATCCTGATGGCGATGACGCGCAAGCATCTGTCGATGGCGCCTGACAAATCTGCGGATCGGCCGGTCGACCGGCTTCAGGCGCTGCGGCCCGATCTGACACCGCGAGAACTCCAGATCTGTGCACTCATTCTTGATGGCATGACGCATGACGGCATCGCGGCGCACACCGGCCTTGGCTTGCCAACAGTCAAGACCTACCGCAACCGGGCTTTCACGAAGCTGGACATTCACTTCAAAAGCGAGCTTTTCGCACTGATGCTGCGGCCAGCCGCTTGAGTTCGAATGGCAGAGCGGCGGGCCGCTTGGCCCATACCACACTCCGCGTTGACTACTGCGACGGGTCCTTGCCTCGTGTGCGGCCGACGCCGCTGAAGATTCCGATGCCCAGCAGGATCAACGCACCGATGCCGATGTACAGCGTAGGCACACCTGCCACGGACGCTCCCCACACCAAGCCGGCCAGGAAGATCACGAAACCGATCATGTAGAGCGCAAAGGACATGGAACTCTCCGGAAATTTCAATTCGAGAGATGTCGCACGTCGCGCCCGGTGCGCCGGGCGGCGTGCGTGCCCAATCGGTGTGGGAGCGAGCCTACCGGCAACCGGACCGCACGGAAGCGGCGGTGCGGTTCTCTGGTTCTGGCGTCTTGGGCGCCTCAGACGGTCGCGGACTATTCAGCGCTCGCCTTGTCCAGCGCGGCGATCGATTCGGCATCCAGCTTCAGCGTCGCAGCCGTCGTCAATTCGTTCAGCTGCGCGATCGAGCTCGCGCTGGCGATTGGCGCCGTGATGGACGGCCGCGCAATCTGCCAGGCGATGGCGGCCTGGCCCGGCGTCACGCCGTGCTTGGCGGCGACGATGTCCAACGCCGCCAGGATGGCCAGACCACGGTCGTTCAGGTACTTCTTGGTCGTGTTCGCGCCGCGCGCGCTCTTCTGGGCATCTGCGGCGGTGCGGTACTTGCCCGTCAGGAAGCCCGCCGCCAGCGCGTAGAAGTTGATCACGCCGACGCCTCGTTCCAGGCACAGCGGTTCGAGCGCGTCCTCGAACACGGCGCGGTCATACAGGTTGTAGAGCGGCTGCAAGCTCTCGTAGCGCGGAAGGCCGAGCCGTTCCGACACGTCGAGCGCTTCGGCCAGTCGCGGCGCGGTGTAGTTGGACGCGCCGATGGCCCGCACCTTGCCCGCCTTGATCAGCTCGGCGAAGGTGCCCAGCGAATCTTCCAGCGGCGTGTTGGCGTCGTCGTCGTGCGACTGGTAGAGATCGATGTGGTCGGTCTTCAGGCGCTTGAGCGACGCGTCGACGGCTTCGCGGATGTAGGCCGGCGACAGGCCGACCTTGCCTTCGCCCATCGGCTTGCCGACCTTGGTTGCCAGCACCACGCGATTGCGTTTGCCGGTCTGCTTGAGCCACTTGCCGATGATGGTTTCGGACTCGCCGCCGACGTGGCCCGGCGCCCAGGCCGAGTAGACGTCGGCGGTGTCGACGAAGTTGAAGCCGGCGTCGAGCCAGGCGTCGAGCAGGCGGAAGGAGGTCGATTCGTCGACGGTCCAGCCGAACACGTTGCCGCCGAAAGCGAGCGGTGAGACATCGAGGCCGGAGCGGCCGAGCGGGCGGAGTTGCATGGGTGACAAAGTCCAGGAGGGAAAGAGTTCAGACGAAACCGGCTGCGCCAAGCAGCGCACCGGCGCCCAACAGCCACAACAGGTGGATGCGGGTGCGCCACACGATAAAGGCGGCGGCGCCGGTGAGCAGCCAGATGTGCCAGACGGGCGCGTTGCCGACATGGTTACCCGCGGCCAGCACCCAGCCGGTGGCGATCAGCAGGCCGACCACCACGGGCGCCATGCCCTGCTTGAACGCGCGCACCTCGCGCCGCGTGCGGTTGCGGTGGCCCCAGCGCGTTGCGAAGTACGTCAAGGTCGTGCTGGGCACCATGATCCCGAGCATCGTGATCGCGAGTCCGAACAGCCCCAGCAGCCAGGCCTGCGGACCGGCGCCGATGCCACCGCCCGCATTGATGCCGACGTTCCATCCCATCAGCGCGACGAACAGCACGTTCGGCCCGGGCGCGGCTTGCGCGATCGCGATCGACGAGCTGAATTGCGCGTCGGTCAGCCAGCCGTGGCGGTCGACCAGAAAGCGGTGCATGTCGGGCACGGTGGTGATGGCGCCGCTGACCGAGAGCAGCGACAGCATCATGTACTGCGCGAAGAGCGCGAGCCAGTCGTGCCAGTGCATCACGATGGTCATTGCGGGATCCTCCGCCAAGTGGCGCCGCAGGCGCAGCCGCCGACCACGATCAGCACCCAGCCGAGCGGCACCTGCGCCAGTGCGATCAAGCCAAACACCACGGCCACGATCGCCAGGCAGACGCCGAAGCCGAGCGGATGCGTGCGCAACTGCGGGATCAGCTTGATGCCGGTGGCCGCGATGAGCCCGCCGGCCACGGCGCCCATGCCGCGCAGCGCACCGGCGACCTGCGGGTCGCCCGAGAAGTGCGCATACAGCAGCGCCAGCGCGAGGATGATGACGAGCGGCACCGTGAGCATGCCGGCGACCGCCGCCATCGCACCGCGCCAGCCGAAGTGCCGGTCGCCGATCATCAGCGACAGGTTGATCACGTTCGGGCCCGGCATGACTTGGGCGACGGCCCAGTCCTCGAGGAATTCTTCCGGTGTGAGCCAGCGCTTCTTCTCCACCATTTCGCGCTGCACGATGGCCAGCACGCCGCCGAAGCCCTGCAGCGCCAGCCATGTGAAGGAAAAGAAGAGGTCGCGGATCGACTCGGGGCGGGGGCGGTCGGTCGAAGCCGCCGCGGCGGGAGGGGCCGGATGCATGGCTGCGGATTATCGGCGGCGTCCCGGCAATCCGCCGGGCGCTGCGCCGACAGTCGCGGCCTGCGTGCGCTGCCACACTCGCTGCATGAAGCCACGCGAACTCTTCGACCTCTCCGTTCAAGCCTTTTCATCCTGGAAGAACGACTACGCGCCCAGCATGGGCGCCGCCTTGGCCTACTACACCGTGTTCTCGGTGGCGCCGTTGCTGCTGATCGTCATTTCGGTGGCCGGCCTGGTGTTCGGCGAAGAGGCGGCGCGGGGCGAAATCTTCGCGCAGCTCTCCGGCTTGATGGGCGCCCAGGGCGCGTTGGCCGTGCAGGGCATGCTCGAAGCGGTCAACAAGCCGACCGAAGGGCTGATCGCCACGGTGATCGGCATCGTGCTGCTGGTCGTTGGCGCGACCACCGTGTTCGGCGAACTGCAGGACGCGATGGACCGCATCTGGCGCGCGCCGGCGCTCGACAAGAGCAGCGGTGTGATGGGCATCGTGCGGGTACGGCTGCTGTCGTTCAGCATGATCATGGGCATCGGCTTCCTGCTGATGGTGTCGCTGGTTGCCAGTGCGGCGCTGGCGGCGCTGGGCAAGTGGTGGTCGCCGGTGTTCGGCGGCTGGGCCACGCTCGCGCAGGCCGTCAACTTCATCTTCAGCTTCGCGATGGTCACGGTCGTGTTCGCGATGATCTACAAGCTGATGCCGCGCGTGCGCGTTCAGTGGCGCGACGTGTGGGTGGGCGCCGGTGTGACCGCGCTGCTCTTCACGATCGGCAAGCACCTGATCGGCCTGTACATCGGCAAGAGCAGCGTGGCCTCGGGCTATGGCGCGGCCGGCTCGCTGGTCGTCGTGCTGGTGTGGGTGTACTACTCGGCCCAGATCTTCCTGCTGGGCGCCGAGTTCACCTGGGTCTATGCGCATTCCTACGGTTCGCTGAAGTCGGCGCCGCAGCCGGGTTCCGCGGATGCATCGCCGACGCGCGATGGTTCAACCGTGGTGGCCAAGCGCGTTTCCTAGTCCTCCCGTTGGGGGCAATGGGCTACATCAGCCCTACAACGAGGCGACTACCAACCGTTGCTGTCGTCCGTGCCGCCACCGCTGTCCCAGGACCCTGCGTCCGTCAGACCGAAGTCATTGCCGCCCATGTCGGCGTTCACGTCCGGGCCGAGCCGGTCACCGAAGCCTGGAGGCGGCGCACGGTCGTTCACCACGACGTTGTCCGAACGGTCATCGCGGTGGGTGAAGTGCCGCACCGCTTCTTCGACCGCCACGGCGCCCAGCCCCATCGCCGCGCCCGTCATGAGCGCGCCGCCGAGTCCGCTGCCGGAGGCTGCCGGAGCCGGGCCGTAGCCAGGTGCCGCGGGGGCGTAGCCGGCCGGCATGCCGGCGTAGGACGGCGCGGCGTAGCCCGTGCCGCCAGGAGCCGCTGCCGGATATCCCGTCGCAGCATTCATGGTGGGGCCGACCTGCGACGGACGACGACGGAACACCCACACCGCGGCGGCTCCGATCAGCACGACCAACCCGATCTTGGCCGGCAGCCCGAAGCCGCCAGACTCGGTCGACTGCGCAACGGGCGCCGTCGCACGCGTGTCCGCGGCGCGGCTTGCGGTGGTCGCGGTGGTCGTGGTCATTGAGGCGTCGATACGCTGCAGAAGGCCGGCGACCGCCTGCGGCTTCGCGAACGGCAGGCCGGGGGCCAATTCGTTCGCCTTTGCATACTCGGCGCGCGCAGCAGAAAGATGGCCTTCCTTCGCCAACAGTTCGGAATGGACGAAGTGCGCCTTTCCGCTGTCCGGATGCGCAGTCAGTACGCGCGCAATCATGGCGTCGGCTTCGCCGAGGCGGCCGGCTTCCGCGGCCTTGTAGATCTGGTCGATGGTCGGCTCGTGGGCAGATGTGGTCGATGGGCCCGCTTGCGCGAGCGCGAGGACGGGAATGGCCATGGCGAGCACCAGGCTCCATCGGGCGGCATGGCGTTGGATGTTCATTTGAAGACCTTCCTTTCAAGCGCATCGAAATTCGTGCACGCGATCACTGGACCAGCCTTTACTTAGCCGGTTCTTAAGAGGTGCTGCACATCGGCAGAAAAACGGGCAAGGTGCAGTCGGGCCGGCATTTCGAGGCGAAGGCCGACAACGCGGCGCAATGCGGCGGTCCTATGCTTCAGGTCCAATTCACCTTCGCTCGCATTTGCGGCTATCGACATGAACCGAACCCGTTCCCTTCTCCGTATGGCTTTGGTTGCCGGTGCCGCCAGCGCGGTGCTCGCAGGCTGCGGCATGATGCCCGGCGCCCCTGCCACAGCGCCCTTCATCGGCGCGATGAGCGCGGCCAGCGAGGTGCCACCGAACGCGAGCCGTGCCACCGGTCTGGCCGAGGCCTGGTTCGACAAGACCAACAACACGCTCAAGTACCGGATCACCTATTCCGGTCTAACCGGCCCCGCCACCATGGCGCATTTCCACGGGCCGGCGATTGCCGGTGCCAATGCCGGCGTGGTTGTGCCCTTCCTGAATCCTGCGAGTCCGATCGAAGGCACGGCGACGCTCACGCCGGCGCAGGCAGCCGATTTGGCGGCGGGCAAGTGGTACGCCAACGTCCATACTGCGGCCAATCCGGGGGGAGAGATTCGCGGACAACTGCTGCCGAAGATGTGAGGATGTCCCGCGTTCGGCAGCCGACATCTTCCGGGTGTTCAATAGCGGGATGACTTCAGCAAAACATGCGGCCAAGCGGCTGCCGGCATCCGGCGCCGTCATGCGGACCGCAGACCGCGCCCTCGTCTTGCAGGGCGGCGGCGCCCTCGGCTCCTATCAGGCCGGCGTGTACGACGCCTTCTTCGAACGCCAGCCCAGGCTGGACTGGGTGGCCGGGGTATCGATCGGCGCGATCAATGCGGCACTGATCGCGGGCAATGCGCCTGAACACCGAGTCGCCCGGCTGCGCGAGTTCTGGCATCAGGTGTCATCGGGCATCGGGCAGCGCGTGCCGGCCGGTCTCGGCGAGCGAAGCGCGCTCAACCAGTGGAGCGCCACGTCGGCCGCACTGTTCGGCATTCCGGGTTTCTTCAAGCCGCGGCTCGACCCCTCGCTGCTGTTGGGCGGCGCAGCGCCAGTGCTGAGCTACTACGACACGGCGCCGCTCAAGGAAACGCTCGAGCGGCTGGTCGACTTCGACCGCATCAACAGCGGTGAGATGCGACTCAGCGTCGGCGCGGTGAATGTGCGCAATGGGAACTCGATCTACTTCGACAACACGACGCAACGGATCGGCGCCGAACACATCATGGCCAGCGGCGCGTTGCCACCCGGCTTTCCGCCCGTGCACATCGATGGCGAGGACTACTGGGACGGCGGCATCGTGTCGAACACGCCGCTGCAGTACGTGCTCGACGAGCATCCGCGCACGCGTCCGCTGGTGGTGCTGCAGGTCGACCTGTTCAGCGCGCGCGGCAACATGCCGCACACGCTGTCTGAAGTCGCGCAGCGCCAGAAGGACATCATCTATTCAAGTCGGACGCGCATGAACACCGACGCGCTGTCGGCCAATCTCAACCTGCAGCAGGCGCTGGCCGATCTGGTCGCCAAGCTGCCGGCGCGTCTGCGCGACGATCCGAGCGTGGCTGCGCTCCGTTCGCACATGACGCACCAGCCGATCGACATCGTCCACCTGATCTACCGCAACAAGCCCTACGAGCTCGAATCGAAGGACTACGAGTTCTCGCGCAGCACCGTGATCGAGCACTGGGAAGCCGGCATGCGCGACATGCGCCATGCGCTCGCGCATCCGGAGTGGCTCGAGAGCGCGACCGAGAACGGCGTGACCACGTACGACATGGCCGTGACGGACGCGCCCCAGGTGCGGCGGCCCGCGCTCGACCTGCATGGCGGCGCGACGCGGTTGCCGAAGCGGGCACGCTGATTGCGGCGCCGCCGGCCAACCGTTTTTCGTTTTTATTCAACACACAAGGAACAGGCATGCAACTCAAGGACAAGGTCGCCTTCATCACGGGCTCGGCCAGCGGCATCGGCAAGGAGATCGCCATCGTGTACGCGAAGGAGGGCGCCAAGATCGTCATCGCCGACCTCAACAAGGCCGCGGCCGACGCCACCGCCGCCGAGCTGGTCGCGACCGGTGCGCAGGCGATCGGCGTGGCCGTCGACGTCACGAGCGAAGAGCAGGTCGATGCGGCCGTCGCGGAGGCGGCCAAGGCCTTCGGCGGCATCGACATCCTGGTGAGCAACGCGGGCATCCAGATCGTTCATCCGATCGACGAGTTCTCCTTTGCCGACTGGAAGAAGATGCTCGCAATCCATCTGGACGGCGCCTTTCTCACGACCCGCGCCTGCCTGAAGCACATGTACGCGCAAGGCCGTGGCGGCAGCGTGATCTACATGGGGTCGGTGCATTCCAAGGAAGCGTCGGTCCTCAAGGCGCCTTACGTCACGGCCAAGCACGGGCTGATCGGGCTGTGCAAGACGGTCGCGAAAGAAGGCGCCAAGCATGGTGTGCGCGCCAATGTGATCTGCCCGGGCTTCGTACGCACGCCGCTGGTCGAGAAGCAGATTCCCGAACAGGCGAAGACGCTGGGCATCACCGAGGAACAGGTCGTCAAGAACGTGATGCTGAAGGAAACGGTCGATGGCGAATTCACCACCACCGACGACGTGGCCCAGGTCGCGCTGATGTTCGCGGCCTTCCCGACCAACGCGCTGACCGGCCAGTCGCTGGTGGTCAGCCATGGCTGGTTCATGCAGTAAAGACTACTGCAGCTTCAGTTCCCAGGTTTCACCGATCATGGCCTG
>JAZKDL010000015.1:0-4319 GCA_040387575.1 Pseudomonadota bacterium
GAGAACTACGGCGGTGGTCCGATCGGCGATGGCATCACGGCACGCGACGGCATGGCGCAGCCTCTGCACTACTGGGTGCCGTCGATCGCGCCATCGGGAATGGCCTTTTTGACCAGCGACCGATACGGTCCGGCGTGGAAAGGGAACCTGTTCGTCGGCTCGCTGAAGTTCGGCCACCTCGACCGCATCGTGCTGCGCAATGGCAAGGTTGCCGAAGAGCACAAGCTGCTCGAAGACCGGCGCGCACGCATTCGCGACGTGAAGCAGGGCCCGGATGGCCTGCTGTACGTGCTGACCGACGAATCGGACGGCAAGTTGCTGCGACTGCAGCCGGACTGAAATGCACGCGTCGATGGCGCGAATCGATCAGGGTGCGCAATGCGGCAGCGGCAGCGTCGGCAACATCGTGAGCCAGAGGCGGCGCCAGGGCGCCCAGTCATGCCCGCCCTCCGTCCTGAAGGTCCGACCGGCCGGCAGCACATCCGCCAGCAGTCCGTTGCCCGCTGCAAAGCGATCGGCTGTGCCGTAGCCCAGGTAAAGCGGCGGCAGTCGGTTCGCCGGCGGATCGGCATAACCCCTGAGCGACTGCCAGAGCCGGATCTCGTTGGCGCGGCGTGGCGTGGCTTCCGGCGTTGCCGACGGCGTCCAGCGCAGCAGCCCGCCAGCGTCGGCGACCTCGCGCGCGATGGCCTGCTCGCCGAGATAAGGCGCCAGCGCGACCACGCCGGCGAGCTCGCCCGGGCGCTCCTGCGCATAGATCAGTCCGCCGAAGCCGCCGATGGAAATGCCGGCGATCCAGATCGCGCGGTAGCCGCGTGCCTGCGCGGGCGCGATCACGTCCTCGCGCAGCCGCTCGACGAAGCTGTTCTTCTCGTAGTAGCCGAGATGGGCCTCGACGCGGAGCACATCGACGGCCAGCCGGTTCTGCTGCACGGCGGCGATGAAGCCTTCGCGCACGAACTCGTCGAGGTTCGAATAGGCGCCTGGCAGCATCACCAGCAAGGTGTCGGCGTGTGCGGTGCAGGCACTGGACTCGGCCACCGTGTACATCGGCCGGTTCGGGGAACGCAGCGCGACGCAGCCCGCCGCCAACAAGGTGGTCGTGCAGATGCCCACCAGCGCTGCGAGCGGGATGAGCCGCCGGAAGCGGGTGCTGCGCGAAGAAGAGTCGACGGCGTGCATGAAGCTTGCCTTTGCCATGAGGAGGGATAGAGCTGCGCTGGACCGATGTGGGCGCCGCGCATGATAGGGCGATAGGGCGATAGGGCGATAGGGCGCGATGGCCTGTGCTGTGTCGTGGCGGCGCGCCGGTCTGGCGATACGGTCTAATTCCGGCCTGTTCAGGCGGAAGGTCGCCTGGCCCAGTTTTTCGAAGGATTTCCATGCTGCTCGACGCCTCCCAATCGCAACTCGTCCTGGTCGACTACCAGGCCCGCCTGATCCCGGCCATCTTCGAGGCCGATGCGGCATCCGCCAATGCCGTTCGGCTTGCCAAGATGGCGAAGATGGTCGACGTGCCCGCCTGGGGCACCGAGCAGAACCCGTCCAAACTGGGCGAAAACCTGCCGGACATCCGAAGCCTTTGCCAGCGCACGCTCGCCAAGATGCACTTCAGCGGTGTCGAAGAAGGGCTGGGCGAGTGGCTGCGTCCACCGGCCAAGGCGCCCCAAGGCAATGCGCGCAGCCTGCCGAAGCACCTGCAGAAGCCAGCGGCCGCGGCAGAAGAGCGAAACACCATCGTCATCGCCGGGTTCGAGGCGCATGTCTGCCTGCTGCAGACCGCGCTCGATCTGCTGGAAGACGAGTTCGAAGTCTGGGTCGTGACCGACGCCTGCAGTTCGCGCACCGAGCGCAACCGCGATGCCGCGTTCGACCGTCTGGCCGGTGCGGGCGCCGAACTCGTGACCACGGAAATGGTCGGTTTCGAATGGCTGCGCAGCGCCGAACATCCGGCGTTCAAGGAATTCCAGGCGCTGATCCGTTAACGCCTCAGTCGGCCGACCGGGGCGTACGCGGCACGCGGCATTCGGGTTGTCGCGGGTTGCGTCAGCTGCCAGCAAAGTCGAAGCTTGAGACTCGGGGACCCGGCAACGGCCGGTGTCGACCGGAGAACAAGAGACATGCCCAGCTACGAAGATTTCTACCGCCATTCCATCGATTCGCCCGAGGCCTTCTGGGCCGAGCAGGCGAAGCTGATCGATTGGCAGACGTCGCCCGAGCAGATCCTGGATACGACCCGGCCGCCATTCGTCCGCTGGTTCGTCGGTGGCCGCACCAACCTCTGCCATAACGCGATCGATCGCCATCTGGCTGCGCGCGGCGATCAGCCCGCGTTGCACTTCGTTTCCACTGAAACGGGCATCGAGCGAAGCTGGACCTTCGCGCAATTGCACGCGGAAGTGCAGGTCACCGCAGCGAGCCTGCTGGCGCTGGGCGTCGGCCGCGGCGACCGGGTTCTGATCTACATGCCGATGATCCCTCAGGCCGTCTTCGCGATGCTCGCCTGCGCCCGCATCGGGGCGATTCATTGCGTCGTGTTCGGCGGCTTCGCCAGCGGCTCTCTCGCCAGCCGCATCGAGGACGCCGAGCCCAAGGTCGTGGTCAGCGCAGACGGCGGCTCGCGCGGCGGCAAGGTCATCGCGTACAAGCCGCTGCTCGACGAGGCGATCCGCCTGTCCCGCCACAAGCCCGAAGCCGTACTGCTGGCCGATCGCGGGTTGGCGCCGATGGAGATCGTGCCCAGACGCGACCACCGCATGGACGCCCTGGCCGAGCAACATGCAGGTACGCAGGTGCCCTGCGTCTGGCTCGAATCGACCGAGATCAGCTACACGATCTACACCAGCGGCACCACCGGCAAGCCGAAGGGCGTGCAGCGCGACACCGGCGGCTACGCAGTGGCGCTGGCCGCGAGCATCCCGCACATCTTCGACGGCAAGCCCGGCGAAACGTACTTCTGCACCAGCGACATCGGCTGGGTGGTGGGGCACAGCTACATCGTCTACGGGCCGCTGATCGGCGGCATGGCGACGATCCTGTACGAAGGCCTTCCCACGCAGGGGATCGATCGCCAGCCCGATGGCGGCATCTGGTGGCGTCTGGTCGAGAAGTACAAGGTCAGCGTGATGTTCAGCGCGCCGACCGCCGTTCGGGTGCTCAAGAAGCAGGACCCGGCGCTGCTGAAGAAGTACGACCTCTCCAGCCTGCGCGCACTGTTCCTGGCCGGCGAGCCCTTGGACGAGCCGACGGCGCGCTGGATCAGCGACGGGCTCGGCGTGCCGATCATCGACAACTACTGGCAGACCGAATCGGGCTGGCCCATCATCACGATCGCCAACGGCGTCGAGAAGAAGCCGAGCAAGTTCGGCAGTCCTGGCGTGCCGATGTACGGCTGGCGAGTCAAGATCGTGGACGAGTCCACTGGAGAAGAACTGCTGGAGCCGAACCGGAAAGGTGTGGTCGTCATCGATGGGCCGACGCCGCCCGGGTTCATGCAGACCATCTGGAAGGACGACGCGCGTTTCGTCGACACCTACTGGAAGAGCGTGCCGGGCACGACGGTCTATTCGACCTTCGACTGGGGCATTCGCGATGCGGACGGCTATTTCTACATCCTCGGACGCACCGACGACGTGATCAACGTCGCCGGCCACCGGCTCGGTACGCGCGAGATCGAAGAGAGCATCTCGGGCCATCCGGCGGTTGCCGAGGTAGCGGTGGTCGGCGTGGCCGATCCGCTCAAAGGGCAGGTGGCCGTCGCGTTCGCAGTGGCGAAGGACGCCGACGCCGTGGCCGACGACGCAGCAGCGCTGCGACTGGAAGGCGAAATCATGCAGCGGGTCGCCAGCCAACTCGGCGCGCTGGCGCGGCCGGCGCGGGTGCATTTCGTGACAGGGCTGCCCAAGACACGCAGCGGCAAGCTGTTGCGCCGGGCGATTCAGGCGGTCTGCGAGCGGCGTGATCCAGGCGATCTGACCACCATGGACGACCCGCTTGTGCTGGAAAAGATCCAGCGCATCGTTTCCTGAAGGCTTGCAAGCATGCGAAACGATGTCACATGGTTGACGTGGCACAATGCCAAGGTACTCAGGCCCTTCCCTAGCCACAGTCGCATCCGCCAATCGGTTCAGCCGTGTAGCGGAAGGTTTCTTAAACCAACTAATGCTTCCTTCAGGGAAGCGAAAGTCAGCGGAATATGAGCGATTCCTCGTCCGTATCTCAAGCCTATCAAGGCAACACCTACCTCTTCGGCGGCAATGCGCCTTATGTCGAAGAGATGTACGAAAACTATCTTTCGAATCCTGGCAGCGTGCCTGACA
>JAZKDL010000016.1:0-2055 GCA_040387575.1 Pseudomonadota bacterium
TCTACAGCACGCAGCTCGAGGCGATCCTGCGCGGGCGCGACGTGCGCCGCATCTACTGCTCGGGCATCTCGACCAATGCCGTGGTGCAGGCCGCGGTGCGCGACGGGCACGACCGCGACTTCGAGATGGTGGTGCTGGAGGACTGCTGCTGCGCGCTGAGCGCCGAAGAGCACGCGGCTGCGATGTCGAACCTGCAGCGCTTCTGCCGCGTGACCACGTCGCACGACGTGCGCTTCGACTGACGGCCAGGCCGACCGCCATGTGCCGCATCGGACGACGGCTCTCGCGACGCGTCCGCGTGTTCCTGAAGCGGTACGCGAACCTGGTCGGGCAACTGGAATTGCCCACGCTCTGATCTATGCCGTGGCGGCTTCCTTCGCGTGCTCGAAAGCGAAGCTCTGGTAGCCGTTCTGAATGGCCGCCGCGGCATGCTCGCGGTAGCGCATGAAGCCGCCCGTGAACAGCGTCAGCCCCTGCGGCTTGTCCTTCACGTTGGCGCCCACGTACCAGGTCTTGGCCTTCAGCAGCAGCGAGCGCTGCGACAGCGTGTAGACCAGGTCCATCCAGTCCTGCTCGGCCTTCGCGGTCGGCTCGATGGTCGTGAGGCCGTTCTTCTCCATGTGCACCATCGCCGCCGCGATCCAGTCGACGTCGTGCTCGCTGATCCGGATGATGTTGGCGAGCGCGGCCGGGCCGTTCGGGCCGGTCGTCATGAACAGGTTCGGGAAGCCTTCCATCATCAGGCCGAGGTGCGAGCGCGCGCCGTCCTTCCACTTGTCGTTGACCGTGCGGCCGTCGCGGCCGACCACGTCGAAGGCCAGCAGCGCGCCGGTCAGTCCGTCGTAGCCGGTGGCGAGGATCAGCATGTCGAGTTCGATCTCGCCCGACTGCGTGCGCACGCCCTTCTCGGTGATCTCCAGGATCGGGTCGGTCGTGCAGTCGATCAGGTGCACGTTCGGCTGGTTGTAGGTCTCGTAGTAGCTCGAGTCGAGGCAGGGCCGGCGCGCGAAGATCGGGTAGCCGCGCGGCTTCAGCTTCTCGGCGATGGCCGGGTCTTCCACCACCTCGTCGATCTTGCTGCGCACGAACTCGGCGACATGCTCGTTCGCCTCTTCGTTGACCAGCAGGTCCGAGAAGGTGCCGAGCATCGCGATGCCGCCGTTCTTCCAGGAGTCTTCGAGCAACTGGCGGCGCTGCTTCGGCGTCACGCTGTAGAAGGCGCGGGTCGATTGCGGGCGCACGCCGCCGACGGCACTGTTGCGGGCCGCCTCGCGGATGCCGGGGTAATGGCGCTTGACCTCGGCCACGTACTCGGGGTCGAGCGCTTCGTTGCGCATCGGCATCGTGAAGCTCGGCGTGCGCTGGTAGACGAACAGTTCGCCGGCTTCCTTGCCGACTTCCTGAACGATCTGGATGCCGGTCGAGCCGGTGCCGATCACGCCGACGCGCTGGCCTTCGAAGCTCACGGGTTCATGCGGCCAGCGGGCGGCGCGCAACAGGCGGCCCTTGTAGCGTTCGAGGCCGGAGATCTCCGGGTCCTTCGGCACCGACAGCGGGCCGGTGGCCATGACGCAGTAGGTCGCCTCGTAGCGGTCGCCCTTGTCGGTCGTCACGGTCCAGAGCTGGCGCGCTTCGTCCCAGACCGCGCTGGTCACGCGGGTGTTGAACTGGATGCTCTTGCGCAGGTCGAGCCGGTCGGCCACGAAGTTGATGTAGCGCAGCAGCTCGGGCTGCGCCGCGTACTGTTCGGACCAGGTCCATTCCTGCTCGATCTCGGGCGAGAAAGAGAAGCTGTAGTCGATGCTCGGCAGGTCGACGCGGGCGCCCGGATAGCGGTTCCAGTACCAGACGCCGCCGACGTTGCTGCCGGCCTCGAAGCCCTGGATCTTGAGCCCCATCTCGCGGAACTTGTAGACCGCGTACATGCCGCCGAAGCCGGCACCGACGATGACCACGTCCAGCCGCGTGACGCCTGCGTCCGACGCATGGGCGGGATGGTCCTTGAGAATCTCTGCTGTCATGTTTGTCTCCTTGCTTGATCTGTCCGCGCTGTCC
>JAZKDL010000017.1:0-8028 GCA_040387575.1 Pseudomonadota bacterium
ATCTTCGCCCGCGATCCGGTGCCACCCGTCACGGCGTCCAGATCGGCTTCACCGCTTCAATGAACCGGCGCAGCTTCGCCGGATAGAAGCGGGCATGCGGATAGACCAGGTGCACCGGTATCGTGGCCGCATGCCACTCCGGCAGGACTTGAACCAGGCGGCCTTGTTCAAGGTCCTCCTTGAAGACCCAGGCCGAGGCTACCGTCACGCCGGCGCCCATGATCGCGGCGCTCCGCAACGCATACAGGTTGTCCGTACTCATGCGTGGACGCATCTGGACATTGCATGTCGTTCCGGTGGGGCCGTGCGTCAACAGGACTTCGGTCTGGTACACGGTGCGCAGCGCGAGCCAAGGGAGTGAGGCAAGTTCAGATGCGTGCGCTGGCAGCTTCGTCCCGGCCAGCAACGATGGCGCCGCCACCACGATCTGAGGGACTTCGGACAACTTGATCGCGACGACGTCGGGTTCGATCATGTCGCCAACCTGAATGGCGCAATCGATTCCTTCGGCGATGTAGTCGGGTCGCCGATCGTCCAGCAACCAGACGACCGAAACGTCGGGATACGCGCGCAGATACTCGGTCAGCGGACGCACCAGCAATTCCTGGCCAAAGGCGCGCGGTACGAGAACACGCAGGATTCCCTCGGGCTTGTCTCGCGCGCCACGCGAGTTGGCCTGAAACGCATTCCAGCTGGCAATCACTTCCTTGGCCTGCTCGAAGCATTGGGCGCCGTCCTCGGTGAACCTGATGCCGCGCGTCGATCGACTCAGCAGCGTCACCCCGAGCATTCGTTCGAGTGCCTGCAATCGCCGGCTGACGGTGGGCTGCGTGGAGCCCATCTGCGTGGCGGCCGCCGACAGGCTTCCGGCTTCGACGACGCGCACGAAATTCCGCATCAGATCGATCCGATCGGCCGACGCCGGCACGGTGTCCGATTCGGGTGATGCGGACATTGGCTTGGTTGGAAGGGGCATACGCCGAGCGTATAAGTCTTTTGCACCTCATGCCACTACCGCTAGCGCATGTTTCCCAACAAACTCGCCGCCGTTGCATCTTCCTTCGAGGTTCTTTTCTCATGTCCTCCATTCAGCCGGCGCATACATCACCCAAGCCGGCGGGTACCGCCGTGCCTGCGTCGCCGTCCCGATCGCTCGTGCTCCTCCTTGCGATGGGCGCCGGCTTGGCCGTCGCGTCGATCTACTACAACCAGCCGATGCTGGGCGTGCTCGGCACCGACCTCGGCGTCACCGCGCGCGCCATCGGCTTCGTGCCGACCCTCACGCAGCTCGGCTATGCCTTCGGAATTCTGTTCCTGGCGCCGCTCGGCGACCGCTACGACAGGCGCCGGATCATCCTGATCAAGGCCGTGGTTCTCTCCGCCGCCTTGCTGCTCGCGGGTGCGGCGCCGGGCATCGGGACGCTGCTGATCGCGAGTCTGGTGATCGGCCTTTCGGCCACCATGGCGCAGGACATCGTTCCTGCCGCGGCCACTCTCGCGCCCGAAGCGAGCCGCGGAAAGATCGTCGGCACGGTGATGACCGGCGTGTTGCTCGGCATCCTGCTGTCGCGCGTCGTCAGCGGCTTCGTCGCCGAGCAGTTGGGCTGGCGGTTCATGTTCATCGCGGCCGCTGCAAGCGTTGCCGTCATTGGCGCGATAGCCTGGCGCGGGCTGCCGCGCTTCAAGGCGACCACGCACCTGACATACGGCGCGCTGCTCGCATCGCTGGGCAAGCTGTGGAAGCAGCACGGTGCATTGCGTCGTGCGACATCGGCGCAGGCGCTTCTGTCGATCGGCTTCAGTGCTTTCTGGTCGACGCTCGCCGTGAAGCTTCATGGCGAGCCGTTCCATCTGGGCTCGGCGGCGGCCGGTGCCTTCGGGCTTGCCGGCGCGGCAGGCGCGCTGGCCGCGCCCATCGCCGGCCGAATCGCAGACAGTCGGGGCGCGGAGTTCGTCGCGCGCTCCGCATCCGCGCTGGTTGTCGTGTCCTTCGCGTCGATGGCACTGATGCCGCTGTTGTCGCTTCCGGCGCAGCTCGCACTGCTCGTCGCTGCAGCGGTCGGATTCGATCTCGGCATTCAGGCGACAGGCGTCGCACACCAGACGATCGTCTACGGGATCGAGCCGAGTGCGCGGAGTCGGCTGAACGCCATCCTGTTCACCGGCACGTTTTTCGGCATGGCGATCGGTTCTGCGCTCGGCGCGCTCATGTTGGCGCAATGGGGCTGGATTGCAGTGGTCGCGATGGCCACCGCGTGCGCCGCCGCTGCCCTGCTCGTGCGTCTCTGGCCAGGCAGGGTGCCGGCTGCGCGCGGGCATTGAACTGTCGCACGTGCTACAGCCCCGGGCAGCCGTCAATGTACGAACCCACCCTTCACGAACCGCACACACCGCGCCACGTGCACTGATCCGGACTCCGGGAAGCGACCTCGGGGTTCTCTCCTGCAAGCCCCTGTTGGCGGAGCCTCGATAATTTCAGCTCGCTTCGTTCGTCGGCGGCACCCTGCGTGCCGGCTCGACGGTTTCTCGCGGGCTCGTCGCCTGCGCCGCTTTATCTTCTGCCGCCATGACGCTTCGTGTCTTTCTCATCGAAGACAACCCCTCCATCCGCGACCTGCTCGTGGGCATGCTGGAGGACTCCACCCCCTGCGAAGTGATCGCTGTCGCCGAATCTCAGGACGAGGCGTTGCGCTGGCTCGCACGCAACGGCGAAGACTGGGACTTGCTGGTCGCCGATCTGTTCCTGGCCGAAGGCTCCGGCATGGAAGTCGTGAAGGCCGTTGTCCAGCGGCTACCGCACCAGCGCGTGGTGGTACTGACCAACTATGCCGAGGCCGCGAACGATCGTGCGCTGTCGCAAGGGGCCGATGCGGTCTTCGACAAGACCGGTCAGTTTGAAGATTTCCTGGCCTATGCCAGCGACTTCGCGGCCAATGGCGCGCGAAGTCGCTGAACAAGCAAACGGAGTCCCGCAGTACCTCAGCCCCGGGTCCGGGCCACCTGAGCGGCACGGGTGTCCGGCAAGAAGGCGGTCGCGAGTCCCAGCAGCGGCAGGTACGAGCACAGGTGGTAGATCCAGACCAGGCCGTAGATGTCTGCAAGATTGCCCAGGCCGGCCGCACCGATGCCGCCGATGCCGAACATCAGTCCGAACATGAGTCCCGACACCATGCCGACACGGCCCGGCACGGCTTCCTGCGCGTAGACCACCAGCGCGGCGAAGGCCGACGACATCACCAGACCCACGCCGATGGCCAGCGCCATGGTCCAGAACAGGTTGGCGTACGGCAACGCGAGCGCGAATGGCGCAACGCCCAGGAACGACACCCAGATGACGGCCTTGCGCCCGATGCGATCGCCCAGCGGACCGCCCGCGAAGGTGCCCGCCGCAATGGCTGCCAGGAAGATGAACAGGCAGACCTGGCTCTGCTGCACGCCGATGCCGAAGCGCTGGATCAGATAGAACGTGAAGTAGTTCGTGAAGGCCGCGATGTACACGAACTTGGCGAACATCAGGATGGCGATGACGACCACCGCACGAATGACGTCATTGCGACCCAGTCCGGCCGAGTGATTGCGCGCCAGGTTTCTGGATTGCGCCTGGCCGTGCCGCACGGTCCATCCGGTGATCCTGAAGAGAACGAAGATCGCCAGCATCGCCACCAGCATGAACCAGGCAATGGCCGGCTGGCCATGGGGAATCACGACGGCGGCCACGAGAAGCGGACCGATCGCCGAGCCGGTGTTGCCGCCGACCTGGAAGGTGGACTGCGCAGTCCCGAATCGGCCACCGGACGCCAGCCGCGCCACGCGCGAGGCTTCCGGGTGGAACGTCGCCGAGCCGACACCGACCACCGCTGCGGCCACGAGCAGCATGCCGAAACTGCTGGCGAACGCGAGCAAGGCGATCCCGGCCAGCGTCACGACCATGCCGGACGGCAGCAGGTAGGGCTTGGGATGCTTGTCGGTGTACAGACCGATCCAGGGCTGCAGCAACGAAGCCGTGATCTGGTAGACCAGCGCGATCCAGCCGATCTGGCCGAAGCTGAGAGAGAACTGCGCCTTGAGCATCGGGAAGACCGCTGGCAGCACGGCCTGGATCGCATCGTTCAAAAGATGGGCGAAGGCGGCGGCGCCAACGATCCGGTACACGAAGCCTTGAGGCTGCACAGTGGCAGTGGCAGTGGCAGTGGTGGGCGTGGAAATCGGCTCAACGCCGATGGCGCTTATGGAACTTGACATCAAAGGGGAATTTTCGAATCGGAATGAGGATGCCCGCCGGACGACGACCTGCGCAAGATCGTGAACACGGGCGCCCACAGGTGCTGACGCGACCCGGTGGAGAGACTCCGACCCCGACCGGCCGCGCCGTGGTCTTCAGCGGACGGTCTTGAACCGGACGTCGTCCGAGATGAAGCTCTTCTCGTTGAACGGCTTCTGGTTCGAGCCGAACGGCATCTGCGCGCGCATCTTCCAGGAGGCCGGAATGTCCCAGGTGCTGGCGACTTCGGCGTCGATCAGCGGTGCGTAGTGCTGCAGGCTCGCGCCGATGCCGGCTTCGGCCAGCGCGGTCCAGACGGCGAACTGCGCCATGCCCGAGGAGTGTTCCGAGAACAGCGGGAAGTTGTCGGCATACAGCGGGTACTTCTGCTGCAGGTCCTTGATCACGTCCTGGTCTTCATAGAACAGCACCGTGCCGGCGCCGGCCGCGAAGGAGTCCATCTTGGCGTCGGTCGATGCGAAGGCTTCGGCCGGAACCATTGGGCGCAGGATCTCTTTGGTGATGGACTTCCAGAGCTTCTCGCTGGCCGCACCGAACAGGACGACGGCACGCGAGCTCTGCGAATTGAAAGACGAGGGCGCGAGGCGGATGGCCTGGCGGATCAGTGCATCGACCTCGGCTTCGGCAATGGGCAGATTCTTGCCGAGCGCGTACTGGCTGCGGCGTGTCGTGAAAAGGGTAAGGGCGTTGTGGCTCATGTGAATCGTCGATGACGGTAGATACGATGGGTCCGCTGCGGTCGGGTGCAGCGGCCGGCCAGTTTATGGTGTTGCGGTGAATCGCGCACGGCACCACGCGTGTCGCGCGCTGCGTCATCAGCGCGCCGCCGCGCCGCGAAAGGCTGCAGCCAATGCACGCAGCATCTCCCGCCCGCGTTCCGACGTAACCATTTCGCGCATAAGCAAGTGCGCTTTCCTTCTTTCGACGCATCGACATCGACGTCAATAATTTGAGTCGATGTCCGACCCGCGCCCCCTGATCCTCAATGCTTTCACGATGAGTGCGGTGTCGCACTTGAACTACGGGCTGTGGCGCCATCCCGACGACCAGAGCTGGCGCTACAACGAACTCGACCATTGGACGAACCTGGCCCGCACGCTGGAGCAGGGCGGCTTCGACAGCCTCTTCATCGCCGACGCGCTGGGGCAGCTCGACACCTATGGCGGCAGCGCCGATGCGTCGCTGCGCACCGGCACGCAGTCGCCGCTGTCCGACCCTTTGCTGGCGGTGTCCGCCATGGCTGCGGTCACCGAGCATCTGGGCATCGGCGTCACCGTCTCGACCACCTACGAGCAGCCCTATCTGCTGGCGCGCAAGTTCACCACGCTCGACCATCTGAGCAACGGCCGCATCGGCTGGAACATCGTGACCTCGCAGCTCGACAGTGCCGCGCGGAACCTCGGGCTGGCCGAGCAGTTGCCGCACGACGAGCGCTATGAGCGGGCGGATGAATTCCTGGACGTTACGTACAAGTTGTGGGAATCGTCCTGGGACGACGGCGCGGTGTTGCGCGACCGCGAGCGCGGCATTTACACCGATCCCGCCGCGGTGCATGGCATCGGCCATCACGGGCGCTGGTACGACGTGCCCGGCGCGCACCTGAGCGAGCCGAGCCCGCAGCGCACGCCGGTGCTGTTCCAGGCGGGCGGCTCGCCACGCGGCCAGCGCTTTGCGGGGCGGCATGCCGAACTGGTCTTCGTCGCGGGTGCGAGCGCGGCCGGCATCCGCCGCAGCGTGGAAGCCATTCGCGGCTTTGCGGCCGAAGCCGGGCGGGCGCCGGACGCAGTGCGCTTCGTGGCGCCGATCGCGGTGGTCACCGGGCCGGACGACCGCGCCGCGGCGAACAAGCTGGCCGACTACCGCCGTTACTACGATGCCGAAGGCGCAGTCGTCCACTACTCGGCGAGCACCGGCATCGACTTCTCCGCACAGGACCTCGACGCGCCGATCCGCCATCAGGAAACCAACGCGAACCGCTCGCTGTTGAGCAATCTCACGCAGGACCCGAACCGCGACACGCCCTGGACGCTGCGCGAGGCGATGGCGCCCGCCACGGGTTTCGGGCGCCACAAGACATTGGTCGGCGGGCCGGCCACCGTCGCCGACGGACTTGAGGCCTGGCTGCGCGACACGGGCACCGACGGGATCAACCTCGCCGCCATCGTCAATCCGGGCAGCTTCAGCGACTTTGCGGAATTCGTCGTGCCGGAGTTGCGTCGGCGCGGCCTGCTGGCTGCGCGCCCGTCGACACCGCAGACGCTGCGCGAGCGGCTGTTCGGCCATGCGCGGCTGCCGATCGATCACCCCGGTCGGCGCCAGACACACCCGACCGCTTCGAACACATGACCACCGACAACACCCAAACCACGGTGGCCCGCGCGCCGCTGATCCTCAACGGCTTCGGCATGAACGTGGTCGGCCATGTGTCGGCCGGCCTCTGGCGCCATCCGCGCGACCAGGCGCATCGCTACACCACGCTCGCCTATTGGGTGGAGCTTGCAAAGCTGCTGGAGCGCGGCGGCTTCGACGGCATCTTCCTGGCCGATGCGGTGGGCCATCTCGACGTCTACGGCGGCAACGCCGATGCGTCGTTGCGCACGGCCGCGCAGTCGCCGGTGAACGACCCGTTGCTGCTGGTGTCGGCCATGGCGGCGGCCACCGAGCACCTGGGCTTCGGCATCACGGTGTCGACGACCTACGAGCAGCCCTATCTGCTGGCACGCAAGTTCAGCACGCTCGACCACCTGACGAAGGGCCGCATCGCCTGGAACGTCGTGACCTCGATGCTCGAAAGCGCGGCGCGCAACCTGGGCCTCGGCCAGCAGATCGAGCACGACGAGCGCTACGACCGCGCGCAGGAGTTTCTCGAGGTCACCTACAAGCTGTGGGAAGGCTCGTGGGAAGACGGCGCGGTCGTGCGCGACCGCGAGCGCGGCGTCTACACCGATCCGTCGAAGGTGCATCCGATCCACCACCACGGCCGCTGGTACGACGTGCCCGGCGCGCACCTGAGCGAGCCGAGCCCGCAACGCACGCCGGTGATCTACCAGGCCGGCACGTCGCCGCGCGGCAAGATCTTCGCGGCGCTCAATGCCGAGGTGATCTTTCTGGGCGGCACCAACCCGGCTGCGATCCGCCGTTCGGTCGACGCCATCCGCGCGCAGGCGGTGGCGCTGGGCCGCGCGCCCGATGTCATCAAGTTCATCACCGCGGTCAGCGTGGTCGCCGCAGCCACCGATGCCGAGGCCGAGGCGAAGTACCGCGACTACCTGTCGTACACCAGCACCGAAGCCGCGCTCGCGTTGTTCTCGGCATGGACCGGCGTCGACTGGTCGGTCTATCCGCTGGACCATCCGCTCGAATACATCGAGACCAATGCGAGCCGCTCGATCCTGGCGGCGCTGTCCAGCGTCGATGCGGACCGGCGCTGGACCGTGGGCGGCATCGCCGAGTACATCGGCATCGGCGGCATCCATCCGACGCTGGTCGGCGGGCCCGCCAAGGTGGCCGACCAGCTCGAAGCCTTGGCCGAGGCTGCAGGTGTCGACGGCTTCAACCTGGCCTATGCGATCAGCCCGGGCTCTTTCGAGGAGTTCATCGAATTCGTCGTGCCGGAACTGCGTGCGCGCGGGCGCATCAAGCCGCGTGCCGACACGCCCGTCACCTTGCGGGAGCGACTTCACGGCGAAGGCCAGCCAAGGCTGCGCGCCGACCATCCGGGCGCCGCATTCCGTTCGCTCCTGTCA
>JAZKDL010000018.1:0-6048 GCA_040387575.1 Pseudomonadota bacterium
GCGACGCGGAGATCGAGCGTTTCAAGGCCGGGCAGATCACCGCCGTGGGCCCGGCGCACACCGCATAGTCAACGAGCGCTGGCAGCCTTCTCGGGCTTCGCCGCTTCCGTGGACGCCGCGGGTTGCCAGCCGCCGCCCAGTGCCCGGTCCAGGTTGATGCGGGCCGCGAGCTGGTCGGCGCGCAACTGCAGCGCGGTCTGCTCGGCGCTGAACAGATTGCGCTGGGCATCGAGTTCGTCCAGATGCGACGCGTAGCCTTCGCGATAACGGTTGCTCGCCACGCGCAGCGTCTCCTGCAGCGCGCTGCGCTGGGCCTCGACCTCGACGCTCTGGCGGGCGAGTTCGTCGATGCCGGCCAGTTGGTCCTCGACCTCGCCGAACGCCGTCAGCACCGCTTTCTCGTAGCTGGCGAGCGCCTGCTCGCGCCGGGCGTCCGATGCGCTCACCTGCGCACGCAGCCGGCCGCCTTCGAACAGGGGCGCCAGCACGCTGCCGCCGATGCTCCAGAGCTTGAACGGATCGCCGGTGAGCGCGGTCGAACTGATGCTGCCGAACGAAGCCGTCAGCCGAAGCGACGGCAGCAGTTGCGCGCGTGCGGCGGCCAGTTGCGCATCGCTCGCGGCGAGTTGTGCCTCGGCACCGGCGATGTCGGGGCGTCGGCGCAGCAGGTCTGACGGGAGTCCTGGCGCAGGCAATGCCGCGAGCCGCAGTTCGGTCAATGCCACGCCGCGCGGCACCGTTGCGGGCGCTGCGCCGGTCAGCAGGTTGATCGCATGTTCCTGCCGGCGGATCGCGAGCTGCAGTTGCGGGATCACCGCGGCGGTGGCCCGGTATTCGGCTTCGCTCTGCTGCGTCTCGAGCGCGGAGGTGTAGCCGCGTTCCTGGCGCGAGCGCGCGAGCTTGAGCGCCGAATCGCGTGCCGCCAGCGTGCGCTGCGCGACGTCGAGCCGCGCGTCGAGCGCGCGCAGGTTGACGTAGCCGGCCGCAGTGGTGGCGGCGACGCTGAGCGCGGCGCTGTCGCGCGCGGCCTCGCTCGCAGCGAGTTGGGCGGTTGCTGCCTGGTTCAGCGCGTCGACGCGTCCCCAGAGATCGACCTCGTAGGCGGCCTGGAACTGCGGCTGGCCAACGGTCGAGAGATAAGGCTTGCCGGTCGCGGCGCTGACCTGCTGACTGCGACTGCCGCCGAAGCCGAAGTCGAGCGTCGGCAGGCCGGCTGCGCGCTGCACGTCGCCAAGCGCACGTGCCTCGGCGACGCGGGCCGCGGCGGCGCGCAGGTCGGTGTTGTGCGCAAGCGCCTGGTCGACCAGACCGTCGAGCACCGGATCGCCGAAGGCGCGCCACCAGCCGGTCTGCAGCGGTGCGCCGCCGGCTGCATCGCGCTGTCCCTGCCAGGCGGCGGGAATGGGTGCGGCCAGCGTGGGCGCGGCGGGCGGCGCGCTGCTGCAGGCCTGCAGCAAGGCGATCGCCACGACGCTCACCGCGCACTTGAGCGCGGCCCCTGAACGCTGCGGCAGCGGCGCACGCGCTGCGGCGCGAATGGCTGCGGTCTTCATGGCCGGCCTTCCGTGGCGCCCCGCGTGTCGACGCTCACCACCACCGACATGCCGGGCCGCAGCCGCTGCGCGATCGCCTGGTCCGGATCGACCGCGATGCGCACCGACAGGCGCTGCGGGATCTTGGTGAAGTTGCCGGTCGCGTTGTCCTGCTTGATCACGCTGAACTCGGAGCCGGTGGCCGGCGAAATGCGCTCGACGTGGCCGGTGAGCCGCGCATCGGCCAGTGCGTCGACATGGAAGTGCGCGGGCTGGCCTGCGGCCATGCGCGCGGTCTGCGCTTCCTTGAAGTTCGCCACCACCCAGATCTGCGAAGGCACCACCGCCATCAGCTGCGTGCCGGGCGTCACGTACTGGCCGAGCTTGACGCCGACTTCGCCGACATGCCCGTCGCGCGGCGCGCGGATCTGCGTGTTCTCGAGGTCAATTTCGGCCAGCTTCACGGCCGCGCGTGCCGATTCGACGGATGCCTCGACCGCGCTGCGGTTGACGATCACGGTGCGCAGGTCCTGCGTGGCGACGGCGCGGCCGGCCTGCGTCTGCTGCGACGTGGCCTCGGCCTGCTTCAGCGTGGCTTCGGCCTGGTGCAGCGCGGCCTCGGTCTGGTCGCGCTCGCGTTGCGACAGCGAGCCGTCCTGCGCGAGCGGCGTGGCGCGGCGCATGTCGGACTGCGCGCGAGACAGCTGGGCACGCGCGTTCAGCAACTGCGCCTGTGCGCTCGCGATCTGCGCCTGCGTGCTGCCGATGGCGGCTTCGCGCGACAGCCGTGCCTGCGCGGTGTTCGCCAGGTTGGCCTCTTGCGCGGCCAGCGCGCTGCGCGCCTGCTCGAGCTTCTGGCGGTAGATGCGGTCGTCCAGCTTCACCAGCACCTGGCCGGCCTTGACTTCCATGTAGTCCTGCACTTCGACCTCGGCCACGTAGCCGTCGACCTTGGGCGCGACGATGGTCACCATGCCGCGCACGTAGGCGTTCTCGGTGGTTTCGGTGCTGGTCTGGAAAGGCGGCAGGCGCCAGGCGTACAGCACCAGGCCCACGCAGAGCAGGGTGGCGATCAGCACGATCCAGGTGCCGCGCGAACGAAGGGTTTTGCTGAGTGTTGACATGAGAGGCGATCGATCAGGAAGAAGCGGCGGGTGTGGCGGAAGTGGCTGGCGCTGCGCGCCGCGCGCGGTGCCAGCGGTGCGTCTTGACGCCCGCGAAGACGAGGAAACCGAGGGTCGAGACCAGCGCCACGGCGTGGAACAGGTCGTTGTAGGCCATCACATAGGACTGCTGCGTGACCTGTTGGCTCAGCAGCGTGAGTGCCTGGCTGGTGCGCGCGGCGGAGTCGTTCAGGGTCGATGCGTAGGCACCGCCCAGCTGGTTCAGGCGCTGAACGACCTGCGGGTCGGACAGCTGGAGATGCTCGACCAGTTGGCTGTAGTGCAGCCGCTGGCGGTCGATCACCAGCGTGGCCAGCCAGGCTTGGCCGATGAGCCCGGCCAGTGCCTGTCCGCCGCTGAACACCGCGACGAAGCTGATCAGGTTCTTCATGCCGCCCGCAATCACGTGGCCGAAGCCCTGCACCACGGCGGACGCGAGGAACATCGAGGTCGCCACGGCCAGCAGCGTCTGCGAAATGTAGAGGTCGTGCGGGCGGGTGAGCACGGTCGAGTTGCCGTCCATCCAGGCGGCCACCATGATCAACACCAGTGCGGCATCGCCCAGCAGCGCGAACTTTCCGGACGGCAGCACCAGCAGCGCCGCGCCGAAGCCCAGGGCCGTGCCGATCGTCACCCAGACGAACAGCAGGTGCATCTGGTCGTTGGTGAAGCCGAGCGTGTTCATGAGCCCGACGGCGCCGACGGTCTGCTCCGACAGCACGACACGAAACAGCAGCGTGGCGCCGATGAAGCGCAGCATGAACGGGCTCATCAGCCAACGCAGGTCGATCATGGGCTTCTCGCGCTGCAGTTCGATCGCGACGTAGATGCCGAAGCACAACACCGCGCCGGCCAGGCACATGCCGAGCCAGGGCGTGTCGGTCCACCAATGGAGCCGGCCTTGCGTCAGCACCACGCACAACAGCGCCAGCGCCAGCGCGTACAGCGCAAAGATGAAGCTGTCGCCTTTCACGAACATCTGCTGCGTCGGCATCGGCCGGATGGGCACCACGTTGATCGCCGCGACGCAGAGGATGGCGAGCGCCGTGTCGACCATGTTCAGGCCCTGCCATTGGCCGAGCTGCAGCAGGTCTTCGGAAATGATGCGTGACAACGGCGCCCCGAGCTGCAACACCCCGAAGCCGAGCACCACGCCGACGAACGCCTTGGGCGGCGGAAAGGCCTGGATCATGTAGAGAAAGGTCAGGCTGCTCAGCGGCGCAGCGACCAGCCCCAGTGCCGCGCGCACCAGCACGGCCGAACCGAGGTGCTGCGCGAACAGGTGGGCCATGGCCATCAGCAGATAGACCGGGATGACGACATCGGCGAAACGGCGCAGGCCGTACTGGTAGCGCACCTTGGTCAGCAGCAGCGAGGCCGAAATGTTGGTCGCGTAGTAGGCGGTGGTGAGCCAGCTGGCTTCGGTGGCGGTCGCGCCCAGCGCACCTTGCACGCCGGTCAGATTCGAATTGACCAGGTTCACGCCCAGCCCTTGCGTGATGGCCAGCAGCAGCGAGACAGCGCCCATCGCCAGACCTTCGCTCAGGACGTAGGGCGGCGCGGGCGGCGGGCTGGCCGGCGCCGGTGGTTCGGCGATGTTCTCGGGAATGCTTTCATCGATGTCGTCATCGATGTCTTTGGCGATTGGCGTGCCGCTGTTCTGGGGCGTGCTCATGGCTGTGCCGCCTTGTTTGCCTTGTGCGCGAGCGGCATCACCAGCCCGTCGACGAAGCGCGCGATCGATGCGCGCGTGACCTTCTGGCTGCGCGTGTTGTAGCGGTACAGGATCATGGCGGGCACCAGGTCGAGCAGCAGGTCCATGTCGTCGGGTGCCGTGATTTCGCCGCGCGCGATGGCCCTTTCGACCAGCGCGCGCACCTTGGCCCGCCGCGCTGTCAGCCGCTCGGGCGCGACCTTCTCGGTCCAGGCCATGTGCTGCCGCACGTTGCCCAGCATTTCCTGCACGGCCGCCTGCATCACGTGATTGCCGATGCCGTAGTAATGCTCGTAGATCTTCACCAGATCGCCGCGAAGCGTGCCGGTGTCGACCTCGACGTCGATCGGCGAGTGCAGCGTGAGCGCGTCGGCCAGCAGTTCGTCCTTCGACTTCCAGCGCCGGTAGAGCGAGGCCTTGCCCGCGCCGGCGCGCTGGGCCACGGCGTCCATCGTGACCGCGTGGATGCCGGACTCGCCGAGCAGCTCCATCGCGGCGCGGAGGATGTTGGCGTCGAGTGCGGCGTCGCGCGGGCGGCCCGGTGGCTGACTGGCAAGAGGCTCGGACATGGAGAATGCGGAATTAGTGAACGGATTAGTTTCGAAACTAAATTGTATCGAAACATCGACGAGGCTGCAGAAAATCCAAGGGTTAACCCGCAAACGTGTCTGTTCGCAGCCACGGCGCTCCGGATAATCCAGCGCCATGGACCGCCTCACCCAGCTCGAATCCTTCGTGTCGATCGCCACGCGCGGCAGCCTTACGGCGGCGGCGAAGGCCGAAGGCGTGGCGCCGGCCATCATGGGACGGCGCATCGACGCGCTGGAAGAACGGCTGGGCGTCAAGCTGCTGTTGCGCACCACGCGGCGCATCACGCTCACGCACGAGGGCAGCGCGTTCCTCGAGGATTGCCAGCGCCTGTTGGTGGAGTTCGCGAATGCGGAGGCGAGCGTGAGCGCCGGCGGCGTGAAGGCCAGCGGCCATCTGCGCGTGACGGCGCCGGCCGGCTTCGGCCGCCGCCACGTGGCGCCGCTGGTGCCGCGCTTCCATGCGCTGCATCCGGAAGTGACGATCTCGCTGAACCTGAGCGACCGCGTGGTCGACGTGGCGGGCGAGAGCTTCGACTGCGCGGTGCGCGTCGGCGACCTGCCTGATTCCTCGCTGGTCAGCCTGCGCCTGGCCGACAACCGACGCCGTTGCGTGGCGACGCCCGACTTCCTTCAGCGGCATGGCACGCCCCGGCATCCGTCCGATCTGGCGCGCTACGACTGCCTCACGCTGTCGAGCGACGCATCGCAGACGCGGGGCTGGGCGTTTCGCATGCCGGCCGTGGAGGACGGCGGCGAGCGCGAAGTGGTGCACTTGAAGCCTGACGGGCCGCTCGACTGCAGCGACGGCCAGGTGCTGCACGACTGGTGCATGGCCGGCCACGGCATTGCATGGCGCAGCACCTGGGAGGTCGAGGCCGAGATCGAGGCGGGTCTGCTGGTGCCGGTGCTCGACGACTATGCCGCCGCGCCGAACGGCATCTATGCGGTGTTCCCGCAGCGCAAGCACCTGCCGCTGCGGGTGCGGCTGTGGATCGATTTTCTGAAGGCGCAGTACGCCCGACCGGACTTCTGGGCCGGCACAATGAAGG
>JAZKDL010000019.1:0-1888 GCA_040387575.1 Pseudomonadota bacterium
AGGCGACCGCGAACTCAGGGCAGCAGCGGTTCATCGATCAACTCACCCAGAACGTGAAGGCCGGCGCGGCGACGGCGCTGATCAAGACCGCCATCAACGGGGGCAACGTGGGATATGTGGACGAGACGACGCAGTACTTGCGCTTGAACATCGGCAACGTGTCGATCAAAGCCGATGGCGACACGGTAGCCGCGGACCTCCTGATGGCGCGGTAACGGTAGCAGCAGCGCTGGCGGGTGGCGATGCGGCTGGTGTGATCTCGCAGCGAGCGCGGATGGGACTGCAGCTGCGACTACTTTTTGAGCCATGACCAGACTGCCGCGCGGCTCAAGGAGATGCCACGGCGACAACGGGCGCCAAGTCGCCGTACACCTCGCGTAGGCCCCTTCCCGCCAGCAACGACAGCGAGCCGACAACAGTCGCGCCCGCCCCCGGCTCAACGCATGATCTTGTCCAACGTCAGCGGATAGTCCCGCACCCGCACGCCCGACGCGTTGTAGACCGCATTCGCGATGGCAGCAGCGCTGCCGCACAGCCCGAGCTCGCCCACGCCCTTGGCCTTCATCGGCGACGACTTGTCGTCCACCTCGTCGAGAAAGAACACGTCCTGCACCGGCACGTCGGCATGCACCGGCACCTGGTATTCGGCCATGTCGTGGTTGACGAAATAGCCCAGCCGCTTGTCGACCACGGCCTCTTCCATCAACGCCGCGCCGAGCCCCATGGTCATCGCGCCGATCACCTGGCTGCGCGCGGTCTTGGGGTTCAGGATGCGGCCGGCCGCGAAGGCGCCGCTCATGCGGCGCACGCGCACCTCGCCGGTATCGGTATCGACGGCAACCTCGGCGAAATGCGCGCCGAAGGTGCCTTGCGCATAGGTCTTGGTCAGGTCGCCGAACTCCACGCCGTCTTCCGCCGTCAGTCCGGCGCGCCCGGCCAGTTCGGTCAACGCAAAGCTCCGACTGCCCGAAATGATCCGGCCGCCCTCGAAGCGCGCATCGCCCGCCATGAAGCCCGCCTTGCGGGCCAGCGCCTCGCGCAGCTTCATGCAGGCCGCGTAGACACCGGCGGTCGCGCTGTTGCCGCCCCACTGGCCACCCGAACCGGCCGATACCGGAAAGTCCGAGTCGCCCAATTGCACGCGGACCTGCGCCAGCGGCACGCCCAGCACTTCGGCCGCAGTCTGCGCGATGACCGTGTAGCTGCCGGTGCCGATGTCGGTCATGTCGGTCGACACCGTGACCGTGCCGGCGCCATCGATCGCCACGCGCGCTGCGGAGTTCATGGTGAGGTTGCCGCGGAAGGCACTTGCCATCCCCATGCCGATGCGCCATCGTCCTTCGCGCACCTGGCCCGGCACCGCCACCCGCCGCTCCCAGCCGAAGCGTTGCGCACCGATGCGCAGGCAGCCGATGAAGTCGCGGTGCGAGAACGCGCGCCCGGGCTTCTCCGGGTCGACCTGGGTGTCGTTGGCGATGCGCAAGGCCACCGGGTCCATCTTCAACGCCTCGGCCAGCTCGTCCATCGCGATCTCCAGCGCCATCAAGCCGGGCGCCTCGCCGGGCGCGCGCATCGCGTTGCCTTCGGGCAGGTCCAGCGTGGCCAAGCGGTGCGCGGTCATGCGGTTCGCGGCGGCATACAGCAGCCGCGTCTGCATCGCGGCGGTCTCGGGCTGGCCGCCCGCGAGGTCGCCCGACCAGCTCTCATGCGCGATGGCCAGCAACTTGCCGTCCGGCGCGGCACCCAGGCGGATGCGCTGGATGGTGGCGGGCCGGTGCGTCGTGTTGTTGGTGATCTGCGGCCGCGCCAGCGCGACCTTGACCGGCCGCCCCGCGACGCGCGCAGCCACTGCAGCCATGACCGCGTCGCTGCGCACCCAGAGCTTCGA
>JAZKDL010000019.1:1988-21922 GCA_040387575.1 Pseudomonadota bacterium
GCGTTCGTAGTCGATGGCGATCAGGTGCGTGGCCGCGCGTGCGCGCTCGAAGCTGTCGGCCACCACGATCGCAACCGCCTGCCCGTAGTGGTCGACATCCGGGCCGGCCAGCAGCTTCGCGGTGATGGCCTTCGCCTTGCCGACCTTGCCTGCGTTCTCGTGCGTGACGACCGCGATCACGCCGGGCGCTGCACGCGCGGCGCGGGTGTCGATGCGCCGGATGCGCCCCTTCGCGATCGGCGATCCGAGGATCACGCCATAGGCCTGGTTGGGCACGACGTCGTGGCGTTCGTAGGCGTAGGGCGCCGTGCCCGTGGTCTTCAGCGGCCCGTCGATGCGGTCGTGCGGCTTGCCGACGACGCGCTGGCGGTCGATCGGATTTCGGCTGGCGGGTTGATCGAATTTCATGGGTTCAGGTCCTCGATTCGGCCAGCACGGACGCGAGCGTGCGTTCGACCAGCAGGGGCTTGAAGGCGTTGTGGGTGCCGGTGCGCGCACCGTCCAGCGTGATGCGCGCGATCGCGCCGGCATCGGTCTGCGCTTCGGCGGCTTCGACGCGCCAGGGCTTGGGCGCAAGCCCGCCATAGGCGAAGCGGCCACGGCCGTCGGGCTGCACCACGGCAGCGACCGACACCAGCGCGAACGCATAGGACGCGCGGTCGCGCACCTTGCGATAGAAGTGCTTGCCGCCGAGCGGTGCCGGCAGCAGCACCGAGGTGATCATCTCGTCGCGCGCCAATGCAGTCTCGACATCGGGCGTGCCGCCCGGCGGCCGATGGAAATCGGCGATCGGGATGACACGCCGGGCGCCATCGGCGCGCACGGTCTCGACGGTCGCGTCGAGCAGGCGCATCGCGACCGCCATGTCGCTCGGATGCGTGGCGATGCACTGGTCGCTGGTCGCGAGGATGGCGAGATTGCGGTCGAAGCCGCCGATCGCCGAGCAGCCGGAGCCGGGCTGCCGCTTGTTGCAGGGCTGCGCGGTGTCGTAGAAATACGGGCAGCGGGTGCGCTGCAGCAGGTTGCCGGCAGTGGTCGCCTTGTTGCGCAGCTGGCCCGATGCGCCGGCCAGCAATGCGCGGCTCAGCACCGCGTAGTCCTGGCGCACCCGTGGATGCGCGGCGAGGTCGGTATTGCGCACCAGCGCGCCGATGCGCAGGCCGCCGTCCGCGGCGCTCTCGACCTGGTCGAGCTTCAGCCGGTTGATGTCGATCAGGTGCGTGGGCGTCTCGATCTGCAGCTTCATCAGGTCGAGCAGGTTGGTGCCGCCCGCTATCAGCCTGGCGCCGGGCGTGGCGGCCAGCGATGCAGCCGCACCTGCGGGCGACGTGGCCCGCTCGTAGGTGAACGCTTTCATGTCTTCACCCCCGCGACTTCCTGGATCGCCTCGAGCATGTTCGCGTAGGCGCCGCAGCGGCACAGGTTGCCGCTCATTCGCTCGCGGATCTCGTCGGGCGTGGGCTGCGGGGCGGCCGTCACGTCGGCGCTGGCATGGCTCGGTATGCCGGCCTTGATCTCTTCCAGCGTGCCGACCGCCGAACAGATCTGGCCCGGCGTGCAGTAACCGCATTGAAAGCCGTCGTGCTTGACGAAGGCCGCCTGCATCGGATGCAGCGTGCCCGGCGCGCCGAGCCCTTCGATGGTCGTGACACGGTCGCCGTCGTGCATGGCGGCGAGCGTGAGGCAGCTGTTGATGCGCCGGCCGTTGACCAGCACGGTGCAGGCGCCGCACTGCCCATGGTCGCAGCCCTTCTTGGAACCTGTCAGATGCAGGTGCTCGCGCAGCGTGTCGAGCAGCGTGGTGCGGGTGTCGAGCTCCAGCGTGTGAGCGCGTCGGTTGACGGTCAGGGTGACCTGCACCGTCGGCGCATCGGCGGCGCCCGCGCCGGGCGCGGTTCCTGTCACCGTTTGCGCCTCACTGCGGGTGGCGTGCATCCAGGACACCCCCGCCGCGGTGGCGATGCTGCCTGCGAGAAGTCCGCGTCGGCGAACCTCCATGGCGTTGAAGGTGTCTGCGGCGTCGGGGGCGTTGTTGTGTGGATCATTCATCGTGGGTTCCCTGTGACTGGCGCGCACCGCATGGCGATGGAGCGGGGCGAAGCCGGGACGATCAGTAAACGATGTCGATCGAGCGAAGTTCGTAGGCGAGTTGCGCCATGCGCGCGCAGGACGACGCCGACCTGTCCGCCAGCGGCCGTCTCAGCCGGCTCGTCCCAGCGCCGTACTCAACACGATCTTCCCCATCACCTTACGGTCCGCCACCAGCCGCAATGCCTTCGCTGCATCCTCCAGCGGAAAGCGCTCGGTGATCGCCGGCCGGATCCGGCCATCCGCCAGCAGCCCGACCAGTTCCTGCATGAACGCTTCATAGCGCGCCGGCTCGGCCTGCGCGAAGCCGCCGTAGAACACGCCGACGATCGAACAGCCCTTGAGCAGCGCCAGGTTCAGCGGCGGCTTCGGTATCTCGCCCGCGGTGAAGCCGATGACCAGGTAGCGGCCGCGCCAGGCCATGCTGCGCAGCGCCGGTTCGGTGTACCGGCCACCGACCGGGTCGTACACCACGTCGACGCCGCGCCCGCCGGTCAGCGCCTTGATGCGTTCGCGCAGGTCCTCCTTCGTGTAGTCGATGGTGTCGTCGGCGCCATGCGCGCGGCACAGCGCCAGCTTCTCGGCGCTCGACGCAGCGGCAATCACGCGGGCGCCCATCAGCTTGCCCAGCTCGACTGCCGACAGCCCGGTGCCGCCTGCCGCGCCCAGCACCAGCAGCGTTTCGCCGGGCTGGATCGCGGCGCGATCCTTCAGTGCGTAGTGCGAGGTGCCGTAGGTGATGACCAGCGCAGCCGCGGCCTCCATGTCGATGCCGGCCGGCAGCGGCACCAGCTTGGCCGGCGCCGTCGCCACCTCCTCGGCGAAGCCGCCCCAGCCGCACACCGCGATCACGCGGTCACCCGCTGCGAAACCGGTAACACCCGCGCCGACTTCCTTGATGACGCCGGCCACCTCGCCGCCCGGCGAGAAAGGCAGCGCGGGCTTGAACTGGTACTTGTTCTCGATGATCAGCATGTCCGGAAAATTCACAGCGCTCGCATGCACGCTGACCACGACCTCGCCGGGCCCGGCCCGCAATGGCGCGATGTCTTCCACCACCAGCGTTTCGGGCGGCCCGTGGCGCCTGGCAAGTACGGCTTTCATCGTTGGCTCCTTCAGATCATCGAAATGGACATGCCGCCGTCCACCACCAGGCTCGCGCCGGTGGTGAAGGCGCCGGCGGGTGCGCACAGGTACAGCACGGCGTAGCCGATCTCCTCCGGCCGGCCGACGCGCTGCACCGGTGTCTTCTGCAGGATGCGCTCGCGCGCCTCGCCGTCGAAGGCACCGGCGAGCCTGGTCTCGATCACGCCGGGCAGCACCGTGTTGGCGCGGATGCCGTGCGGGCCGTATTCCAGCGCGAAGGCGCGGCTCATGCCGATCAGCGCGGTCTTCAGCGTGGCGTACAGACCCAGCATCTTTTCCGGATGCAGCGCCGACACCGACGAGATGTTGACGATGCTGCCGCCGCCGCGCGGCTTCATCAGCCGCACCGCCTCGCTCGACAGGAACCAGTAGCCGCGCAGGTTGACGTCGACCGTCTTGCCGAACAGCGGCGGATCGATGTCCTCGATGGTTCGCCACGGGCTCAGCACCGCGTTGTTGACCAGGATGTCGAGCCCGCCATGCGTCGCCTGCAGGTGCGCACCCATCGCGGTGATGTCTTCCAGCCGGCCGATATGGCAGGCGCGCGCCTCGGCCTTCAGCCCCTCGTCGCGCAGCGCCTGCGCGACACGCTCGCAGTCGTCGGGCTTGCGGCTGCTGATGACCACGTGGGCACCGGCCTGCGCCAGCACGCGCGCGGTCGCGGCGCCGATGCCCTGCGACGAGCCGGTGACCAGCGCGACCTTGCCACTGAGGTCGAAGGGTCGGAAGTCGTTCATCGGGTGCTCCATGCGCGTTCGGCGCGTTGGCCGGCATCGAGGATGTCCAGGCCGGTCAGCGAGAAGATGTCCATCGTGGCGCCGAAGGCGCGGGCGCTCTCGGCCACCGCGGTGCCGAGCGCGGCACGACGCCGCAGGCCGGCGGACATCGCGGCCTGGCGGAACATCGCGAAGGCCTTGTAGAAGCGCAGGTCGGTGGCGGTATCACTTCCAGCGCCTCCATCGCGCCCCGTCG
The DNA here is from genome assembly GCA_040387575.1 of Pseudomonadota bacterium. Taxonomy (GTDB): domain Bacteria; phylum Pseudomonadota; class Gammaproteobacteria; order Burkholderiales; family Burkholderiaceae_C; genus Variovorax. The sequence continues at coordinate 6,195 of JAZKDL010000019.1, forward strand.
CGCGCAGGTAGCGCTCGGCCAGCGCGTCTTGCGTCGGCAAGCCGAGCGCGGCGCGGTCGATACCGCGCAAGCCCGGCAGCAGGTAGTCGTGCGGCAGCTCCTGCACGCCGAGGAACTGGCCCAGGTCGGCCAGCGGATGGCCGAGCGTCGACAGCTCCCAGTCGAGCACCGCGACCACCCGCGCACTGCCACGAGCGAACATCAGGTTGTCGAGCCGCGAATCGCCGTGCAGCAGCACTGCGCAGGCGGCATCCTCCGCGTCGACCGATACCTGTGGGATCAACACCTCGAGCTGCGCGATCAGCGCGTCCATGGCCGGCGAGCCTTCGGGCATGGCCGCGCGGTATTGCTGCGTCCAGCGATGCAGTTGCCGCTCGAAGTAGTTGCCGGGCCGCCCGAAATCCGCCAGGCCGCAAGCGGTGAGGTGGACCTGGTGGATCGCCACCAGGCTGTCGATCGCGGCCTCGTAGATGCCGCAGCGGTCGGCCCGCGGCACGTCGGGCAGCCGGATGTCGCGGTGCACGGTGCCGTCGACGAAATCCATCAGGTAGAACTGCACGCCGACCACGTCGAGGTCGTTGCACAGCACCCGCAACCGCGGTACCGGCACGGCACTGCGCTGCAGGGCGCCGAGCACGCGCGCCTCGCGGTCCAGCGCATGGGCCGACTTCAGCAGCTCGCCCGCGGGTTGGGTGCGCAGGATGTAGCGGCCGCTGTCGGCCTCGATGCGCCAGATCGGGTTCGAGTTGCCGCCGACGAACCGTTCGGCGCTGCGCAGGCCGTGGAAGCCGGGCGCCTCGCGCGCCAGGTAGGCACCGAGGCGCTGCAGGTCGAGCGGCGGCGCGCTCACCGCATCGGACGCGGACTCGGGCTGCGCCTCGGCTGCCGACATCGTCGTGCCAGCCGATGCGCTGGCCCGCTCCGTCGCATTCATGCCGGGTGAACCGCCAGCGCCTGGCGCGCCGCCGTGCGCTTCAACAACGTCTTGCCGACCGCCGACAGGTGCACCTGGTCCGGCCCGTCGCCGATGCGGATGAAGCGGGCATACACGTAAGCCCGCGGCAGGAAGGTGTCCTGCGACACGCCGGCGCCGCCGAACACCTGGATCGCGCGGTCGATCACGCGCGCCGCCATGCCGGGCACCACGATCTTGGCAGCGGCGATCAGGTCCTTCGCTGCCTTGTTGCCCTCGCGGTCCATCTTGTCGGCCGCATGCAGCGTGAGCAGGCGCGCCTGTTCGATCTCGCAGAACGAATGGGCGATGTCCTCGCGCACCGAGCCCTGCTCGCCCAGCGGCCGGCCGAAGGCGACACGCGTGTTGGCGCGCTCGCACATCAGCTCGAGCGCACGCTGTGCGCAGCCGATCAGCCGCATGCAGTGGTGGATGCGTCCCGGCCCGAGCCGGCCCTGCGCGATCTCGAAGCCGCGCCCCTCGCCGAGCAGCATGTTCGACGCTGGCACCCGCACATCGTCGTACACGATCTCGGGATGGCCGACCGGCGCATCGTCGTAGCCGAAGGCCGTCATGTCGCGCACGATGCGCACACCGGGCGTTTCCTTGGGCACCAGGATCATCGACTGCTGGCGATGCCGGTCGGCGTGGTCGGGGTCTGTCTTGCCCATCACGATCAGCAGCGTGCAGTCCTCGTTGAGCGCACCGGAGGTGAACCACTTGCGGCCGTTGATGACGTAGTCGTCGCCATCGCGGCGGATTTCGCACTGGATGTTGGTGGCGTCGCTCGACGCCACCGCCGGCTCCGTCATCGAGAAGGCCGAGCGGATGGTGCCGGCCATCAGCGGCGCGAGCCAGCGTGCCTGCTGCTCGGGCGTGCCGTAGTGCGACAGCACTTCCATGTTGCCGGTGTCGGGCGCGGAGCAGTTGAAGATCTCGGGCGCCCACAGCACGCGGCCCATGATCTCCTTGACCGGCGCGTAGTCGAGGTTGCTCAGACCGCCGTGGCGGCCTGAGAGAAAGAGGTTCCACAGACCTTCCGACCTGGCCCGGGCCTTCAACGCCTGCAGCACCTCCGGCGTGCGGTACGGATGGCCGCTGCTGCGCACCTCGTCGTAGTAGGCGTTCTCGACCGGGTAGACGTGCGTCTCCATGAAGTCGCGCACGCGGTCCTGCAGCGCGCGCGAGCGCGGCGAATGTTCGAAGTCCATCGTGTCTCCTTCAGCCTTCACCAGCCTTCAGGCCGGACGGTTCATCTCGCGCAGCCGCGCCTTCAGCACCTTGCCGGTCGGGTTGCGCGGCAGCGCATCGACGATGCGCAACTCCTTCGGCAGCTTGTAGCGCGCGAGCCGCGCCTGGGCGAATTCGCGCAGGCCATCGAGCGTGACTGTGGCGCCCGGCCGCGGCGCGATCACCGCCACCACACGCTCGCCCCATTGCGCGTCGGGCGCGCCGATGACCGCAGCCTCGGCCACATCGGGGTGGTCGTACAGCACGCTCTCGACCTCGGCCGGATAGATGTTCTCGCCGCCGCTGATGACCATGTCCTTCAGCCGGTCGCAGACGAACAGGAAGCCTTCGGCATCGCGGTAGCCGACGTCGCCGCTGCGGAACCAGCCGTCGCGCGTGAAGCATGCGGCGGTGGCTTCCGGGCGGTTCCAGTAGCCGGGCATCACGTTGCCGCCGCGCACGCAGATCTCGCCGGTGGCGCCGGGCTCGGTGACCGGATCGCCGCCCGCGTCGATCAACTTGATCTCGGTCAGCAGCGGCGGCGTGCCGCTGGAACCCAGCTTGTCGATCGAGCGGTCCGGATGCAGGAAGGTGATCATCGATGCGGTCTCGGTCATGCCGTAACCCTGGTGCACCGGGATGCCGCGCGCGCCGTACAGGCGCAGCAGCGGCTCGGGCATCGGCGCGCCGCCGACCGCGATGAGCCGCAACGACGACAGGTCGGCCGCACCGAAGTCGGGATGCTGGCTGATGAAGAGCAGCATCGCCGGCACCGCGAAGCTCACGCTGACACGATGCTCGGCGACCGCGTCGAGCACGGCCTTCGGGTCGAAGCCGCGCTGCAGCACCAGGTGGCCGCCGGCCAGCAGCGTGGTCATGCTGCCGCACAGCAGGCCGCCGACATGGAACATCGGTGCGAAGTTCAGCGTGACATCGCTCGACACCATGTCCCACAGGAAGGTCTCGTTGAGGTTGTTCGCCCAGAAGTTGCCGTGCGTCAGCATCGCGCCCTTGGGGTGACCGGTGGTGCCCGAGGTGTACATGATCACGGCCACGTCGTCGGCGCGCACCGGCACCGCGGGTGGCACGGCGGGCGCATCGGCCATCAGCGCATCGGCCGGCTCCCAGCCTGGCGCGCCGGCACCGCGATGCAGATATCGACTGCAGGCGAGACCCTCGCGCACCGGGTCGATCACCGCGATGTGCGCCTCGCCCACCATCAGCGTGTGCACGCCGGCGTCACCGATCACGAAGGCCAGTTCCGGACCGCTGAGCCGGAAGTTCAGCGGCACGAAGATCGCGCCGAGCCGCGCAGTGGCGAACAGCGCGACCACGAACATCGGATCGTTGAAGCCGAGGTAGCCGACGCGCGTGCCCGTTGCCACGCCGCCCGCGGCCAGCACGGCCGACAGGCGCTCGATGCGATCGGCCAGCTCGCCGTAGTTCCAGTGCACGCCGTCGCAGGTCAGCGCCGGACGGTGCGGCGCACGGGCCGCGCGGCGTGCCAGCCATTCGGCCAGGCCGACGGCATGCGCGCTGCGGTCCGTGGCGGCGGGGAGCGCCGCCAACGCGGGCTTCAGCGCCCGGTCCATACCGGCCGCCGCTTCTCGTTGAACGACGCCAGGCCTTCGCGCGCGTCCTCGGTCATGGCGAGCAGCGCGATCTGGCTCTCGGTATAGGCGATGCCTTCGTCGAAGGACATCGACGCCATGGCGCGCATCGCGTACTTGCCGCGTCGAAGTGCGGTCGGCGACTTGCCCGCCAGCCGGTCGACCAGCCACTGCGTCTTGTCGGCCAGCTCGGCCGCCGGCACCGCGTAGTTCAGCAGCCCCGCGTCCTTCGCCTCGGCCGCGCCGAAAGGCTCGCCGGTCAGACACCACTCGCGCACCGTGCGGCGCGGCACGATGGACTGCAACAGGCTCAGCACCTGCATCGGGAACAGGCCGATCTTGACCTCCGGCAGGCCGAACTGCACATGGTCGGCGGCGATCGCCAGGTCGGTCATGCACAGCAGGCCGACGCCGCCCGCCATGCACACGCCGTTGATGCAGGCGATGCTGGGCAGCGTCGCGTTCTGCACGTCGCGCAGCATGTCGGCGTAGTCGATGTTGGGTTGCGACAGGTCGAACGCGAAGCCCGCGCCGGGCTGCAGGTCGCCGCCCGCGCAGAAGGCCTTGTCGCCGGCCGCGGTCAGCACGATCACGCGCACGTCGGCATCGCCATGCGCGCGGCGCCAGCCCTCGCGGATGCCGGCGATCACGTCCTTGTTGATGGCGTTGCGCTTGTCGGGTCGGTTGATGGTCACCCACATCGCATGGCCGCGCTTTTCGATCAGCACGGCGGATGTGTCGGCCGCCTGGTTCGCTGTTGTCATCTGTCTGGCTCCTTGTTCGGCGTGCGGGCTCAGGAGGCGCACCTGCCGATCATTCCGCCAAGCGCCGCGCCGTACTTGCGATAACTCGCTGACCTCGAACTGCGCGCTGCACAGGAAAACCCCAGGTTGACACCGTGGCAGCCGCAAACCGATCATGCCCATCGTCAGACAATCCTGTTAGACATAACGCGGCTCCGCATGCTGCTTCGAGCGGCGCTCTGCAAGGATTCACCTCATGGACTCAGGCCTATTGATACAGGGCGTGGTCGCCGGCTGTATCTATGCGCTGGCGGGCGTCAGCCTCAACATCCTGTACCGCCCGACCTACACCTTCAATTTCTCGCAAGGCAGCCTGGTGATGCTGGGTGCGATGCTCTGCGCCTGGCTGCTGTCGGCCATAGGCATGCCCTGGTACATGGCGGCGCTGCTGGCAACGCTGGCCGTTGTCGCGCTGTCGCTCGTGACCTACGGCGTGGCGATCGCGCCGCTCGTCAAGCGCTCGGGGCATGGCGCGGGCTGGATCATCAGCACGCTCGCGATCTCGCTGATCGTCGACGACGCGGTCGGCAAGTTCTTCGGACCCGACCCGCAGCAGGTCAAGCCGCCACCGCCTTTCTCGACCCAGACACATGACATCGGCGGCGTGCAGGTCAGCAGCTACCAGGTCATGGTAGTGGTGTTCACCGCATTGATCGTGGCCTCGACCGGCTGGTTCTATGCGCGCCGCACCGGCAAGGCGATCATGGCCGTTGCAGAGGACCGCGAAGCTGCGCTGCTGCGCGGCATCGACCCCGGCCGGCTGTCGATGCTGTCGTTCGCGGTCGGCGGGTTGCTCGCGGCCATCACCGGCATCCTCGCGGCGCCGACCATGTACGCCTCGGTCGGCCTGGGACCGCTGCTGCTGATCAAGGGCTTCGAGGCGGTCGCCATCGGCGGCGTGGGCAGCAACCGCGGCGCCGTCATCGGCGGTTGCCTGCTGGGCGTCGTCGAGGCCATCTCCGGCGCGCTGCTGAGCCCCGGCTACCAGAGCGCCACCACCTTCGCGATCGTCCTGTCGGTGCTGCTCGTGCGGCCGCAGGGGCTGTTCGGCAACACCCGCATGCGGACCATCTGATGCGCACCCTGTCCTCCTCCGCTCCGGCCTGGCGTTCGCCGACCGTCCGCTGGCTGCTCGTGGTCGGCGCGCTGGCCGCACTGCCGCTGGCCACACGCGGGGAATTCGTGCTCTTCGTGGCCAGCCAGATCGGCATCTACTTCCTGGTCGCGCTCGGGTTGAACCTGCTCGCCGGCTACGGCGGCCAGCTGTCGCTGGGCCACGGCGCGCTGATGGCGATCGGCGCCTACGCCACCGCGATAGCCACGGTGGACCACGGCCTGTCGTTCTGGCTCGCGCTGCCGCTGGCGGTGGCCATCACCGCGGGCGCCGGCGCGCTGATGGCACTGCCGTCGTTCCGGTTGTCGACCTGGTACTTCGCGCTGGTGTCGCTCGGCTTCGCCAACGTGCTGGGCAACGTCCTCATCGAATGGCGCTCGCTGACGCACGGCTTCCAGGGCATCGTCGGCGTGATGCCGCCCGAGTTGTTCGGAAGCAGCTTCAGCGCGCCGCAGATGTACTGGCTGATCCTTGCGGTCGCCGCCGGCGCGTTCGCGGTGGTGCGCAACCTGATCGAGTCGCGCTTCGGCCGTGCGCTGCAGGGACTTCGCGAGAACGCGGTGGCGGTGGTCGGCGTGGGCGCCTCCCCGGTGCGGCTGAAGATGACGGCCTTCGTCATCAGCGCGGTGCTGGCGGGCGTGGCGGGTGCGTTCTGGGCGGTGCAGAAGACGGTCGTCACGCCCGACGACTTCGTCACCGACCTGTCGATCTTCTTCCTCCTGGTGGTGGTGCTGGGCGGGCTGGGCCGGCTGTACGGGCCGCTGATCGGCACCCTGTTCTTCTTCATCGTGCCCGAGTTGCTGACGGTGCTGCAGAACTGGCGGCTGATGATCTACGGCGTGGCACTGCTGCTGCTGATGCTATTCGCACCAGGCGGCCTGGCCGGCGCCTTCTCGCGCTGGCGTCGGCGGGCGGTGCCGCCCGCTGCCACGGAGACCGTCGAAGACGCGCCCGGCATGGCCGCGATCCAGGGCGCCAGCCTGCAGGTCGAAGCGGTGACCAAGCGCTTCGGCGGCGTGGCCGCCCTTACGTCAGCATCGCTATCGTTGCAGCCCGGTTGCGTGCACGCGCTGGTCGGGCCGAACGGCTCCGGCAAGACCACGCTGCTGAACCTGGTGAGCGGCTACTACCCCATCGACGGCGGTGCCATCCGCATCGACGGTCGCCTCGTCGGCGGCATGGACGCGGGCCGCATCGCCCGCCTGGGCGTGCGCCGCACCTTCCAGACGCCCAAGCTGATTCCCGAACTCAGCGTGCTCGACAACGTGCTGCTCGGCGCCTATGCGGACGAGAAGGCCTCGCTCGCGGCGATCGGGCTGGGCTTGCCGGCCGCACGGCGCGAGGCCGCCGAGCGCCGCGCCGAAGCACTGCGCTACCTGCGCTTCGTCGGGCTCGACGCGCGTGCGAATGACGAAGCCGGCAGCGTGCCGCACGGCCAGCTCCGGCTGGTGGAAATCGCGCGCGCCCTGGTCGGCCGTCCGACGCTGCTGCTGCTGGACGAACCCGCGGCAGGTCTCTCGCTCGACGAGCTCGACGGGCTGGGCCGGCTGGTGCAGGCCATCGCCGCGCTGGGCACCACGGTGCTGATCGTCGAACACCACCTCGAACTGGTGGCTAACCTCTGCGAACGCGTGACCGTGCTGGCGGGCGGCCATGTGCTGGCCGAAGGCAGCCCGCAGGCTGTCTTCAACGACCCGCGCGTGATGGCGGCCTACATGGGCGCCCGCGCGCTCGACACACCAGACACCACCGCCGCCACGGTGCCCCAGCCATGAACGACGCCTCCTCATTCGCCACGCCGGCCAAGGCGACGGAAAGCACGACGCCGGTCCTTTCGGTGGACGGTGTGCACAGCGGCTACGGCCATCTCAACGTGCTGCGGGGTGTGAGCCTGGCGGTGTGGCCGCACCAGATCGTGACCCTGCTGGGCAGCAACGGCGCCGGAAAGAGCAGCCTGCTGAAGACCATTTCGGGCCTGCTGCCCGCACGCCAGGGGCGGATCGACTTCTTCGGTCGCGACATCACCCGCCTGCGGCCCGGCCAGATCGTCGAGGCCGGGTTGCAGCAGGTGGCCGAAGGCCGGCGGCTGTTCCGTTCCCAGGACGTCATGACCAACATCGACCTGGGGCTATACGGCACCCAGCTCGGCAAGGCCGCGCAACGCGATCGGCTGCAGGCGGCGTTCGACCTGTTCCCGGTGCTGTACGAGCGCCGCCGCTCGCTCGCCGGCGCGCTCTCGGGCGGCCAGCAGCAGATGCTCGCGATCGCGCAGGCGCTGATGCGCTCGCCGAAATTGCTGATGCTGGACGAGCCTTCCCTCGGGCTCGCGCCGGTGATCGTCGACCAGGTGATCGACGCCATCCTCGCGTTGCGGGCACAGGGTTGCGCCATCCTGCTGGTCGAACAGCTGGTGGAACGCGCGCTCGACGTTGCCGATGCCGCCTACGTGATGCGCAACGGGCGCATCCTCGGGCACGGAACCGCGCAAGAAGTGCGCGGTAGCGACTTGGTGCGGCAGGCCTACATGAGCGTCTGAGCCGTGCGACGCCGGGCTGCGGCGCCTGGTCTAGAACGGCTCGATCGTGCGCTTGCGCTCACTGCGCCGGGGCTGCGGCGGCAGCGTTTCGAGCGTACGCAGCAGCAGCTCGCGCGTGTCGGCCGGGTCGATCACATCGTCGAAGCCGAAGTGGCTCGCGGTAGCGATCGCGGTGTGCTCGTCCTTGAGTTCCTGCGTGAGCCGCGCATGCAGCAACGTACGGGTCTCTGGGTCCGGCTCGGCCTCGAGGGCCTTGGCATGGATGATGTTGACCGCGCCCTCCAGGCCCATGCCGCCGTACTCCGCGGTCGGCCAGGCCAGCAGCACGGCCGGGTCCAGCGGTAGCGAGCCCATGATGTAGTAGCCCAGGCCGTAGGCCTTGCGCAGCACCACCGTCATCAGCGGCACGGTCGCGTTGGCGATGGCGCTCAGCAGCCGTGCGCTGTGGCGCACAAGGCCAGTCCGCTCGGCGTCGGGCCCGACCATCAGGCCCGGCGTGTCGCACAGCAGCAGCATCGGGATGTCGAAGGCGTCGCAGACCTGCGCAAAGCGCGCCGCCTTGTCGGAGCCGTCGCTGTCGATGGCGCCCGCCATCTGCAGCGGCTGGTTGGCGATGACACCGACCGCGCGTCCGCCGAGGCGGATCAGCGCGGTCACCACGCAGGCACCGAAGGCCGGTCGCAATTCGAGCACCGAATCGACGTCGGCGAGCGTGCGGATCACGCCGCACACGTCGTACGACCGCTTCGGGTTCTCCGGCACGATCTCGCGCAATGGCAACTGGTCGGGCGCCGCGCCGGGCGGCCGCGGCGGGCCGAAGTAGCCAAGGTAGCGGCGCGCGACATCGATCGCCTGCGCTTCGTCGTCGACCAGCAGGTCGAGCACGCCCGAGGCCTCGTGGATCGCCATCGAGCCGATCTCTTCGGGCGTGTAGCGGATGCCCAGCGCGGCTTCGACCAGCGGCGGTCCGGCCATGCCGAGCGCGGCACCGCGGATGCCGATCAGCAGGTCGCACATGCCGGCCAGGTTGGCCTGCCCGGCGAACGAGCGTCCCGGCACCACGCCGACCGTCGGCACCCGGCCCGACAGCCGCGCGAACACCACGAAGGTCGGCGTCTTGCCGCGCGCCGCGAGCAGCATGTCGTGCGGCCGCGCCCCGCCGCCGTCGAGCCACAGCACCACCGGCAGGCTGAACTTCAGCGCATGTTCGAACATGCGCGTCATCTTCATGTGGTTGATGGCGCTCTGCGTGCCGGCGTACACGGTGAAGTCGTAGAGCAGCAGATCAATCGGCCGTCCGCCGAGCTGCGCAGTGCCCATCACCAGGCCATCGGCCGCGCCCTCCATGCTGGCGACCGCCGGCTTGGCGAGCCCGCCGTATTCGACGAAGGTGTCGGGGTCGACCATTGCGTCGACCACCTCGCGCACGGTCCAGCGGCCGCGCTTGCGCTGGCGCTCGACGGCCTGGGGCCGCGCCGAATCGAGCCGCGCGTTCTGCGCCGTGAGCAGCGCCTCGAGGTCCTTGCGCATTGCCTACCTGGCCCTTTCGCGGAACACGCGCATGGCTTTCGGGTCCTTCGCGGACACCACCGACGCCAGCACCACGTCGTCGGGCGAGATGCCGCAATGGTTGGTCTCGGTGAACGAGATGTTGCCCAGCAGGCCCTTGTAGTTGCGGGTGGCGTCGAGCGCGCGCTTGATGCGCTCGGGCTCGAAGCTCTTCTCAGCCTCGATCACTGTCTTGAGCAAGTGCAGGAAGTCGTAGAACGGCCCAGCGGCCACGTTGACCTCGCTGCCCTTGGCCTCGGGATAGCTGGCGATCTTCTTGGCGAATGCCGTCTGGCGTTCGCCGGGCAGCTCCGAGCCGCTCCAGGTCAACGACTTGTAGTAGGTGCCGTAGACCCGCTCCACTGCCTCCGGCGGCACCAGATCGAAGATGCTCTCGATGAACAAGCCGTTGTGGCCCGCCACCGGCGGATACCACTTCTGCTGGTGCATCGCGTTGAACGCCATCGCGGCCGAGGGGATGGTCGAGATCCACGACACCAGGCCTTCGGCTCCCGCCTTGCGCAGGTTGCCGATGTAGGCGCCGAGGTCAGGCGCGGTGAGCGGATAGACCTCCACGCCCACCGGCGTGATGCCGAGCTTCTTGCAGATGGCCATCGTCGAGGCGGTGCCCTGCTCGCCGAAGGCGGTGTTCTCCTGGATCACGCCGATCTTGCGCAGGCCCAGCTTCTCGACCAGGTGCCGCACGATCACCTCGGCCTGGATCTCGGTGTTGAAGCTCAGCTGGTAGTGGTAGGGGTACTTCTTGCCATCGGCCAGTTCCGCCGCGTTGGCATAGGTGGCCTGCGGCATCTTCGCGCGCGTCGTGAAGGCCAGCGAGGCCAGCGCCTGCGAGCTGCCGGTCGGGCCGACGAAGGCCAGCGCCTTCATGTCGAGCAGCTTCTTGGCCACCGCGGGCTGCTTGGCCGGGCTGGCCTCGTCGTCCTCTTCCTTGCGCACCAGCGGGCGCCCGAGGATGCCGCCCGCGGCATTGATCTCCTCCACCGCGATCAGCCCGCCCACGTACAGCGGCAGGAAGGTGGAGACCAGTCGCCCTGTGGTCGGCCGGATCCAGCCGATGTCCAGTGGCTGGCCGGACTGGCCAGTCTGGGAAAACGCGGCCGGCACCGACAGGCCCGCGCTCATGGCCGCGGCCGCCTGCAGGAAGCGCCTGCGATCGAGGCTGCCGTCGCCGGCAAAGCCGAAAAAGGAAGAGGGATGGTTGCGCATGGAGTCTCCGATCGAACAGGTGGTTTCTTGTCGAGGTTCCGCCAGGGCTTGGCGACCTTGCTTCCTGCAGGGTTGCACCCAATGGATGTCCCTTTTTCTGTCTGCCAATATTGCCGGACAATCTCGAAAGCCGATCAGATGGTTTTCCCGAGTCCGATTCCTTTGCACAGAGAGGCACCTCATGACACAGGCGTGGTCCGATCCCCGACTTCCCGCGGCAGCGAAGTGCGTACTCAGACCGCTGCTCGAACGCTGGGCCGTCGAACGGCCCGACGCGGTGTTCGCACGTTTCGAGGATGGCAGCGAATGGACCTATGCGCAGACGCTCGCGGCCACGCGCGCGGCAGCAGCCGGCCTGCACGCGCTCGGCGTCCGCCAGGGTGACAACGTCATGTCCTGGCTGCCAAACGGGCAGGACGCGCTGCGCGTGTGGTTCGGTGCGAACTACTGCGGTGCGGTCTACGTGCCGATCAACACCGCCTACCGCGGCCGGCTGCTCGCGCACGTCATCGCCAACGCTCAAGCCCGTGTCATGGTGGCGCACCCGGAACTCGCGCGACGACTCGCCGAAGTCGACTGCGGCACGCTGAGCGATGTGGTCCTGGGCGCGGACGACGCGTCCGTCACTCTGCCGCCGCAACTGCGCCGCCACGGCCGCGCGGTGCTAGAGAAATCGCCCGCGGCGCACGGGGTTGCCGGCGCGCCCGAGACCGCAAGGCCGATCGCCCCGTGGGACGACCAGACGATCATCTACACCTCGGGCACGACCGGGCCGTCGAAAGGCGTGCGTTCCAGCTACCTGCACCTGTACTCGGCCTCGTCCGACCCGTTTCCCTACCTAGACGACAGCGACCGCTACTTGGTCGCGCTGCCGCTGTTTCACGTCGGCGGCACCGTCGCGGTCTATTCGATGCTGCTGCGCGGTGGCTCGGTGGCCGTCATCGGTGGCTTCCAGGTCGGTGCCTTCTGGGAGACGGTGGCAAGCACCCGCAGCACCTTCACCGTGCTGCTCGGCAGCATGGCCACGCTGCTGGCCAAGAAGCCGGACGGCGCACTCGACCGCAGCCACGGCCTGCGCCACGCACTGATGATCCCGTTGTCGGAAGACGCCGCCGCCTTCAAGGCACGCTTCGGCTGCGACATCTACACGGCCTACAACATGACGGAGATCTCGTCACCGCTGGTCTCGGAGGTGCAGCCCGCGGTGCTCGGCAGCTGCGGGCGGCCGCGCCCTGGCGTGCAGGTGCGCATCGTCGATGCGCACGACTGCGAAGTGGCCCCCGGAGACACCGGCGAGCTGGTGGTGCGGACCGACCGGCCCTGGGCGCTGAACCACGGCTACTTTCGCGATCCGCAGGCGACCGTCGATGCCTGGCGCAACGGCTGGTTCCACACCGGCGACGCGTTCCGGGTCGATCCAGGCGGCAACTACCACTTCGTAGACCGCATCAAGGATGCGATCCGCCGCCGGGGCGAGAACATCTCGTCCTTCGAAGTCGAAGCCGAAGTCACGGCGCATGCGCAGGTGCAGGAGGCCGCCGCGGTGGCCGTGCCGAGCGAAACCGGCGACGACGAGGTGCTGGTCGTGATCGTTCCGCGCGAGGGCGCGACCATCGATCTCGTGCAGCTGACCGAGCATCTGGTGTCGCGGCTGCCGCATTTCATGGTGCCGCGCTACATCCGCCTCGTGCCTGCCCTGCCCAAAACGGCAACCCAGAAGGTGCAGAAGCACGTGCTGCGCGGCGAAGGCGTCACGCCGGAGACCTGGGACCGCGAGGCGGCGGGGATCCGGCTGCGCGGCGTGCGCTTCTGAAGGAAGTGCCGGCCCCTCGGGGCCGGCGCCGGCATCACGGCACGGCGGGCTCCGCGACCGCAACCTTCTCTGCCACCTCGATCTCCACCACCACCCGGCTCGCGGCCACTTGGTCGCCCGGCTTCACATGCAGTGCGATCACCTTGCCGGCGACCGGCGCCGCGTGGATGTGCTCCATCTTCATCGCCTCGAGCGTGACCACCGGCTGACCGGCCTCGACCTGGTCGCCGACGGCTGCCAGTACCGCCACCACGCGTCCGTTCATCGACGCGCGGACCTTGCCGTCGCCGCCGCCATCGGCCTGGCGTGCGGTGGCCGCGCGGGTCTTGTCCTCGACGCGGAAAGACTGGCCGCGGTACTGCAGCAACAGCACCGCCCCATCGCGATGGAAGGTTGCGCTCTCGTAGACGCCATCGCAAACGAAGCGCGCGGTCTGCTCGCCGATCTCGTCGAGCTCGATCGCACGGCTCTCGCCGCCGATCGCGACGTCGAAGTAACGCTGCCGCGTCAGCGCGATCGATGCGGTGATCACCTTGCCGTCGACCTCGAAGCGCAGCGAGATCGGCAGGCTGTGCGTCATGCGCCGGCCGGTCGACGGCGGCCGGCGACCGCCTGTGGTCTCGTACAGCAGCATGGCGACGATGGCGGCGGCGCGCGCCTGCACGACGGCATCGGGCGCGAGCAGCGCGTCCTGGTTCTGCGCGATGAAGGCGGTGGTCGCGCCGCCAGCCGCGAACACCGCATGGCCGAGGCAGCGGTGCAGGAAGGCCTGGTTGGTGGTTACGCCCAGCGCGACCGCATCTTCCAGGCCGGCCATCAGCTTGCGTCGCGCGGTGTCGCGCGTGTCGCCGTGCGCGATCACCTTGGCGATCATCGAGTCGTAGAAGGGCGGAATCTCGGCGCCGGAGCGCATCGCGTGTTCGACGCGCAACTGCGGCGGCATCTGCCACAGCGCCATGGTGCCGCTCTGCGGCATGAAGCCCTTGTCGGCGTCCTCGGCGCACAGCCGCACCTCGATCGCGTGGCCGCTGAAGCGCACGTCGTCCTGCGTCAGTGGCAGCGGATCGCCGGCCGCCACGCGCAGCTGCAGCGCGACGAGGTCGAGGCCGGTGATCGCCTCGGTCACCGGATGCTCGACCTGCAGCCGCGTGTTCATCTCCATGAAGTAGAAGTTGCCCGCGGCATCGAGCAGGAACTCGAGCGTGCCAGCACCTTCGTAGCGGATCGCCTTGACCGCAGCCACCGCGGTCGCACCCATGCGCGCGCGCAGCTCGGCGCCGACGGCGGGCGACGGCGCTTCCTCGATCACTTTCTGGTGGCGCCGCTGCACGGAACAATCGCGCTCACCCAGGTGGATTGCGTTGCCGTAGCGGTCGGCGAAGACCTGAATCTCGATGTGGCGCGGCTCGACGATGGCGCGCTCCAGGATCACCTCCGGATCGCCAAAGGCGCTCTGCGCTTCGGAGCGCGCGCTGCGCAGCAGATCGGGGAATTCGCGCGCCGACGCCACCAACCGCATGCCGCGCCCACCGCCGCCGGCCGTGGCCTTGATCATCACCGGGAAGCCGATGCGCGCGGCCTCGTCGGCCAGCCGACCCTCACTCTGATCCTCGCCCTGGTAGCCCGGAATGCAGGGCACGCCGGCGTCCTGCATCAATGTCTTCGCGCCGGCCTTGTTGCCCATCGACACGATGGCCTGCGGCGACGGGCCGATGAAGACCAGGCCGGCGTCCTGGCAGGCCTGCGCGAAGTCTTCGTTCTCGGCCAGGAAGCCGTAGCCCGGATGCACCGCGTCGGCACCGCTCAGCTTCGCGGCCTCGATGATGCCGGGGATGCGCAGGTACGACTGCGCGGGCAGCGGCTCGCCGATGCAGACGGCCTGGTCGGCCTCGCGCACATGGCGCGCATTGGCATCGGCGGTCGAATACACGGCCACCGTGCGGTAGCCGAGTGCGCGCGCGGTGCGGATGATGCGCAGCGCGATCTCGCCGCGGTTGGCGATCAGGATCTTGCGGAAGGGGGTGGGCTTGGAGGTCGTGGCTGTCATGGGTATGCGTCGCGGTTGTTGCTCAATGGGCACTCGGGAAGGTGCCCATGAACTTGCTGAGGATCTGGAGCATCACCTCGTCGGCACCACCGCCGATCGAGGTGAGCCGGCCGTCGCGGAAGATGCGGGAGATCGGGCTTTCGTCCATGAAGCCCATGCCGCCCCAGAACTGCAGGCAGCCGTCGGCCACCTCGCGGATCACGCGGCCGGCCTTGAGCTTGGCCATGGTGGCGGTGCGCGTGGCGTCCTGTCCGGCCACCGCCTCCTCCACGCCCTGCCAGCAGAGGGCGCGCAGGCAGGCGACTTCGGTCTGCAACTCGGCCAGCCGGTAGTGCACCCACTGGTTGTCGAGGATCGAGCGGCCGAAGGCCCGGCGCTCGCGCGTGTAGGCGATGGTGGTGTCGATGGCGCGCTGCGCCATGCCGACGTTGTTGAGCGCGCCCCAGAGCCGCTCGATCTGGAACTGCTCCATCTGGTAGATGAAGCCCATGCCTTCTTCGCCGATGCGAAAGCGCTGCGGCACGCGCACGCCGTCGAAGTGGATCTGCGCGGTGTCGGATGCATGCATGCCCATCTTCACCAGCTTGCGCGCCACCGACACGCCCTTCGTCTTCATCGGCACCACGATGAGCGACTTGTTCCGATGCGCGGCGCCATCCGACGTGTTGGCCAGCACGCAACAGAAGTCGGCCTGGGTGCCGCTGGTCGTCCACATCTTGCCGCCGTCGATCACGTAGTCGCCGCCGTCCTTGCGCGCGGTGGTGCGGATCGACGCGACATCGGAGCCGCTGCCGACTTCCGAGACGCCGAGGCAGGCGACGTACTCGCCGCGGATCGCCGGCGCGAGG
>JAZKDL010000020.1:0-5005 GCA_040387575.1 Pseudomonadota bacterium
AGAACAGGTCGATGCCGGTGACCTTGAGCTTGGTCGACGTGAGCGAGCCCATGTACCGGCTGTAGCCCATCTCCGCGAGATGGTTCGCGGCCACCTTGGCTTGCTCGAACAGCGGCGCGACCAGGCCGTAGGCGATGCCGCGGTGCGCCGCACATTCGCCGACCGCGTAGACGCGCGCATCGGTCACGGTCTGCAGCGTGTCGGTGACCACGATGCCGCGGTTGCAGTGCAGCCGCATCGATTCGGCGAGCTTCACGTTCGGCCGGATGCCGACCGCCATCACGACCAGGTCGGCCTGCTCTTCGGTGCCGTCCTTGAAGCGGATCGCCGTCACGCGGCCATCGGCGCTGCCAACCAGTTCCTGTGTGTGGGCGCTGAGCCGGAACTTCAGGCCACGGTCTTCCAGCGACTTGCGCAGCAGGCCGCCGGCGACGTCGTCGAGCTGGCGTTCCATCAGCCAGGCATTGACGTGCACGACGGTCACGCTCATGCCGCGCAGCATCAGCCCGTTGGCGGCCTCGAGCCCGAGCAGGCCGCCGCCGATCACGACCGCATGCTTGTGCGTCTTCGCGGTCTCGATCATGGCCTGCGTGTCGGCGATGTCGCGGTAGGCGATCACGCCGGCCAGGTCCTTGCCGGGCACCGGCAGCATGAAGGGGTCGGAGCCGGTGCACAGCAGCAGGCGGTCGTAGGGCGCTTCGGTGCCGTCGTCCGCCCGGACGATGCGATTCACGCGGTCGACCTCGACCACCTTGCGGCCGGCGTGCACCTTGATGCCGTTTTCCTCGTACCACGACCAGGGGTTGAGCACGATCTCGTCGATCGTCTGCTCGCCCGCGAGCACCGGCGACAGCAGGATGCGGTTGTAGTTGGGGTGCGGCTCGGCGCCGAACACCGTGATGTCGTAGAGCTCGGGATCGATCTTCAGCAGCTCTTCGAGCGTGCGGACGCCGGCCATTCCGTTGCCGACGAGCACCAGCTTCTGCTTCTTCACGCGCATGTCCATGGCGGTTCTCCGTGAGGCTGTCCCGAAAACAAAAAAGGCGTCCGCATGGAGCCGCCCAGCCGAAGCTGAACAGTCATGCGGACGCCTTTGTCCTGAAGCCAGCGGCGACGCCTTTGCCGTCACTGACCTTGTCTTCGTTGAAGCAATCCCTATGCCAAGGAAAAGCGCCCTGTATGCAGGTTTCCGCGGGTTTGCGGTGCGGATCCGGGGTCCGCCCACGCGCTGCTGCGTCGCGATGGTGCGCAGCAGCGGGCGCCGCTGCGTCAGATGGTGCAGCGCAACGCGCGGCGATGCGCGTTGAACCTGGCCGGAGTTACTTGCCCGTGCCCGGCAACGCGTAGGCGATCACGAAGTCGCCGCGGTCCGGCGACTGGCGTGCGCCGCCGGCGCTGATCAGCACGTACTGCTTGCCCGTCTTGGGCGACACGTACGTCATCGGGCCGCCCTGGCTGCCGACCGGCAGGCGCGCCTTCCAGATTTCCTTGCCGCTCGCGCTGTCGAAAGCGCGCAGATAGAAGTCCTGCGTGCCGGCGAAGAACACCAGGCCCGACTGCGTGGCCAGCGAAGGGCCCAGCGTCGGCATGCCGATCGGGATCGGCAGATGCATGCGGATGCCGAGCGGGCCGGTGTCCTGCACCGTGCCGACCGGCACCTGCCAGACCAGCTTGCGGGTCTTCAGGTCGATCGCCGACATGGTGCCGAAAGGCGGTGCCTGGCACGGGATGCCGAGCTGCGACAGGAAGCGCTGGCGCATCGCGCCGTACGGCGTGCCGTCCTGCGGCACGGCGCCCATCTCGATGCCGCTCGCGTTCTTCGGCATCTTGTCGCGCGGGATCATGTAGTTGGCCAGGCCCAGGCGCATGTCGTTGATGAACATGTAGCCGATGGTCGGGTCGACCGACACGCTGCCCCAGTTCATGCCGCCGAGCGAGCCCGGCATCTGCAGCGCGTGGTCGAGGCCGGGTGGCGTGTACACGCCTTCGCTGCGCATGCCCTTGAAATTGATGCGGCAGAGCAGGGCGTCGAAGGGCGTGGCGCCCCACATGTCGGACTCGACCAGCGTCTTGTTGCCGATCGACGGCATGCCGACCGAGAACGGCTGCGTCGGCGAATAGCGTTCGCCCGGCAGGTTGCCCTGCGGCACCGGCTTTTCCTGCACTTCCGCGATCGGCGTGCCGGTCTCGCGGTTGAACATGAAGATCTCGCCCTGCTTGGTCGTCTGGATCAGCGCGGGCTGCGTGCCGCCCTGGCCGTCCGGCACGTCGTAGAGCAGCGGCTGCGCGGGCAGGTCGAAGTCCCACAGGTCGTGGTGGGTGGTCTGGAAGTGCCAGCGCACGCGGCCGGTCTTGCCTTCGACGGCGACGATCGACGAGCTGTACTTGTCTTCTTCCGCCGTGCGGTGGCCGCCGAAGAAGTCGGGCGTGGTGTTGCCGGTCGGCAGGTACACCAGGTCGAGCTTCGGGTCGTAGGCCATCGCGGCCCAGACGTTGGGCGAGCCGCGCGTGTAGGTCTGGCCGGGCGGCGGCAGCTTGGTGATCGCCGGATTGCCCGAGTCCCAGGCCCAGGCGAGCTGGCCGGTGATCACGTCGAAGGCGCGGACCACGCCGGGCGGTTCGTCGACCGACCAGTTGTCGGCGACGCGGCCGCCGACGATCACCATGCGGCCGGCGATCAACGGCGTCGAGGTCTGCTGGTAGTAGCCGAACTTGATCTCGCCCATGCCGACCGACAGGTCGACCGTGCCGTTGGTGCCGAAGCCGGCACAGGGCTTGCCGGTGGCGGCGTCGATCGCGATCAGGCGTGCGTCCAGCGTCGGCAGCAGCAGGCGTTTGCGGCAGTCCGCGACCGGTGCGGCGGCTGCGGCAGCGACGCCTGTTGGTGCTGCAGGTGCCGTGGCCGACGAGGCTTCGGCATCCTGGTCGTAATAGCCCAGGCCGCGGCAGCGCTGCCAGTTCGGCGCCTTGGCCTGCGGGTCGAACTTCCAGAGTTCGGCGCCGGTGTCGGCGTCGAGCGCGAGCACCTTGCTGTAGGCCGTGCAGACATACACCACGTTGCCGATCTGCAGCGGCGTGTTCTGGTCTTCGGCGCCTGCGCCGGTGCTTTGCGGGATGTCACCGGTGTGCGCGGTCCACGCCACCTGCAGCTGGTTCACGTTCGCCTTGGTGATCTGGTCCAGCGCGGCGAAGCGGCTGCCGGCGGTGGTGTTGCCCCAGTGCTGCCAATCCTTCTGTGCGGCGCCCGGTGCCACCGGCGTCACCGGCAGTTCGGCGTTCTGTGCGGCGACGACCGGCGTCGGCACGAACGCATAGCCGCCGGTCGCGAGCAGCGCGATCGCCAGCAGGCAGGCCAGTACCGGCGCTGCACGGCCGGGGATGCCGCCCGCGGCACGCACCAGGGCCGGATAGGCGATGGCGATCAGCAGCCCGAGCACGCCGAAGGCGACCATCCGCGAGACGAGCGGCCAGAAATGCCAGCCGGCATCGGCCACGGCCCAGATCGCGGTGCCGATCAGCATCAGCGCGAACAGCCAGGCGCCGGTCGGCCGGCGCTTGGCGATCAGCAGCCCGGCCACCAGCAGGGCGAAGCCCGCGATCACGAAATACCAGCTGCCGCCGAGCGCCGCCAGCCAGGCACCGCCGACGGCCATGAACAGGCCCATCAGCATCGTCAGCGCACCCAGCGCCAACAGCGACCATCGGCTGCTGGCCGATGGTTCGTTCGTTCTTTTCATTGAGTGATTTCCTTCTTCCGAGCGCACACGGACCGTCATTCGACGTCCAAAAGCCGGCGATTTTCTCAGATGTAGGTGTAAACCCTTACGAATGGCGTGACTGACCGCGCGATGAAGAGGGCCGGCCGCCGCGGCTTCTGCGCCAGCAGAGACGAAAAAACGCGCCGAAGCGCGTTTCTTGATGAGCCGGCGAGATGGTTCTTACCCGCTGCAACAGCCTCTCAGGCCGCCTTCTCCACATGACCCTGCCGCGTGTACAGAAAGTCGATCACCGCCTTGCGGTAGTGCACGTAGTCGCGGTCTTCCGCCAGCTCGACGCGGTTGCGCGGCCGCTGCAGCTTGACCTCCAGCACCTCGCCGATCGTGGCCGACGGGCCGTTGGTCATCATCACGATCCGGTCGGACAGCAGCACCGCCTCATCGACATCGTGCGTGACCATGACGACGGTGCTCTGCGTCTTCTGAACGATGGCGAGCAGTTCGTCCTGCAGGCGCGCACGGGTCAGTGCGTCGAGCGCGCCGAAGGGCTCGTCCATCAGCAGCACATTGGGCTCCATCGCCAGCGCGCGAGCGATGCCGACGCGCTGCTTCATGCCGCCGGAGATTTCGCCGGGGCGCTTCTGTGCGGCCGGCGTCAGTCCGACCAGCGCCAGCGCGGCGTCGGTGCGCGCGCGCAGTTGCGGCTTCGACTCGGTCGGCCCGAACACGCGTTCCACGCCCAGGTAGACGTTCTCGAAGCAGGTGAGCCACGGCAGCAGCGAATGGTTCTGAAAGACGACCGCGCGCTCCGGCCCCGGGCCCTTGATCTCCTTGTGGGCGCACAGCAGCGAGCCGTGCGTGGGCGTGGTCAGCCCGGCGATCAGGTTCAGCAGCGTCGACTTGCCGCATCCCGAATGGCCGATCAGCGCGACGAACTCGCCCTTGGCCACGTTCAGCTGAATGTCGCGCAGCGCCTGGAACGGGCCTTTCGCGGTCTTGAAGGTCTGCTCGACGTCGCGGATCTCGATGTACTTGGATGTGTCCATGGCGTGTGCTCCGTGCTCAGCTCTTGACTTCTTCGAAGGTGAAGGCGGTGGCGATCTTGATCAGCGCGAACTCGAGGATCAGCCCGACCACGCCGATCACGAAGATCGCGATGATGATGTTCTTGACGTTCAGGTTGTTCCACTCGTCCCACACCCAGAAGCCGATGCCGACGCCGCCGGTCAGCATCTCGGCCGCGACGATCACCAGCCAGGCGGTGCCCACGGCCAGCCGAACGCCGGTCA
>JAZKDL010000021.1:0-16453 GCA_040387575.1 Pseudomonadota bacterium
GGCTGCGCCGACCGAGGTGGCCGAAGCGCCCATCGGGGGTGTCGCGGGCACCGACTCCGGCAGCCGCAGCAGCAACCCGGCCGCCACGGCCGACAGCATCGCCGCCAGCACGAACGCTGCCGACGCGCCGGCCCACGCCACCAACGCGCCGGCCAGCGCCGGGCCGGCGGTGAAGGCCACGCTGCGCGCCAGTTCGAGCCGGCCGTTGGCCTGCGCCAGCGCGCCGCGCGGCACCAGTGCAGGGACCAGCGCCGGCGCGGCGACGCTGAAGGCGACGGTGCCGACCGCGCCCAGAAAGCCGAGCGCGCCGAGCCATCCGAGCGACAAATGCCCCCAGAGCACGGTTGCAAGCAACCCGACAAGCGATGCGGCGCGCAGCAACTCGGCGCCCACCATCAGCCGCCGTTTCGACAGTCTGTCCGCGGCCAGACCGAAGGGAATCGACAGCAGCAGGAAGGGCAGTGTTTGCGCGGTGGCCAGCGCGCCGATGTCGCCCGGGCCGGCGCCGAGCAGCAGTACGGCGACCAGCGGAACAGCCGACAGACTCAGTTGTTCAGCCGACTGCGCCGCCAGATTGGCCCAGGCCAGCTGCTGGAAGGAAGCTGAAAGACGTCGTGAACGCATGCTATTTATAAGAACTAAGTCCTCATCTTCGGTGAATTGGCCTTTAATTTCGGCCGAATCCGGACATGTGACCAATTGCAAGCGCAGAATGTAAAAAACTGTAGCCTACCAATGCTCTCCGCATTCAGCCACCTGCTTCTGACCGTCTACCGCCGGGCCCAGGAATTGGACGTGCAGAGTTTCCAGGACCAGATCCTGACCGACCTCAAGGTGGCGCTGCAGTTCGACTCGTCGGTGTGGGGCACGGCGACGATGACGCCGGCGGGCATCGAGATCCACAGCATCCATCTGTACAACCAGTCGCCGCGGATGCTGCCGGCCTATGAACGCATCAAGCATCTCGATACCGCGGCGATGCGGGTCACGCAGCAACCGCGCGCGACCATGGGCTTCAACCCCGAACGTGACTTCGAGGGGCCGGCGCACGAGGCGCTGCGGCACTTCTGCGAGGAGTTCGGGCATCGCAATTTCTTCGTCACCTCCGATCTGAATCCGCGCACCCGCTTCGTGCACTGGATATCGCTGATTCGCTCCAACGCCGATCAGTTCTGTACGCCGGCGGAGATCGAATTGCTGTCGCATCTGGCGCCGCACCTGATGCAGGCGCTGGCGCTGAACCGGCTCGTGCACCTCGACCGGCTCGGCGGCAGCGACGCATCGCGCGAGACCTGGGCGGTCGCGATCGCCGACACGCGCGGGGTGATCTATCACGCCGATCCGCGTTTTCGCGAGCTGATGCATCTGGAATGGAACGGGCATTCGGAGGAGCGCCTGCCGGAGTCGCTGTCCGCGTTGCTGGCCGGACAGGACAGCCGGGTCGTCGGCCAGCGCGTGGTGGTCGAACGCGCACTCGAGCATGAAGTGCTGTTCCTGCGTGCGCGCCGCCGCCATGCCGTGGACAGCCTGAGCACGCGCGAGCTGATGGTCGCGCGCCTGCTGGCCGACGGGCTCACCCAGAAGCAGGTGGCGGCGCAGCTCGACCGGTCGCTTGAAACGATCCGCACGCAGGCGCGCACGGTGTTCGACAAGCTGGACATCAAGACGGTCGTGATGCTTGCGCCGCAGCTCGCCCTGCGCGACTGAGTTCCCCTCTTTCATGAACTGTGCGCGCACCAGCGCGGGGAAACCTGCGCCGGTTTTCTGGCCTGCATATTGCTTTGGACCTGTTGAGCGTTGACTGTCGACAGTTTGCGTGACGCAGATCAAGACGGTTCACGGATTGCTCTGCCATCGCAGTTCACAAGGAAGAAAGCCATGTCTTTGCATGCCGTGGGCCACCGCCCGTCCCTGTCCGATGCCGAGCGCCAGGTGCGCGAGGACCTCGCAGCCGCCTACCGGCTGGTCGCCTACTACGGCATGGACGACAGCATCTACACGCACATCTCGGCGCGCGTGCCGGGTGCCGACGACCAGTTCCTGATCAACCCGTTCGGCATGCTGTTCAAGGACATCACCGCCTCGTCGCTGGTGAAGATCGACCTCGACGGCCGCATCCTGGACGACTCGCCCTACGACGTGAATCCGGCCGGCTTCACGATCCACAGCGCGGTGCATTCGGCGCGGCACGACGCGGCCTGCGTGCTGCACACGCACACCGTGGCGGGCGTCGGCGTGTCGTCGCTGGCCGGCGGACTGGCGCCGTGCAACCAGTGGGCGCTGCAGTTCTACAACCGCGTCGTCTATCACGACTTCGAAGGCATCGCGCTCGACTTCGAGGAGCGCGAGCGGCTGATCGCCGACCTCGGCCCGAGCTCGCGCGCCATGATCCTGCGCAACCACGGTCTGCTCACGCTGGGCCGCACGGTGTCCGAGGCCTTCATCCTCATGCTGAACCTCGAGCGCGCCTGCCGCGTGCAGATGGCGATCCAGGCGAGCGGCCAGCCGATCCATCCGGTGCCGGCCGACGTCTGCGAGAAGACCGCGCGGCAGTACGAGAGCGGCGGCAGCTCGCGCAAGGTCGGCGACCCCGATCCGAACGGCCGCGAATGGGCCGCGATGCTGCGGCGCATCGAGCCGCTGCCCGCCACCTCGTTCAGGGACTGATCCCGTCCATTCATCCTCTCTTCAACTTAGCAATCAGGAGTCCGTGTCCATGAAACGTCGCAATCTCATCCAGATGGGTGCCGCCGCTGCCGCAGGTTTCACGCTTGCCGGCGTTCCGATGCATGTGCTGGCCGCCGGAAAGAAGGGCGGCGTGATCAACGCCGTCGTGCAGCCGGAGCCGCCCGGGCTGATGCTGGGCATCACGCAGAACGGGCCGACGCAGATGATCGCGGGCAACATCTACGAAGGCCTGCTGCGCTACGACGAGAAGATCAATCCGCTGCCCTCGCTGGCCACCTCGTGGACGCAGAACAAGGAAGGCACGCTCTTCACCTTCAAGCTGAAGCCGGGCGTCAAGTGGCATGACGGCAAGCCCTTCACCGCCGACGACGTGGTGTTCTCGGCCGACGTGTTCCTGCGCAAGACGCATGCGCGGCTGCGCGCCAACCTGGCCTCGGTCGAGAGCATCAAGGCGATCGACCCGCTGACGGTCGAGTTCAAGCTCAAGTACCCGTTCGGCCCGTTCATCGGCATCTTCGAAGTCGGCAGCATGCCGATGGTGCCCAAGCACATCTACGAAGGCACCGACTTCCTCACCAACCCGGCCAACGCGACGCCGATCGGCACCGGCCCGCTGAAGTTCAAGGAATGGGTCAAGGGCAGCTACATCCAGCTGGTCGCCAACACCGACTACCACGTGCCGGACATGCCGCTGGTCGACAGCGTCTACTTCCACGTGATTCCCGACGCGGCCTCGCGTGCCGCGGCGTTCGAGTCCGGCAAGGTCGACCTGGTGCCTGGCGGCGCGGTCGAGTTCTTCGACGTGCAGCGGCTCTCGAAGCTGCCCGGCGTGGCCGTCACGACCAAGGGCTGGGAGTTCTTCGCGCCGCATGCGTGGCTGTGGATCAACAACCGCAAGGCGCCGATGGACAACGTCAAGCTGCGCCAGGCGCTGATGTACGCGATCGACCGCGAGGCGATCTGCAAGGTGGCCTGGCAGGGCTTCGCCAAGCCGGCGACCGGCCCGTTCAACAGCAACATCAAGTTCTACAGCACCGACGTCGCCAAGTACCCGCGCAACGTCGACACCGCCAAGAAGCTGCTGGCCGAAGCCGGCTACAAGGGCGAGACGCTGCGCCTGCTGCCGCTGCCCTACGGCGAGACCTGGACGCGCTCGGCCGAAATCCTGCGCCAGAACCTGGCGCAGGCCGGCGTGAAGATCGAGATGGTCGCGACCGACGTGGCCGGCTGGAACCAGAAGCTCAACGAGTGGGACTACGACCTCGCCTTCACCTACGTCTACCAGTACGGCGACCCGGCGCTCGGCGTGGCGCGCAACTACACCACGTCCAACATCGCCAAGGGCTCGCCCTTCAACAACGTCGAGGGCTATTCGAACCCGAAGATCGACGCGCTGTTCGAGTCCGGCGGCAAGGAAGCGGACCCCGAGAAGCGCAAGGCGATCTACCTGGAAGCGCAGAAGATCCTGCTCGACGAAGTGCCGGTCGCATGGCTCTACGAGATCAACTTCCCGACGCTGTACCGCACCAAGCTGAGCAATGTGATCACGTCGGGCATCGGTCTCAACGACAGCCTCGGCGGCGCATCAGTGGGCTGACATGAAGCGCACGCAGTTCATGCTGACCCGCGTGCTGCAGGGTCTGGTGGCGATCCTGCTGATCGCGACGGTCAACTTCATGCTGGTGCGCGCCGCGCCGGGCGATCCGGTGTCGGTGATGGCCGGCGAGGCGGGCGCGTCGGACGCACAGTTCGTCGCGCAGCTGCGTGCGCAGTTCGGGCTCGACAAGCCGATCACGACCCAGCTCGCGACCTACCTCGGCAAGGTGGTACAGCTGGACCTGGGCTATTCGTACCGGCAGCAGCAGCCGGTGCTGAAGCTGATCGCCGACCGGCTGCCGGCCACGCTGCTGCTGACAGGCAGCGCCTTCGCGCTGTCGCTGCTGTTCGGCATCACGCTCGGCGCGCTGTCGGCGCGGCGGGCGGGCACCTGGGTCGACAGCTCGATCAGCATGGTCGCGCTGCTGTTCTACGCCACGCCGCTCTACTGGCTCGCGCTGATGGCGGTGCTGGTCTTCACCGTGCAGCTCGACTGGCTGCCGGGCTTCGGCTTCAGCACCGTCGGCTCGGGCGCGACCGGCCTCGCGCTGGCCTGGGACGTCGCGCAGCATCTGGTGCTGCCGGTGCTCACGCTCGCGCTTTTCTACATGGCGGTGTATGCGCGCATGACGCGCGCCGCGATGCTCGAGGTCGCACAGATGGACTTCGTGAAGACCGCGCGCGCCAAGGGCGTGCGGCCGGGCCGCATCCTGCGTGCGCACGTGCTGCGCAACGCGCTGCTGCCGGTCGTCACGCTGGCCGGCATCCAGGCCGGCGGCCTGATCGGCGGCGCGGTGCTGACCGAGACCGTGTTCGCCTGGCCCGGCCTCGGCCGGCTGATGTTCGACGCGCTGCTGCAGCGCGACTACAGCCTGCTGCTCGGCAGCTTCCTGGTGACGGCCGCGATGGCCGTGCTGTTCAACCTGATCACCGACCTCGTCTACACGCTGGTCGACCCGCGAATCGAACTCTGACCATGACCCTGAAAAGTCCTTTCTGGCGGCGCTACATGCGCAACAAGGGCGCCGTGGCCGGCATGGTGGTGCTGGTGGTGGTGGCAGTCGTCGCGCTGTTCGGGCCGTGGCTGGCCACCAACGATCCGTGGGGCATGGTGCAGCAGCCCTTCCTGCGGCCGTGGACCGAGCCCGGCTTCGCGATGGGCACCGACACGCTGGGCCGCGACATCCTCTCGGGCGTGATCTATGGCGCGCGCATCTCGCTGCTGATCGGCGTGGTGTCGACCGTCGTCGCGCTGCTGATCGGCGTCACGCTGGGCGCCGTCGCCGGCTACTTCGGCGGCTGGATCGACGCGGCGCTGATGCGCTTCACCGAACTGTTCCAGGCGGTGCCGAGCTTTGCGCTGGCGATCGTGCTGGTGGCCATCTTCCAGCCCTCGGTCGGCTCGATCGTCGCGGCCATCGCCATCGTGTCGTGGCCGCCGGTGGCGCGGCTGGTGCGCAGCGAATTCCTCACGCTGCGCCAGCGCGACTTCGTACAGGCCGCGCTGCTGGCCGGCCAGTCGACGCCGCGCATCATCCTCACGCAGATCCTGCCGAACGCCATGTCGCCGATCATCGTGATGGGCTCGCTGATGGTCGCCACCGCGATCCTGCTGGAGTCGAGCCTGAGCTTTCTCGGCCTGGGCGATCCGAACCAAATGAGCTGGGGCTACATGGTCGGCTCGGCGCGCACCGTGCTGCGCCAGGCCTGGTGGATGGCGCTGTTCCCGGGGCTGGCCATCGTGCTGACGGTGCTCGCGCTCAACCTGGTGGGCGAAGGCTTGAACGACGGGCTCAACACGCGGCTCGACGGGAGAACGAAGTGAACGCGATGGCGCCACTGGACGCGCTGCCGCCTGCGCCGGTGCTCGACATCGTCGGCCTGAGCATCCGCCTGCCGTCCGGCGCCGACCGCACGCTGGCCGTCGACAGCGCCACGCTGTCGGTGCGGCCCGGCCAGACGCTGTGCATCGTCGGCGAGTCGGGATCGGGCAAGTCGATGATCGCCAAGGCGGTGATGGGCCTGCTGCCGGTGCCGAACGTCGCGCCGGTGGCCGGCCAGATCCTGTTCGAGGGCGTCGATCTGCTGAAGCTCGACGAGGCGCAGATGCGCGAGCTGCGCGGTCGGCGCATCGGCATGGTGTTCCAGGAGCCGATGACGGCGCTGAACCCGGTGATGCGCATCGGCGAGCAGATCGGCGAGGTGTTCGACGCGCACGGCCATGTGCCCGCCGCGGAGAAGCGCCGCCGCATCCTCGCCGCGCTGGCCGACGTCGGCCTGCCCGACCCCGAACTCACGATCGACAGCTACCCGTTCCGCCTGTCGGGCGGCCAGCGCCAGCGCGTGATGATCGCCTGCGCGCTGGTGCTCGAACCCGTGCTGCTGATCTGCGACGAGCCGACCACCGCACTGGACGTGACCACGCAGGCGCAGATCCTGAAGCTGGTGCGCGAGCTGCAGCGGCGCCGCGGCACCGCGGTGCTGTTCATCACGCACGACTTCGGCGTGGTCTCGGAAATCGCCGACCAGGTGGTGGTGATGCAGACCGGCCAGGTGGTCGAGTCCGGCCCGGCGCGGCAGGTGCTCGATGCGCCCGCGCACGCCTACACCCGCAAGCTGATCGACGCCATTCCGACCGGCACCGCCGGACGCCCCACGCCGACCGACGACGCGGTGCGCGTGCTGCAGGTGCAGGACCTGTGCAAGACCTACAAGTCGGGCAACGGCCTCTTCAAGCGCGGCCGCTCGGTGCAGGCGGCCAAGGACATCAGCTTCGAACTGCGCCGCGGCGAGACGCTCGGGCTGGTCGGCGAGTCGGGCTCGGGCAAGTCGAGCGTCGGCCGCTGCCTGGTCGGGCTCGCGCCTTTCGACAGCGGACGCATCCTCTTCAAGGGCCGCAACCTCTCGCAGAACGGCAACTTCCGCCAGGAGGCCGGCGGCAAGATCCAGATGGTGTTCCAGGACCCGTACGCCTCGCTGAACCCGCGCCACCGCATCGGCGCGGCAATCGCTGGCGGGCCGATCGCGCAGGGCGTCGGCAAGGCCGAGGCGATGGCGCGTGCGCTCGATCTGCTGAAGCTGGTCGGCCTGGGGCCGGACGCCGCGATGCGCTATCCGCACGAGTTCTCGGGCGGGCAACGCCAGCGCATCGGCATCGCGCGCGCGCTGGCGATGCAGCCCGAGCTGCTGGTGGCCGACGAGCCGGTGTCGGCGCTCGACGTGTCGGTGCAGGCACAGGTGCTCGACCTCTTCGCGCAGGTGCGCGAGCAGTTCAAGCTGGCGATGGTGTTCATCACCCACGACTTGCGCGTGGCCGGTCAGATGTGCGACCACATCGCCGTCATGCAGCGCGGCGAGGTGGTGGAATACGGGCCGACGCACGAGGTGCTGGGCAACCCGCAGCATCCGTACACACGCAAACTCATCGATGCGGTGCCGCGGCTCGCGTCGCCCGTGGCCGCATCGGCCGACGCGCCCGCCGTGGCGCATGAATGACCCGACCGGAATGACAACGAAGAAGAAGCCCACCATCGCACTGCTCAGCGCGGTGATCAACATGCAGTACCTCGCGGATGCGTTCGAGCAGGTCGCGCCCGGCATCGACGTGCGCCATGGCGCGGACCTCGGCGCACTGGAAGACATCGACGTGGCGGTCTGCTGGTTTCCGCCGCACGGCCGGCTCGCGCAGCTGCCGCGGCTGCAGCTCACGCAGTCGCTGGCCGCGGGCATCGACCATCTGCTGGCCGACCCCGACCTGCCGCGCGGCACGCCGCTGTGCCGCATCGTCGACAGCACGATGGCCGCCGGCATGAAGGCCTATGTGAGCTGGGCCGTGGTGCAGCAGCACCGCGGCATGCGCGCCTATGTCGCGAGTTCCGCCGCGGGCCGCTGGGAAGAGCAGCCGGTGGTGTCGCCGCGCGGCCACCGCGTGGGCATCGCCGGGCTCGGCACGCTGGGGCTGGCCTGCGCCGAGGCGCTCGCCACGATCGGTTATCAGGTGCGCGGCTGGAGCCGCACCGCCAAGGCCGATCTGCCGGAGGGCGTGACCGGCTTCCACGGCGCCGACCAGCTCGATGAATTCCTCTCGGGTTGCGACACGCTGGTCTGCCTGCTGCCGCTCACGCCCGAGACCAAGGGCTTCCTGAACGCCGGCCTGTTCGCCAAACTCCCGCGCGGCGCGCACCTGGTGAACGTCGGCCGCGGCGACCATCTGGTCGAGGCCGACCTGCAGCCGGCGCTCGACAGCGGGCAGCTGTCGGCCGCCACGCTCGACGCGTTCACGCAGGAGCCGTTGCCGGCCGCGCATCCGTTCTGGGCCGACCCGCGCATCCTCGTCACGCCCCACATCGCGACCCGCACCGACAGCCGCGTGATCGCGCGCCAGACGCTGGAGAACCTGGCGCTGCTGCAGCAGGGCGGACGGCCGGCGCAGCTGGTCGACCTGGCGCGCGGCTACTGAGCTGCCGAGTTCCTCAGGCCGCGGCCTTCCTTCGACATTCCACCGGACCCGTTCCATGACCGCCAAGCTCCACGCAGAACATGCCGCCGCCGACATCGCGGCGCACCTGCATTCCTTCACCAACCTGGCCGCGCATGCGCAGTCCGACCCGCTGGTGATGCAGCGCGGCGACGGCATCTACGTGGAAGACGACCAGGGCCGCCGCTATCTCGAAGGCATGTCGGGCCTGTGGTGCGCCTCGCTGGGCTTCAGCAACGCACGGCTGGCCCGGGCCGGCAGCGACGCGCTGCATGGCCTGCCGTACTACCACACGTTCAACGGCCGCTCGAACCCGGCCGCCATCGCGCTGGCCGAGAAGCTGCTCGCCATGGCGCCGGTGCCGATGTCGAAGGTGTTCTTCGCCAACAGCGGATCGGAGGCCAACGACTCGGCCGTGAAGCTGGTCTGGTACTACCACAACGCCATCGGCCAGCCGGCCAAGAAGAAGATCATCGCGCGCACCAACGCGTACCACGGCGTCACCGTCGCGGCCGCCAGCCTGAGCGGGCTGATGACCAACCACCGCGACTTCGACCTGCCGATCGACCGCATCCTGCACGTCGACTGCCCGCACCACTACCGCTTCGCCGAGGCCGGCGAGAGCGAGGAAGACTTCGCGACGCGGCTGGCCGATGCGCTGGAGCAGCGCATCCTGGCCGAAGGCCCGGACACGGTGGGTGCCTTCATCGCCGAACCGGTGATGGGCGCGGGCGGCGTGCTGGTGCCGCCGGCCACCTACTTCGAGAAGGTGCAGAAGGTGCTCGCGAAGTACGACGTGCTGCTGATCGCCGACGAGGTCATCTGCGGCTTCGGCCGCACCGGCGAGATGTTCGGCTCGACCACCTTCGGGCTGAAGCCCGACATCCTCACCGCGGCCAAGGCGCTGTCGTCGGGCTATGCGCCGATCTCGGCCGTGATGGTCAACGACAAGGTGCATGCGGCCGTGGCCGCCAACAGCGGCAAGATCGGCACCTTCGGCCATGGCTTCACCTACTCGGGCCATCCGGTGTCGAGCGCCATCGCACTCGAGACGCTGCGTGTCTACGAGGACGAGCAGATCCTCGCGCACGTGCAGTCGGTCGCGCCGCTCTTCCAGCAACGGCTGCGTGCCTACGCTGTGCATCCGCACGTGGGCGAGGTCCGCGGCGTCGGCCTGATCGGCGCGATCGAACTCGCGGCGGACCCCGCCAGGCGCGTGCCTTTCGACCCCGCGCTCAAGGTCGGCTACCGCGTCGCCGAGTTCGCGCTGGCCGAAGGCCTGATCATCCGAGCGATGGGCGACGCGCTCGCCTTCTGCCCGCCGCTGATCATCACGGCCGAACAGATCGACGACCTGTTCGCGCGCTTCGACCGCGCGATGAAACGCTTCGAGGCATCGCTCGCATGAAGGCCTTCTTCACCGACGAACAACTGCTGCACGACCCGCAGCAGTTCATGCGGCTCGGCCGCATCAGCAAGCCGACCGACCTGCCGAGCCGCGCGCATGCGTTGCGCGACGCCCTGGCGCAGCGCGGCATCGCGCTGGCCGCGCCGGCCGACTATGGCCGCGCGCCGCTCGAGGCGGTGCACAGCGCGGACTATCTCGACTACCTCGAGAGCGCCTACCGCCTGTGGCGCGACCTGAAGATGCCCGGCGTGGAGCCCGGCATCGAGGTGCTGCCCAACCTGTCGCCGTACACCAGCGGCACGCCCGGCGTGGCGCGTGCGCCCTGCCCGTCGCCCTCGCTGGTGGCGCGCACCGGCTACTACATCGGCGACCTGTCGTGCCCGATCGGCCCGGACACCTGGCGCTCGGTGCTGCGCTCGGCCCACACGGCCGTGGCCGCGGCCGACGCGGTGCTCGAAAGCGGTGGTGCCGCGTATGCGCTGTGCCGTCCATCGGGCCACCACGCGCACCGCGACCGCGCCAGCGGCTTCTGCTACATCAACAACAGCGCCATCGCGGCGCAGCGCCTGTGCGAGCGGCATGGCCGCGTCGCGGTGTTCGACGTCGACGCGCACCACGGCGACGGCACGCAGAACATCTTCTATGCGCGCGACGACGTGCTGACCGTGTCGACGCATGCCGACCCGTCGACCTACTACCCGTTCTATACCGGCTATGCGCACGAGCGCGGCGCGGGTGCGGGCGAAGGCTTCAACCTGAACATCCCGGTCGCGCACGGCGCGGGCAACGACGCCTTCCTGCAGGCGGTCGACCAGGGCGCCGCCGCGCTGCGCGCCTTCGCGCCGAAGGCGCTGGTGCTGGCGCTCGGTTTCGACACCTACAAGGACGATCCGATCAGCGTGCTGAAGCTCGACCTCGACGCCTACCGCCACATCGGCGAGCGCGTCGGCGCACTCGGCCTGCCGACGGTGGTGGTGCAGGAAGGCGGCTACATGGTCGAGGCGATCGGGCCGGCGCTGGACATGTTCATCAGCGGCTTCGAGGCGGGCCGGTGAGCGCTGCTGCCATCGCCCTGCGCCCGGCCGGCTCGCGCGGCACGGGCGTCGCGCTGTTCTTCTGCGCACTGCTGGCCTTTGCCT
This sequence comes from Pseudomonadota bacterium, assembly GCA_040387575.1. Lineage (GTDB taxonomy): Bacteria > Pseudomonadota > Gammaproteobacteria > Burkholderiales > Burkholderiaceae_C > Variovorax. The sequence goes on from JAZKDL010000021.1 coordinate 11,309, forward strand.
CGTACGACGCGTTCTGCAAGTTCATGCTGCAGTTCTATCCGCCGCCCTTCGTGAACATCATGCGGTACGTGTCGGTGAGCGGCATCGCGTTCGCGATGCTGCTGCGCCACGGCGACCTGCGCTTCTGGCGCGCGCCGCAGAAGAAGCTGTTGCTGCTGCGCGGGCTGATGCTCGCGACCGTCGCGACCTGCTTCATGACGGCGCTGCTCTGGATGCCGCTGGCCGAGGCCACCGCCATCTACTTCACCGCGCCGCTGCTGATGGTGGCGCTGTCGCCCTGGCTGCTCGGCGAGCACGTGCAGCGCAGCCGCTGGCTGGCGGTGATCTTCGGCTTCGGCGGCATGCTGCTGATCGTGCGGCCCGGCGGCAACCTGCCGCTGCTCGGCACGCTGCTGATGGCGGTGTCGGCGGTCTGCTACGCGATCTTCCAGCTGCTCACGCGCCGGCTCGCCGGGCTGGTGCCGGGGCCGATGCAGTACGCCTGGACCGCGGCGATCTGCTTCGTCGCCACGCTGCTGCCCGCGCCCTTCTTCCTGCCCGCGCACGTGCCGCCGCTGACCGACGTGCTGTTGCTGCTCGCGGGCGGCGCCTGCAGTGCGGCGGCGCAGTGGCTGCTGCTGGCCGCGTTCGAGCGTGTCGAGGCATCGATCCTCGCGCCGCTGAACTACTTCCAGCTGCTGCTGGCGGTCGGCTTCAGCACCTTCTGGTTCCACAAGCCGCCCGACGGGCTGGCGATGGCGGGCATCGCGCTGATCATGGGCGCGGGCATCTACCTGGCGCGCGCGGGCTCGGGCCGTGGTCGGGCCGTCGCCGCACGCTGAAGCGCGTTCGGGCGCAGCCAGAGACACGACACACAACGAGACAAGAACAACCATGGCATTGCGTTCCCCACCTTCTGCATCGCCGGCGTCGGACGATGCGATCTTCGAGTCGGTCGAGGCGACCGACCTGGTCGGCCTGGTCGAGGCGCAGCTCACCCGCGCCATCGTCGAAGGCCGGCTGCCGCCGGGCAGCCGCATCGTCGAGGCCGACATCGCGCGCCGCATGGGCATCAGCCGCGCACCGGTGCGCGAGGCCGCGCGCCGGCTCGAACGCCAGGGCGTGCTGGTCGCCCGGCCGCGCCACGGCTTCGCGGTGCGGACCATCAGCGTGCAGGAGATCGACGACCTGTATGAAGTGCGCCTGAGCCTGGAGATGACCGCCATCGAGCTGGCCTGCCGCAAGGCCGACGACGCCGGCCTGGCACGCGTCCAGGCGATGGTCGAGGCGATGGTGCAGCAGGCGCCGATGCTGCCGCAGCACGAGCGCATCGGCAGCGACCTGGCGCTGCACACGCTGATCTGCGAACTCTCCGGCAACGCACACCTGCTGCGCATCTACCAGAACACGCAGACCGAGATGCGCATGGTCATCGCGCTGATCGACGCGGTCTACCACGACCCGGCGTCGGTCGCCGCCTTCCACCGGCCGATCGTCGATGCGCTGTTGCGGCGCGACGCACCGGCCGCCCAGGCCGCGATACGCGTGCACCTGGAAGACGCCTGGCGCAACGTGCGCGCGCTGTTCGTCGAACAGCACGGCACGCCGGCCGCCGCCGACTGATCTGCCCCGAAGGACCCGCCCGATGAAAGTCGTCTACACCGACACCCACAAGGACCACGACCCGCAGCTCTTCATGGTGCGCGGCAAGCTCAAGCGCAGCAACGAGCAGCCCGAGCGCGCGTTCCGCCTGCTGGAGGCGGTGCGGCGGGACGGCCACGAGATCGTCGCCGGCCAGGACTTCGGCGCGGCGCCGCGCGCGGCCATCCACACGCCCGAGTACCTGCGCTTCCTGGAGACGGCGCACGCGCGCTGGCAGCTGCTGGACGACCCGTCGCCCGAGGTCATGCCCAACATCCATCCGTTCCCCGGCCAGCCCTGCAGCTACCCGGAGAGCGTGGTCGGCCAGGCCGGCTTCCACATGGGCGACGCGGCCTGTTCCATCGGCGCCCACACCTGGGCCGCGGCCACCGCGTCGGCCCACATGGCGACGCATGCGGCCCAACTGGTGATGGACGGCGAGCGCGCGGCCTATGCGCTGTGCCGCCCGCCGGGCCACCATGCGTACGTCGACCGCGCCAACGGCTTCTGCTACCTGAACAACGTGGCCATCGCGGCGCAGCATCTGCGCCGGGCGCATGCGCGCGTGGCGATCCTCGACATCGACGTGCACCACGGCAACGGCACGCAGGGCATCTTCTACCGCCGCAGCGACGTGCTGACGATCTCGCTGCACGGCGACCCGCGCAACTTCACGCCCTTCTTCACCGGCTACGCGCACGAGCGCGGCGAGGCCGAAGGCCTGGGCTACAACATCAACAAGCCGCTGGCATTGGGCACCGATGTCGACGGCTACCTGCCCGCGTTGCGCGACGCCTGCGACAGCATCCGCGCCTTCGCGCCCGGTGCGCTCGTGGTGGCGCTCGGCCTCGACGCGCACGAGCACGATCCGTACAAGGGCATGAAGATCCGCACGCCCGACTTCGCGCTGCTGCTCGGCGACATCGCGCGCCTGGGCCTGCCGACCGTGCTGGTGCAGGAGGGCGGCTACCTGTCGGACGACCTCGGCCCGAACATCGCGAGCGCGCTGCGCGGCTTCGCGGCGGCGGCATGACGGACGCTGCCGGATTCGACGACGCCCAGGTGCTGATCCAGGGTTCGCCGGAACTCGACGACGCCTGGGTGTGCACGCTGGCGCGCGAGCGCTTCGGCATCGACGGCGAGATGAAGCCGCTGACCGGCGAGCGCGACCGCAACTACCGCCTGGCCACGGCCGACGGCGCGCGCTACATGCTGAAGGTCTCGCACCCGGCCGAGACCGCGCTGGTGGCCGACTTCCAGACGCAGGCGCTGCTGCACCTGGCGCGCGTCGACGCGTCGCTGCCGGTGCAGCGCATCGTGCCCGCGCGGGACGGCGCGCCGTCGCTGCTGTGCGACCCCGGCGACGGCCGGCAGCGCGTGGTGCGCGTCTTCACCTACCTGCCCGGCCTGCCGCTGCCCGAGGCGCCGCGCACACCGCTGCAGCAGCAGAACCTGGCGCGCATGCTGGCGCGGCTCGACCTCGCGCTGCAAGGCTTCGACCATCCGGCCGGCGACCTGCCGCTGCCCTGGGACGTGCAGCGCGCCGACAGCGTGCGCGGCCTGCTCGCGCACATCGCCGAGCCCGCGCGGCGTGCGCTCGCCGAGCGCGCGCTCGATCGTTTCGTGCAGCAAGGCAAGCCGGTGCTGCGCACGTTGCCGGCGCAGCCGATCCACAACGACTTCAACATCTACAACGTGCTGGTCGATGCGGCCGACACCGACCGCATCGCCGCCATCCTCGACTTCGGCGACATGGTGCGGGCGCCCGCCATCGACGACCTGGCCGTGGCCGCGGCCTACCAGATGGGCACTGGCGACGATCCGCTGGCCGACATCGTGCCCTTCGTCGCGGCCTACCACGCGGTGCGGCCATTGGCCGACGCCGAGCTCGGTGTGCTGTTCACGCTGATCGCCGCGCGGCTCGCGATGGTGGTCGCCATCAGCGGCTGGCGCGCTGCGCGCCATCCCGAGAACGCAGCCTATCTGCTGCGCAACAACCCGTTGTCGTGGGCGCGGCTGGAAGCCTGCGAGCGCGTCGGCGCCGAAGCCGCGACCGCGCGCTTTCGTGCCGCGTGCGCATCGACTGAAGCCTGAAGCCGAACGAAGAGCCATCCAAATGCCCGACATCGATTCCGCCACCGAAGCCTTGATGGCGCGCCGCGCGCGTTTACTCGGCCCGGCCTACCGCCTGTTCTACGACCGGCCGCTGCATCCGGTGCGCGGCGAGGGCGTGTGGCTGTACGACGCCGACGGCCGGCGCTATCTCGACGCGTACAACAACGTCGCGTCCGTCGGCCACTGCCATCCGCATGTGGTCGAGGCCATCGCGCGGCAGGCGAGCGTGCTCAACACCCACACGCGCTACCTGCACGAGGGCGTGCTCGACTATGCGGAACGCCTGCTCGCCACGCTGCCGCCGGAACTCGCGCACGCGATGTTCACCTGCACCGGCAGCGAGGCCAACGACCTGGCGATGCGCATCGCGCGCGCCCACACGAAGGCCGAAGGGCTGATCGTCACCCGCTTCGCGTACCACGGCGTCACCGCATCGATCGCCGAGGCTTCGCCGTCGCTCGGCAAGTTCGTGCGGATCGGCGACGCGGTGCGCACCGTGGCCGCGCCCGACAGCTACCGCATCGCGCCGGCCGGCCTGGGCGCAGCCTTTGCCGCGGGCGTGCGCGAAGCCATCGCCGACCTGAAGGCGCACGGGCTGCGGCCGGCGGCGTTGCTGGTCGACACGTCCTTCTCGAGCGACGGCATCTTCACCGACCCGCCTGGCTTCCTGGCTGAAGCGGTGGAGGCGGTGCGTGAGGCCGGTGGCGTGTTCATCGCCGACGAGGTGCAGGCCGGGCTCGGCCGCACGGGCGACGCGATGTGGGGCTTCCAGCGCCACGGCGTGGTGCCCGACATCGTGACCATGGGCAAGCCGCTCGGCGCCGGCCATCCGCTGGCCGGCCTCGCGGTGAAACCCGACGTGCTCGCCGCATTCGGCCGCGAGTGCCGCTACTTCAACACCTTCGGCGGCAACCCGGTGTCGATGGCCGCGGGCATGGCGGTGCTGGACGTGATCGAGCGCGAAGGTTTGATGGCGAACGCACAGCGCGTCGGCGCCTACCTGCGCGACGGTCTGCGCGCGCTCGCGGTGCGCCATCCGTTGATCGGCGACGTGCGCGGTGCGGGGCTGTTCACCGGTGTCGAGATGGTGAGCGATAGGGCTGCAAAAACGCCCGCCACCGCAGAGACCGCGCGCATCGTCAACGGACTGCGCGAGCGCGGCGTGCTGCTGAGCGCGACCGGCGAGCACGCGAACACGCTGAAGATCCGCCCGCCGTTGGTGTTCACTGCGGCGGATGCGGACCTGCTGCTGGTGGCGCTGGATGCGGTGCTGAGCGGCTGAGCGGCTGAACGGCTGAACGGCAAGAGCCGCAAGAGCCCCACGACAAGCGGGCAGCCGCAGCCCACTCTCCATCGCTACTTCAGCTCGATCTCCACGAACACGAACTCGAAGTCGTTCGCGTTGATCAC
>JAZKDL010000022.1:0-13077 GCA_040387575.1 Pseudomonadota bacterium
TCAAGGTCCTGAGCTCCGTTTCTGCACGATCGAGTTCCTTGCGCAATTCCGAAATCTCGCGTTGAAGCCGCTCGATGCTCGCTTCACGGCTTGGCACCGGTGCAAGCGTGCCGCAACGAGATTGAAGCACCACCAGTTGATCCGTCAGCTGGCGGCGCTGCAGCATGCGGCCCGTCGCACGGGCGACTTCCATCTGCTGCACGAGTGTGGCCTCGTCGAGCGCGCATCGCGACGCGCTCTCCTGAGGCGCTGGCTGCGCCTGCGCCTGCGGGCTTGCGAGCATCAGGATCGAGAGGCAGAGAGGCAAAGGGTGCGTGCGCATAGATGTCTTCGGTTCGACCGCAGGCCCGAAGTTCATTGAATGTGGGGCGCGGACGCTTCCCGATTCGTTCTTCCCCTCGACCAACGTGGTGCATCGCCTGTGCGACCGAAATCGTGCAGTTCCTCTGTGATCGGGTAGGCCTCAGTTCGACCAATGATCACTTGCCGCCGGTGACATCGAGGAAGGTGCCGGTCACGAAGGACGCCTCCCCGCCCGCCAGCCACAGGATTGCCCGCGCCACCTCTTCGGGCTGGCCGCCTCGTCCCATGGGAATCGAATCCTTGACGCGATCCACCCTGTTCGGCTCGCCGCCGCTGGCATGCATCTCTGTGTAGATGTGCCCAGGGCGAATGCAGTTGACGCGGATGCCTTCCCGCGCGACTTCCTTCGCGAGCCCGAGCGTGAAGGTTTCGAGTGCGCCTTTCGAGGAGGCGTAGTCCACGTATTCGTTCGGACTGCCGAGCCGCGCCGAAGCCGACGAGACATTGACGATTGCGCCACCCCTTCCCCCGGAATGCTGCGACATCCGCTTCACCGCGTGCTGCGCACAGAGGATCGGGCCGATGGCATTGACAGCGAACATGCGCTGGAGCCGTGCGAAGTCGATTCCCTCCAGACGGGACTGCCGCGCGATGATCGCGGCGTTGTTCACCAGCACATCGATCCTGCCGAACGCGCCATCGATGGCTGCAAACAACTGGGCGACTTGCACCGGGTCCGCGCTGTCTGCGCGCACAGCCAGCGCGCGACGGCCCAGCGCTTCGACGTCGCTGCACACCGCCCGGGCCGCAGGCTCGTTGGAGACATAACTGATCGCCACGTCGTATCCCTGAGCGGCCGCGAGTCGCGCTGTTGCAGCACCGACACCGCGACTCCCTCCCGTGATCAGAATCAGTGGCGTTTGAGAAACGGTGTTCATTGGCAAACCTTCAGGTTGTGATGAGATGAATGTTGGGGCGGCGGCGTTGCGTTCGACCCCTGTCAGCCGCGGGCGAAGTGCGAATGCCAGCGGCACGATCGCCAGCGCCGTGAGCGCCGTCGTCAGGGTCGCCATCTGAGTGCCCACATGGTCGCCGAGGAACCCATAGGCGATCGGCGCGATGGCCCCTGAAGCGATCGTGCCCGTATAGAAGACCGCGAAGGCGCGCTCGGTGCCGTCTGGCGGAGCCATATCCGGCACGCTACCGTAGAGCACCGACGACGTTCCGTTGAGCATCAGGCCCAGAAGCGGCAGCAGCACCATGGCAGTGCCCAGAGGACACAGCAGCACGGCCACGATGCACGCGGCGGTGCCGCCCTCGGTGACGAGCACGGTGCCCGTCACGCCAAGGCGCTCGCCCAGCCAGCCGCAGAGGAACTTGCCGGCTGCGCCGCCGATGAACACCAGCGCCAGTGCGGTGCCCAGCATTGGGGTCGAGATGCCCTTGGCCTGCAGCAGAAAGGGCAGGAAGGTCAGCATGCCCATGCGCACGGCGGTGTCGAGCACGCCGATCGCCAGCAGCAGCCTGAAGCCGCCGGTCGATGCGTGCGCGCCACTCCGTGCCTGGCGCTGTGCCGCAGGTGCGGTTCGCGGCAGCGAAGGGAGGAAAAGTGCAATGCCTGCAGCCACCAGCATGCCTGCGGCGGCAATCACCCACAGCGCGTGGCGCCATGGCATCTGGACCACCAGCAGCGACAGGGCCGCGGGCAATGCGGCCTTGCCGAGATCACCGGCAAAGTTGTAGATGCCCAGCGGACCCCGGGCCCGCCGGCCATAGGCGTCCGACACCGCGGTGGAGGCCAGCGGGTGCTGGGTGCTGGACCCGCAGCCCGATACCGCCAGCGCCACGCACAGGCCGAGCAGGCTGCCCGACAGGCCAGCCGCCGCATAGCCCACCGCCGCCAGCAGCGTGCCCAGCGCCAGCGTCGCGCGACGGCCGATCCTTCTCGCCACACCGCCGGCCGACAGCTGCAGGCAGGCCATGGTCGCGCCGTAGACGGCGCGCAGGGTGGCCAGCGCACCGTAGCTCAGGCCGAACTCCGCCTGCCACACCGGCAGCAGCACATAGATCAGGTCGGTGTAGCCGTCGTGCAGTGCATGCGCTGCGCACGACACCCAAAGGACGCGCTTCGCCGCTGGGGAAACTGGCTTCCGTTCGGTCGAACCGGCCACGAGCAAGGGCGTCGTCATGCGCTAGATGCTAGGCCTTCGCCGTCCTGTCCACCACAGACGTAATATCGCGTCCATGGGGAAAAAAAGTCACGCCGACAATGAAAAGAAAGAGGCTCGCGTCGAGCGCGCTCGGCTGCCGCCGCTCAATGCATTGCGCAGCTTCGAGGCTGTGGCGATGCACGGCAGCTTCGCGGCCGCGGCCGCCGGACTCAACGTGACCCATTGGGCGGTCGGCAAGCAGATCCGCCTGTTGGAGGACTGGTTCGGCAAGCCGCTCTTCGAACGCCGAGCGCGTGGCGTGCGACTCACCGATGAAGGCGCGGCCCTGCTTGGCGACGTCAAGGACGCCTTCGATAGGCTGGCGGAAGGCACGGCCCGGCTGCGCGATTCAGGCACGACCGGGCGTCTGTCGGGGACGGTGCGGGTCAACGCCTTGGTCAGCTTCGCGCTGAACTGGCTGTTGCCGCGGCTGCCTGACTTCTACCTGCAGTTCCCCGACGTGGATGTGCAGGTGTCGACCACGTCGCGCAGATTGCGGTACCTGAGCGATGCCTTCGACATCGGCGTGCGCTCGGGGCCTGAACAGGGGCCCGGCCTCGTCTCGCGCATGCTCATGGCGGATGTGCGGCTACCGGCGTGCAGCCCGGCCTTGCTGCGCCAGCATCCGATCCGCAGCGTGGCCGACCTTCGCCACCATACGCTGCTGCACTCGGGCAGCACCCGGGGCGCCTGGACGCAGTGGCTGCACGAGGCCGGCGCGCCAGGCCTGCGACCCGCGCGCCAGATGGAGTTCGAGCACGTCTTCATGCAGCAGGCTGCGGCAGCGGAAGGCCTGGGCGTGACACTGGCCTCGTTGCCGTTGATCCGGCGCGATCTTGCCGCGGGGCGTCTCGTGTGTCCTCTGCCGGCAGTGACTTGGCGCGCGCCCGACTACACGATGGTTCTCAGCGCCGAACGCGAAGGCGACGCTGTCGTTTCGGCCTTCCGGCAATGGATGCTCCAGGTCGCGGCGGAGGAGCCGAGCGCGCCGCCCACGGCATGATGCCGTCGCTGGCCTTGCCGCTGTTTCGCCTCCACCCGAAATGCCCTGGGTTGTCCACTTGTAAAGGTCGTTGATCGGTTCAGGCGAGAGTGGCTATGCTGGGCGTCCCCGACGACATCAGAAATCCGAAACGGCGCTTATCTGGAGGACGTTCCATGATCACCGTCACCGCCATGAAGTGGGCTCCGCCGTTCGCGGCCGGGCAGGTTCGAGACCATCGCGTTCGCTGGATCTTGAAGGAGGTCGGCTGGCCGTACGAGGTCCGGCTGGTCGATGCACCCACCATGAAATCGGAGGGCTACCTCGGCACCCTGCAGCCATTCGGTCAGTTGCCCGTGTTGGAAGAGGAGGGCCGACCGCCGATGTTCGAGAGCGGGGCCATCGTGCTCGACGTTGCCATGCGTGCAAGGCGCTGCATCGGCGCGGAGGGATCGGCCGAACGTGCAGCCGCGATCCAGTGGGTCGTCGCGGGTTTGAATTCCATCGAGCCGTATCTTTTCAACGTCGCGGAAGTCGAGTACTTCATGCAGGACGACGCCGTGAAGGCCGCGAGAAGGCCGGTGGTCGTGGCGCTCGCGAAGGAGCGCCTGGCGCTGCTGGAGCAGGCCCGCGACGGACGCGACTGGTTCGTGGGCGATGGCTTCACGGTCGCCGACCTCATGTTCGCCTCCATTCTCAAGATTGCCGCCAGGCTCGAATTGCTGGCCGAGCTGCCGAAGCTCGCCGCGTGGCAGCAATCGATCCTCGCCCGCCGCGCGCACGCCGAGGCCGAGCAGGACCAGATGGCAGAGATTGCCCGTCACTCAGCGGCCGACATGCGCTACGAAGCGGTGCCGAAGAAGCCACTGCGTTGATCGCCGCCGCGAGGCGAGGGCGGCACGCCCTTTCGCGACCTCATGAAAGCGCGGCCAGCATTTTTGCGTGAGCAGGGCATTCGAGGTTCAGGCGAAGTTGTCTTCCAAAAGAATCGGCAGCCGACGATGGCGTTTGCCGGTCGCGTGTATAGAGAACAGCGCCGGTCCTCACCATGACGAAAGTAACGCCGCACAAGGTACCGAGGATCCGCAACGCGGCCAGTCGCAACCTTTCCCCGACCTGCGCTCGCATCACCATGTAGGCACTGAATGCGGCCCAACCCAGGTGATGTGTGTGCCCAGCCAACGACCGCCGAACGCCTGGTCGCGTTGGCGATGTGGGGGCGCTGGCGCCGTCACACGGGGTCAGCCTCGCTTGAGCTTCTTCGCGGTCTGTTCAAGGCCTTGAAAGATGGTCTCTGCCACGTACGCCGGAAAGTCCTTCGGCAGCAACGCGGACACGGAGGATATGACCCCGGGTGTGCGATCCGCGATGCTCTCGAGCAGCTGGTCGACGGTTTCACCGCGCGCACCCACCACACCCTGGCGTTCACCGAGAGTGACGAAGTGGCGGCGCAGGATCTCGCGCATCCGGTAATGCGCGGTCGTCGAGCGGACGGCCATGGCCATCTTCGCTTTGAATGGCGAGAGCTGGCCGGCCCTCTTGCCGAGGATCGGGTAGGCAGAGAGCACGTCGTACAGGGGCGTCATCCGGTAGCTCCCGCCGGGCTGCAGGAAGATGCTGAAGTTCTTTGCGTGCCCGTCGGTGGCGCAGAGCATCCAGAACAGCACCTGGGCCTGGAAGAACGCGAGCAGGTCCTCGGCCCGTGCGGAGGAGCTTCGCAGCAGCTTGAAGAGGTCACCCATGCCCGGCCCGCCGTCGCTTTCATACTTCAGCCATGGTGGTGCGCCCATGGCTTGGCACATGTCTTCTTGCGGGAGACGCACCAGACGTTGATCGCCTTGCGGCGCGGTCCACCAGCTTCGGTCGAAACGTGTGACCGACAACACCTTCATGTCGTCGAACTGAAGCGGTTGACACTCCGCCATCGGCAGGCCGAACGCCCGCAGAATCTGGGCGCAGAGCCACTCGTTCTCGACGGAGTCGCGCAGATCGAACTGCTGGCCACCCACCAGGCCGAGGGGAAGCTTGAGGATGTGCGTCGTGGGGGTGGAGCCGTGCGGCAGGCACCACCGGCCGTTGAAGAAGGTGAGGGCGGTCTTTTCCTGGGCGCCTGCAATCGAGATGCGGAAATCGTCGTCTTCCGGATGCGCGAGCGGCGCGGGCGCCAGCATGTTGCGCAGCTGCGCGGCCACCTCCTTGTCGGTCAGCGGCGTGGCGTTCACTGCCGTGACACCGTCCGGGACCGTGCCGAAGGGCAGGATCTGCAGGGCGCCTGCACAGTCGCGGCCCACCTCGGCGAGCAGGTCGAACGCTTGCGTGGAGGGGGTGTGATGCCGGCGTGCGATGCGCTCGCGCATCTGTTTGCTGTCCGGCAGCAGGTTCTCGAAGTAATTGCGGACGACCTCACCTCGCAGCGCCTGGCCGCCGGCGAGCAGCGGCAGCGACATGGAGAGTTGTCGGCCGTGCGGACCGTCGCGCCATTCCTCGGCGTACTGGAGGATTTCCAGGCCGTGGGGGGCCGTGGACCAGGTGCCGACATGGGCACCGTTCATCCAGAGACCGAGTTTTCGTGAATGCGGATGGCGGCCCATGCCCTACCAGACGGGGCCCGTGGAAGGGGTCGACGCCGGCGCTGCTCCCTGGGGGGCGGTCGTTCTTCGCAGCACCACCTCGACGCCCAAGACATTGAACAGCTCGAGCAAGCGGTCGGCACTGGTCTTGTCCGCCCGGCGTTCCAGCGCGGAGTAGGTTTGTTGCGCAATGCCCAGCCGGCGCGAGATTTCCGCCTGGCTCAGCCCAGCTTCCTTGCGCAGGCTTTGAACGAGTTGCGGCAAGTGGCCTGAGTTGCGCAAAATGATGTCCGGCATTCGATCACCTACTTTGATAAGTAGATCGATTTTACTCCTTATCCAGAGTATTTCGAAAATACTATATTTGATAGGTAAAAGCCCGCGGCAAGGCGATTCCGTCAACATTCGCCTTCGATGGAGCCTGCCGACTTCGCGGCGCAAGCGCAGCGGAGGACTATCTCGGACGCTCCCCTTGCTGCAGCTGAACGCGCATCGCGTACTTGAATCGCTCGCAGGGATGCAGGGACCGGGCTACTTCGATGACCTTTCCATCGTTGCCTAGATAGCGTCGGATGATCTGCATCGCGGGCGATCGCAGCGGCACCTGCAGAAAAGCGGCCTCCTGGTCCGTCGTCGCGGCGATGCAGGTGATTTCCTGTTGAATCTCCGTGATGGTCTGTCCGAAGCGGGCGGCGATCTGCGCAAAGATGGGTTGCCGGGTCAGAGGCTCATTCAGAACCGAGCCAAAAGCGAGGGGCACATGAATCTCGGAGTACGCCACGACCGAGTTCCCTGTTGATTCCTTGCGCACCGTGCACAAGCGCCACCAGTGTTCCCTGGGTTTGCAGCCGAACAGCGCTGCGGTGGCCGCGTCGATCGCCACTTCTTCCTTCTCGCCGACGACACGGACGCGCGTGCTGGCGGCGTACTGGAGCAGGTCCTCGGCCGAACTGAACCCATGGCTGTAGCGGGACGCTAACTGGGCTTCCTGGACGCGGCTCCCGACGCCCTTCTGGCTGAACACGAGTCCCAGTTCCTGCAGCGAGCGCAATGCCGCGCGGACCGTGTGGCGGCTCACGCCGAACCTCTGGCTGAGTTCCGGCTCGGACGGCAGCAGATCGCCGGTCTTGTACCGGCCTGTCTCGATTTCGCTGGTCAACGCAGCGGTAATCAGTCCATGTTTGGTTTGGGGAATCAACGGTTTTCCATTCAGAGACTCCGCGTCCGGTGCGGATCGACGCCTGAATGCTAAGCCCTTGGCCTGCGCTGTCCGCCATCGACCACGGTCAACCTCTCTTTACTTTCAATCTGTCGCCTGTTATCTTGTATGCCTGTGCAGACAGGTTAACGAATGCTGTCTGTTCATCGCCCGGCAACGCCAGCGTTTGCGCCGGACCGGTCCACGTTGATAAAGAGACATTCCCATTGATGACCGATGAATCAATCCGTATTTCGCGCGATGGCAGTCGCACCCTGACTCGCGGCAGGAACATCCGCCGGGGCGCGGCGTCATGAGCCTGCCTGCGTACGACACGCTGTTGATCGAGTTCCATGGCGAGCATGTGCTGCAGGTCACGCTGAATCGCGTGGCGGCGATGAATGCGTTGAACACGCAGATGGGGCGCGACCTGCTGGACCTTTTCGGCCGCATCACCGTCGATCCCGGTCCCGTTCGGTGCGTGCTCCTCTCCGGCGCTGGCAACAAGGCGTTCTGTAGCGGAGGAGACCTCAAAGAACGAAACGAGATGACGCAGCAAGCCTGGCAGGCACAGCACGAGCTGTTCGAACGGGCCTTCTTTGCGTTGATGGAATGTCCGACGCCCGTCGTTGCGGCACTCAACGGTCACGCCATGGGCGGCGGACTCGAGATGGCACTGTGCTGCGATTTCGTCTACGCCGTGCGCGGTGCACGCTTTGCGTTGCCGGAGGTGCGGCTGGGAATCATGCCTGGCGGCTGCGGCACACAGAACCTTGCACGTGCGGTCGGCGAGCGCCGCGCCAAGGAGTTGATTCTCACGGGACTACCTTTCTCAGCGGACGACGGCGTTGGCTGGGGCGTATTCAACCGGGCCTGCGACACCGACGCGCTCATGGCGGACGCACTGGCAACGGCGTGCGCCATTGCGAACAACGCACCCCTTTCGCTCCGCCAGGCGAAGAAGTCCATCCACTACGGTCTGCAGATGGATCTGCTGACGGGATATCGCTTCGAAATCGAGGCCTACAACCGGCTCATCGACACCCACGACCGAATGGAGGGCGTGCGCGCCTTCAACGAGAAGCGCAAGCCTGAATTCCTGGGCCGTTGACGCTGTTGCCTTCCCTCAGAACCACGCAGAATGAAAATCAAACCACTTGCGCAACAGCGGGTCATCGACCTGACCCAGAACGTTGCAGGTCCTTATTGCACCCAGATCCTGGCAGACCTCGGCGCCGAGGTGATCAAGATAGAGCGTCCCGGCTTGGGCGACGACACCCGGCACTGGGCGCCTCAGATCGGCGAGGGCATGTCGCCGACGTATGCCACGCTCAATCGCGGCAAGCGCAGTCTCGCACTCGACCTGGACCATGTGGATGGGCAGGCGCTACTGCGCCGAATGCTGCGCGCGAACGACATCCTCGTCCACTCGCTCAAGCCGGGGAGCGCCGAGCAACGCGGACTGGGCTATGACGATCTGAAGGCGCATTGCCCTGGCCTCATCTATTGCGCACTGAGCGCGTTCGGAAACATCGGGCCGATGGCCGCATTGCCCGGCTACGACCCGTTGATTCAGGCCTATGCGGGCATCATGTCTGTCAACGGACACGACATGCAGCCGCCTGCGCGTGTCGGTGTCTCGTTGGTCGACATGGGCGCCGGCCTTTGGTCGGTCATCGGCATCTTGGCGGCGCTCACGCAGCGCAAGGACACGGGCGAGGGCGCGAGGGTCGACACATCCCTGTTGGAGACGGGGCTCGCGTGGATGACCAATCCGATTGCGAATTTCAGCGCCAGCGGCAAGCTGCCGCGGCGCATGGGCTCGGCCACGGCCATGCTGACCCCTTACGAAGTGTTCGAGACTGCCGATTCGCACGTCTTCATCGGATGCGGTGCCGATCGAATGTTCCAGAAGCTGGCCCTTGCACTGGGTCAGCCAGATCTCGCGCGGGACCCGCGCTTCACGCGCAATGCCGATCGCGTCCTGCATCGCGATGACCTGCATGAGGCGATTGCGTCGCTCACCCGCACGCTGCCCGTGCAGACCGTGGTGGAGAGGCTGCGCGCCGCGGGCGTTCCGGTGAGTGCGGTCAACGACATGGCGCAATTGCTCGACGATCCACAGGTGGGCGCGCTCGCACTGCATCACTCGATTGCCGCGCCGGGATTGGCCAGCGTGCAAGCGGTAGGCACGCCCCTCCGGCTGGATGGCGAGCGGCTTTTCGATGCCCGCCTGAGCGCCCGCGTCGGGCAGGACACCGAAGCCATCCTGCGGGAAGCCGGGCTGCAGCCCGGCGAGATCTCCGAATTGACGGCACAAGGTGCCGTTCAGATCTGAGCACGCCCTTTTCTCTTCAACGATCTTTCGATCTACCGATCTCTGCGAATCATTCCATGGACTTTTCGTACTCACCCACCCAACTGGAAATCGCCGAAGCCGTGCGAGGCCTTTGCGAGCGGTTTCCCGCAGATTACTGGCGTCGTTGCGATGCCGAGCTGGCCTATCCCGATGCCTTCGTCCAGGCCATGACCGAGGCGGGCTGGCTTGCGGCGTTGATCCCGGAGACCTACGGCGGTTCAGGTCTGGGCCTGCTCGACGCCTGCACGATCTTGCAGCAGATCAACGCCTCGGGTGGCAACGCGGCGAGTTGCCACGCGCAGATGTACACGATGGCCGCTGTGCTGCAGCACGGCAGCCCGCAGCAGAAGGACAACCTGCTTCCGCGCATTGCCGCGGGCGAACTCCGCCTGCAGGCGTTCGGCGTGACCGAGCCCACCGCCGGCTCCAACACCTTGCGCATCAAGACCTTCGCCAGGAAGGTGCCTGGCGGCTACGTGATCAATGGCCAGAAGATCTGGACATCGCGCTTCCGACAGTCCGATATGTACCTGCTGCTTGCGCGCACCACGGCCTACGAAGACGTGGCGAAGAAGACGGACGGGCTCAGTCTGTTTCTGGTGGACATCAAGAAAGCGGGCAAGGCGCTCCAGCCTCGCACCATCGACACCATGCTGAATCACCATACCAACGAGGTCTTCATCGAGAACCTGGAGGTCGGTGACGAATGGCGCGTGGGCGAGGAAGGCAAGGGGTTCAGCTATCTGCTGAGTTCGCTCAACGCCGAGCGCCTCCTCGTGGCCAGCGAATGCATCGGCGACGGCAAATGGTTCATCGAGAAAGCGCGCACCTATGCCAGCGAGCGCGTCGTCTTCGACAAGCCGATCGGTGCGAACCAGGGCGTTGCCTTCCCGATCGCGAAGGCCCATATGAACCTGAGTGCCGCCGAGCTGATGCGCAACCAGGCCGCGAGCCTGTTCGACGCCGGTCGACCTTGCGGGGGCGAGGCCAACATGGCCAAGTACCTGTGCAGCGAGGCATCTTGGGAGGCCGCCGAGGCGGCCATGACGACCTTCGGGGGATTCGGTGTTGCGACCGAGTACGACATCGAGCGCAAGTGGAAGGAGACCCGTCTCTTTCGTACCGCACCCATCTCCAACAACCTGGTGCTTGCTTACGTGGCGCAGCACCTGCTCGAGATGCCACGCTCGTACTGAGCCAAGCCGCACCAGCTTCGTCTCGATTTGCCATGAGCGATCAATCTCCGACATTCCTTGCCGCCTGGGACTGCTGTACGGCACGCGCAGGTCGGCCGCTGCCGACGGCGGCATACGATGCGGCGCGCCGAAGCTGGTTCGACACCCTGGCAGTCACGGCCGCCGGGATCACGGAGAACAGCAGCCGCGCATCGGCGCGGGCGTGCACGCTGCTCGATGGCGTTGCGCTTTTTCCTTCCGGCGCAGCGCTGGTGCTGGGCACCGCCTCGCATGCACTCGACTACGACGACGTGTGCATGTTGGCCACCTGTCATCCCAGTGCGCCGATCGTGTCCGCCCTGATGGGCTGTCTGCCACTGCTGGCGCGAGAACGACCAGCGATGACGTGGCGCGATCTGCTGTCGGCATACCTGGTCGGCACGGAGACCATGCTGCGTCTCGGGGCCTGGCTCGGTTTTCGCCACTACGCGCTGGGCTTCCACGCAACCGGAACGCTTGGCACGGTGGGCAGCGCTGCCGCCGTCGCGCACGCAATGCAGTTGCCTCGCGCCCAGGCGCATGCGGCGCTGTCGATCGCAGCGAGCAGCGCTGCGGGATTGCGCGCCAATTTCGGCACCGACGTCAAGCCGCTGCATGTGGGAATGGCCGCCGCTGCCGGCGTGCGTGCCGCATCGTTCGCGCGTGCGGGCATAGGGGCCAGCGACGACGTCTGGGAAGCCGCCGGCTTTGCGCTCGCATTCAATGGCGGATCGGCGGTTGCAGCACTGGCCTGGTACCCCGATACCGAATGGGCGATCGTCCAGCCCGGCTTCGAGTTGAAGCGCTATCCAAGCTGCTACCTGTCGCATCGCCTGATTGCCGGCATTCTTGCGATTCGAGCCCGACAGCCGCAGGCGGCTCGAGGGCAACCGGTGGACATCGACATCGAAGTCGCGCACAACGGGCTCGCCGCATTGAAGTACCCGCAGCCTCGAACAGGTCTGCAAGGCAAATTCAGCGGCCCCTACTGCGCAGCTGCGGCCTGGTTGGACGGTGCCGTCGGGCTGGGGACTTTTTCGGACGATGCAGTCCGCCGCCCGCTGCTGCACGCCGGCATGCGACGGGTGACATTGAGCGAGCGCAGCGCGCCGTCGGAGTCCCTGGATACGGCGCCTGTTCAGGTGACGGTGCGCGGTGCCGGCTGGCGTGATGCGATCACCGTCGACTGGGCGCCCGGGTCGCTGTCCGATCCCATGAGCCGGGTCCAGCAGATCCAGAAGGCACAGGACTGCGTGGCACATGGCGGGGCCATGTCCGTCGAGCAGATCCTTCCCCTTCTCGACGGACCTCTCGACATGCCGGTATCCGCGTTGCTGCCGATGCGCGAGGCATTGCTGCGGCGCACGTCGCAGTTTGATTCCAATAACTAAGGAGACGAAATCATGTTCGATCGCAAAGGTCTGTCTTTCTCTGGCGGCAGGCGAAGCGTCCTGAAGGCCGGCGGCGCAGCGGCAAGCCTCTACGCATTGGGTGCGTATGGCGCGGCCTGGCCCAACAAGCCCATTCGCATCGTTGCGGCGCAAGCGCCCGGCTCGTCCAACGACGTGACAGCGCGTGCGCTGGCAGATCACTTCAATCGCAAGCTCGGCGTGCCTGTCGTGGTGGAGAACCGGCCTGGCGCGGTCAGCATGATCGCTGCCGATCTGGTTGCTCGCTCGCCCGCGGACGGGCACACGCTGTTGATTGCGCTCAACAGCCAACTCGCCCAGGCGCCCGTGCTGCTGAAGAAGCCGTCGATCGATCCCGACAAGGATCTGCTGCCGGTTGCATCGATCGGCGTCGGGCCGGTGACGGCTGTCATGCACAAGGATTTTCCTGCTCGGACGCTGGAGGAGCTCATCTCCTATGCGCGAAAGAAGCCCGTCAACGTGGGCAACTACGCCATCGGATCGGGCTGGCAACTGATGCTGGCCCAGCTGTCCAAGCAGACCGGCGCGCAGTTCAATGTTGTGAACTACAAAGGCACCGGAGCGATGTTGATGGACCTGTTCGCAGGTCAGGTCGACATCGGCGCTGGTTCATTGGCCGGCATCGGCGCAGGCATTCAGAAAGGCAGCGTCAGGCCCTTCCTTGTGTTCACGCCGAAGCGCTCGCTTCGCATGCCTGACGTCCCTACATGGACCGAAGCCGGATTCCGCGGACCGGCGTTCGAGAATCTGGTCGAGAGCAACGTGCTCTTCTTGCCGGCGCACACACCCGATCAGGTCGTTGCCCAGATCG
>JAZKDL010000023.1:0-21084 GCA_040387575.1 Pseudomonadota bacterium
CAGCTCTCGGCCAGCACCTGCGCGCCGAGCTTCTGCGCGTGGCGGATCAGTTCCACCGTCTCGCCGCCGGCCACGTGGACGATCAGGATCGGCACGTCGAGCAGCCGGCTCATCGTGATCGCGCGGTGGGTGGCCTCGGCCTCGGCTAGCGGGTCGTGCGCGACCGCGTGGAAGCGCGGCGCCGAATGGCCGCGCTCGATCAGCCGCTGCGCCAGCCACTTGATCATGTCGTTGTTCTCGGCATGGATCATCACCAGCGCCTGCTCCTCGCGGGCCAGCGCGAGCACGTCGAGCAACTGGTAGTCGTCGAGCTTCATTCGGTCGTAGGTCATGTAGACCTTGATCGACGTGATGCCTGCGCGGATCGCGGCCGGCAGGTCGACAGCCAGCGTCCGCGCGTCCGGGTTGGCCAGAATCACGTGGAAGCCGTAGTCGATCACGGCCTTCTCGGCGGCACGTGCCGCGTAGTCGCGCAGCACGTCGGGCAAGGCGTCGCCGCGGTGCTGTGCCGCGAACGGGATCACGGTGGTGGTGCCGCCGAATGCCGCGGACACGGTGGCCGAATGGAAGTCGTCGGCGCCCATCACGCCCATGCCTGAGAGCTGCTCGATATGGCAGTGGCTGTCGATGCCACCGGGCAGCACCCAGCGGCCGGCGGCGTCGATGTCGCGCACCGCCGGGCCGAGACTGGGGCCGATGGCGGCGATGCATTCGCCGCGCACGGCCAGGTCGCCGTCGATCACCCGGCCGTCGGTGACGATGCGGCCGTTGCGGATGACGAGATCGAAGGGGGCGTCGCTGTGCAGGCCAGGCGTGGTGTCGGGATGGGCTGTCATGTCGAAATGAAGTCGTTTGGATCAGGCGCCGATGCCGGCGATGCGGGCCTCGGCGGGCGTGGCGGCCACCGCGTTCATCGCGTTTATCGCGACCGGGGGCTTGAACGCGGGCAGCTGCATGCGCGCGATGACCGCGAGCGCGAGCGCGTCGATCGAATCGGTCAGCACCAGCCCGAAGGCGGCGCGCAACGCATGCGGCACGGCCAGCGGCAGCTCGGTGCAGCCGAGCACCACCGCCCGCGCACTGCGGCGTGCGAGCGCCTCGATGCCGGCCGTGGCCGGCGCCAGCGCCTTGTCGGGCCGGTTGCCCTTGACCGCGTCGATGGCGGCCGTGCTGCAGTTGCGCTGCTCGTCGGGCGTCAGCAGCACCGGTTCGTAGCCGGCCGCGATCAGGCGCGATTGGTAGAGCCCGGACGCCAGCGTGGCGGCCGTGCCCATCACGCCGACCTTGCCGCCGCGCACACCCTGGCGCGCCAGATCGGCCACCACCGCATCGACGATGTGCAGGATCGGCGCGCTCACGCTGGCCTGCAACCGGTCGAACCACAGGTGCGCCGTGTTGCACGGAATCGCGATGCAGGCGGCGCCTTCGCGATCGAGAAAGCGCGCGCCCTCCTGCATCGCCGGGAACGGATCGGCGCCGCCGTCCAGGTGCGCCTGCGAGCGATCGGGAATGCGCGGATCGTTGCGCAACAGCACCGGCAGATGCGCCTGGTCGCACAGCACCGGCGTGAGCTGGGTCAGCCGATAGACGAAGCTCGCGCCCGCGAGCGGCCCCATACCGCCCAGCTCGCCGAGCGTGCCGCGCCAGCGCAGCGGCGGCTGCGTTGCGAGATCAGGCGCGGTGTCGCGCAGATCGTCGGCCGCCATCAGGCGTTCCCGGCCGCGGACGACGCCGCCACGGTCCACGCGGCCTCGGCTGCGGCGGCACAGGGCTCGACCACGCGCATGCCCAGCGCATCGCCCAGCGGCGCGCACAGGCTGCCCATGCCGGCACAGCCGAGCAGCAGCACGTCGGCACCGTCCTCGTCGCGCAGCGCACGGCCGGCGGCCAGCAGGCGTTCGAACGCCAGGTCGAAGTCGCCCGACTGCGCGACCGGCAGGTCGATGGCGCGCTCGGCCGCAACGCGATCGGCCACGCCGAGCTGCGCCCAGTAGCGCATGTGGCGCGGGATCGCCGCGGTCGCGACGGCCAGCACGCCGACGCGCTGGCCGAAGCCCATTGCCGCGCGCATGCCGGCCTCGCCCAGGCCGATGAGCGGTGTGGCCGTCAACCCGCGCGCGGCGGCCAGGCCGGGGTCGCTGAAGCAGGCGAGCACGACCGCGCCGTATGCGGCCGCGTGCTCGCGCGCCCAGTCCTGCACCAGCCCGGCCGCCAGGTCGGCATCGTCCTGCGTGACGACGCCGGGCGGGCCGGCGTGCAGCGTGAGCGCGTCGAACCGCGCGGCGCGCTCGCCCAGGCCGGCGCGCACCGCACCGGCGATCGTCTCGGTCACGTTCTGCGACGAGTTCGGGTTCAGCAGGGCCATCCGTTGGCCGTTCGGCAGCGTGTGCATCGTTCAGGCCACCGGCTCGCCGGCGCCGGTGCGCTCGACGATCAGCCGGTAGTGCTCGGGGCTGCGGTGCTTCGCGAAGTTGAAGACGTGCTGGCGGAAGTTGTCGCCCAGCGCCAGGTCGGCGCGCACGCAGATGACCTCGTCGTCTTCCGTCAGGCTGCGCGCCACCACCTCGCCGGTCGGCGCCACGATGGCCGAGCTGCCGATCATGTGGAAGCCGTCTTCCTTGCCGCACTTGGCCGCGGCCGCGACCCACACGGCGTTCTGGTAGGCATTGGCCATCAGCGACACCAGGTGCGTCGACGTGCGCAGGTGCACCGGCTCGTCCCAGTGGATGTTGTGCGACGGCGTGTTGTAGCCGAGCACCACCAGCTCGGCGCTCTGCAGCGCGAGCACGCGGTAGGTCTCGGGCCAGCGGCGGTCGTTGCAGATGCACATACCGGTCTTCACGCCGTCAGCGTCGAACACGCGGAAGCCGAGGTTGCCGACCTTGAAGAACTTCTTCTCCAGATGCTGGAACGGCGCATCGGGCTTGTGGTCCGAATGGCCCGGCAGATGGATCTTGCGGTACTTGCCGACGATCTCGCCGGCCCGGTTGACCATGATCGAGGTGTTGAAGCGCTCGCCTTCCGGCGTGAGTTCCGCATAGCCGATGTAGAAGCCGACGCCCAGGCGCTTCGCCTCGTCGAACAGCGGCTGCGTGGCGGCGTTGGGCATCTGCGTTTCGAAGAAACGCTCGACCGCTTCTTCCTCGCTCATCCAGTAGCGCGGGAAGAAGGTGGTCAGCGCGAGCTCCGGGAAGACGACCATTTCGGCGCCGCGCGACTTGGCCTCGCGCAGCATCTCGATCAGGCGCTTGACGACCTGCGCGCGCGTGTCGGCCAGGTGGATGGGGCCCAGTTGCGCAACGGCCAGGCCCAGGGGACGGGGTGAAGACATATCGGTTTTTCCTCGAATCAGGCAGCGGGCGTGGCGGCAGGCGCAGCTGCGGCCGCGGCGGCCTGGCCGTAGTTCTGCGAGCGGTACCAGCCCATGTAGTCGGTGTAGGTGATCGGCGGGTACTTGGGCTCTTCGCCCGGCTTGACGCAGGTCGGCAGGCACTCCATCACGTGCCGGATGTCGCAGTCCATGAAGAAGGGCACCGCATAGCGCTCGCGGCCCGACGCGTTGATGACGCGGTGCGGCGTCGACAGGAAGCGGTCGTTGCTCCAGCGGCGCAGCAGGTCGCCGCTGTTGATCAGGTAGGCGCCCGGCAGGCTGGGCACGTCGACCCAGCGGCCGGTCGGCAGCCGGATCGCCAGGCCCGCCACTTCGTTGAAGGGCAGGAAGGTCATGAAGCCGGTGTCGGTGTGCGGCGCGATGCCGAAGGTGTTCTCGTCGCGCGCCGGCTGCTGCGGATAGTGCGACAGGCGCAGCGTGTACATCGGCTCGGCGAAAGCGGTGTCGAAGTGGTCGGCCGGCAGGTCGAGCGCCAGCGCATACAGCGGCAGCAGCGACTTGCCCATGCCCTCCACCGCGTCGGCATAGGCCAGACTCAGTTCGCGGGCCCGGTCCGCGCCCGCGGGCCAGCGGTTCTGCGCGCGAAAGCGCTTGCCCGCGACGACGTCCGGATGATCGGCCGGCAGCTCGCGCTTGATGAAGAAGGCCTCGACCTGGTTCGGCTTGTTGTCCGCGTTGATGCGCGAATGCCGCGTGACCGAACCACCGAGCGGCTCGTAGCCGATGTTGTGCTCGTTGAAGCGCACCGCCATCTTGTCGTCCAGCGGCAGCCCGTGGACCAGCCGTGCGGCCTCGAACGCACCGTCGATCACCGGCTGCGCGATGCCGTGGTTGACGACGAAGTAGAAGCCGACTTCCTCCAGCGCATGGCGCAGCTCGGCGCCCAGGCGCTCCTTGGCGCCGGGCTCGCCGGCCAGGTACGGGCCGAGGTCGATGACCGGAATGTCCTCGGCCGCGTCGGGCCGGATCTCGGGAAGGTTGGGTGCGTAGACGGGAGCGTTCATGTCGTTTCTCCTGGAAGGTCTCGGTTGGCTGGGTCGGATGGGACGGATGGGTAGCGGTGGCAGCGCACCGCGTGGTCCTGCGTGTCGGCCACCAGCGCGGGCGCCGGCCGGGTGCGGCAGGCGTCTTCGCGGAAGGCGCAGCGTGAATAGAAGGCGCAATGCACCGGCGGATCGAGCAGCGACGGCGTCTCGCCGTCGAGCACCTCGGTCGCCGGGATGAAGACGCGGTCGCTCTCGTGCACCACCGGAATCGCGCCGATCAGCGCGCGTGTGTAGGGGTGGCGCGGCCGCCGCATGATCTCGTCGGCGGTGCCGGTCTCGACCACCTGGCCGAGGTACATCACGGCGATGCGGTCGGCGATGGCACGCACCACGCCGAGGTCGTGCGTGATGATCACGTAGGTCAGCCCGTACTGCGCCTTCAGCGCCGCCAGCAGGTTCAGGATGCGCGCCTGCACCGACACGTCGAGCGCCGAAGTCGGCTCGTCGAGGATCAACAGTTCGGGCCGCAACGCCAGCGCACGCGCGATGTTGATGCGCTGCTTCTGCCCGCCGGACAGCGACATCGGCGTGCGCAGCAGCGTGTCGGCCGGCATCTGCACCGACTCCAGCAGTTCGCGCACGCGGACGCGCCGCTCCTTGCGGCTGCGCATGCCGCCGAGCCGCAACGGCAGGCCGACGATGTCCTCGACGGTCTGGCGCGGATTGAGCGACGACGACGGGTCCTGGAACACCATCTGCACGCGGCGACGAAAGGCCTGCAGCAGCGCCGGATTGGCTGTGGTCAGCTCGTCGCCGTCCAGCCGCATCGACCCTTCGCTGGCCGGCGTGACGCGCGACATCACGTTGGCCAGCGTCGATTTGCCGGAGCCGGATTCGCCGACGATGGCCAGCGTCTCGCCCTGCGCGATGCGCAGCGACACGCGGTTGACCGCGCGCACCTGCGCGGCCTCCATCCGGTCGAGCCAGCGGCGCTCCACGCGGCGCTTGACGTTGAACACCTTCGACACGTCGTCGAGTTCGAAGAAGGGCACGGCGGCTTTCATGTCCATCACGCCACCGCCACTTCGTCGTCTTCACGGTCTTCGTCGGCTTCGTCGGCCCAGCAGGCGACCCACCGCTGGCCGGGACGGTCGCGGTTCGGCGGCGCCGTTTCGCAAGCCTCACGGCGCAGGCTGCAGCGCGGCGCGAAGCGGCATCCGGTCGGCGGCGCCAGGTAGTCGGGCAGCCGGCCGGGTATGCCTTGCGGCATGCCGCCGGCCAGGCTCGGCTGCGCGTTCACCAGGCCGCGGGTGTACGGATGGCGCGGCGCATTCAGCATCGCGCCGGTCGGGCCGCTCTCGATCGTGGTGCCGCCGTACATCACGTAGGTGCGCGCACAGATGTCGCGCGCCACGCCGAGGTCGTGCGTGATGTAGAGCCCAGCCAGGTTCTCGCGGCTGACCAGGTCCTTGATCAGGTCGAGCGTGCGCCGCTGCACCGTGACGTCGAGCGCGGTCGTGGGCTCGTCGGCGATCATGAGTTTGGGCGAGCCGCTCAACGCCATCGCGAGCAGCACGCGCTGGCGCATGCCGCCGCTCAACTGCACCGGATAGCGCTGCAGCACCTGCGCCGGGTCGGGGATGTAGACCTTCTCGAGCAGGTTCGCCGCCTTGTCGCGTGCGCGCAGTTGCTCGGCGCGCCGGTGGCGGGCCCGCACATAGCCTGCGAGCGTGCGGCCGCAGCTGTCCCAGACGATCAGGTCGATCATCTGCTCGCCCACCGTGAACGACGGATTGAGCGCGGCCATCGGGTCTTGCGGCACGTAGGCGATGTCGCGCTTGAGCGCCTCGCGCGCATGCCAGCCGAGCGTGGCGATGTCCTGCCCGAACATCATCGCGCGGCCGGCCGTGATGCGCGCCGGCGGCATCGGCAGCACGCCGAGCAGCAGCTTGGCGGTCGCGCTCTTGCCGCAACCGCTCTCGCCCACCAGCCCGACGATCTCGCCCGGCTGGATGTGCAGGTTGACGTTGCGCAGCACCTGCTCGCGGCCGTCCAGCGTCATGAAGTCGAGCGACAGCTGCTCGATCGAGACGATGGCTTGGGTGTCGTCCATCAGTCTTCTCCCAGGAAGTCGCGCAGGCCGTCGCCCAGCAGGTTGAAGCTCATCACGACGATGAAGATGGCGATGCCGGGGAACAGCGAGGCCCACCAGGCGTCGGGCAGGTAATGCCGGCTGGTCGACACCATCAGGCCCCACTCGGCCGCGGGTGGCCGGGCGCCGGCACCAAGAAAGCTCAGCGAGGTGCCGACCAGGATCGCGTAGCCCGCATTGAGCGACAGCGACACCAGCAGCGACGAGCGGATGTTCGGCAGGATCTCGCGGAACATGATGTGCAGGTGCGACGCGCCCAGCGTGCGCGCCACGGTCACGAAGTTCTCCTGCTTGATCGACAGCGTGCGGCCGTGGGCGATGCGCGCAAAACCGCGCCACCACACGAAGCCCAGCGCGATCATCGCGTTGCTCAGGCTCGGCCCGAGCACCACGGTGATGGCCAGTGCCAGCACCAGCGCCGGGATCGCCGAGAAGATGTCGGTGATGCGCATCAGCACCTGCTCGATGCGGCCGCCGAAGTAGCCGGCGAACAGGCCGACCGGCACGCCGATCACGACCGCGATGGTCAGCACGATGGCGACCATCGTGAACGACAGGCGGGCGCCGTACATCACGCGGGTCAGCACGTCGCGGCCGGCCTCGTCGGTGCCCATCCAGTGCTGCCAGCTCGGCGCGGAGAGCAGCACGTCGAAGTTGACGGCGTCTGCGATGTCGTCCGGGTACGGCGCGATCCAGGGCGCCAGCAGCGCGATGACGAGCATCACGACGAGCGTCACGGCGCCGATCAGCGCGAGCCGGTTGCGCTTGAAGCGCTGCCAGCCGCGCGCGAAGCCGGTCTTGCGCACCGGCGCTTCGGCGTCGACGAAGGCGGTGGCTTCCGGAACCACGGGTGTGAGTGTTGAAACGGATGTGTTCATGGCTCAGCGTTCCAGCCGGATGCGCGGGTCGAGCACCGCATACAGCTCGTCCACCACGAAGTTGATGACCACCACGAACAGGCACACCACGAGCGTGATGCCGACCACCGCGTTGTAGTCGTTCGAGACGATGGCGCTCGCGCCGAAGCGCGCGATGCCGGGCCAGGCGAACACGTTCTCCACCACGAAGGCGCCGCCGATCATCAGCGGGAAGAGAAAGCCGATCACCGTCAGCGTCGACGAGAACGCATTGCGCAGCACGTACTTGGCATTCACGATGAACGGGTGGATGCCGATCGCGCGGCTCAGCGCCGGATAGGGCTTGGCCAGCTCGTCGAGCATCGCGCTGCGCACCATGCGTGCGATGTTGGTCATCGGCCCGAGCGCCAGCACCAGAGCCGGCGCGACGATGTGGCGCAGTGCGTCCCAGAAGGCGGCGCCGTTCAGCGTCAGCAGGCTGTCAAGCAGGAACAGCCCGGTGATGTCGGCCGGCGGCGGTCCGCTCAGGCGCCCGGTGATCGGCAGCAGCGCGAGCCACGCACCGAAGATCAGCTGCAGCATCAGCGCCGCCCAGAACTCCGGAAACGACACGCCGCTGAGCGACACGATGCGCAGCACGTGGTCCACCGGTTTGTTGCGCTTGACTGCGGACAGCACGCCGAGCGGCAACCCGACGATCACCGCGATCGCCAGTGCGGCGAGCACCAGCTCGAGCGTGGCCGGCAGCCGCTCGCGAATGATCTCGCCGACGTCGCGCGACTCGGTCAACGAGCGGCCGAAGCGGCCCTGCGCCAGGTCTTTCAGGTAGTTCACGTACTGGACCGGCAGCGACCGGTCCATGCCCAGCTCGACGCGCAGCTTGTCGACCTGCTCGCGCGCCACGCCTTCGCCGAGCGCGGCGGCCACCGGGTCGCCCGGCAGCGCGCGCACCAGCATGAACATCAGCAGCGACACGCCGACCAGGACGATCAGCATGTGCGTGAGTCGCTCGAAGAATCGCATGGGCTCAGCGTCCGCTCAATGCATGCTCGGCAACGATCGCTACCGGATCACTGCGCATGGTTCTTGATGTAGCTGGCGCTCTTCAGGTCGAACTCGTAGTTTTCGAAACGCAGGTCGAAGAACGGCGCGCCGGCGTCGGCCTTGAAGCCCGTCAGGTACTTCCAGTGCGGCAGCGTGCGCAATGCGGTGTGCGAGAAGATGGCCGGCGCGTCGGCGGCGATCACCTTGTCGGCCTCGCAGTACAGCGCCTTCTGCGCGTCGCTGCTGTCGTCCTGCTGTGCGGCCTGCGCCATCAGCTCGTCGACCTTGTCGCTGCGCCAGTAGATGCCGCCACCGGGGTAGGCCGCGCCCCAGCCGGCCTTCGTGTAATACATCATCAACTGGCTCGGATGGCCGAGGCGTGCCGAGTCGTAGTAGATGGCGAAGTCGTAGGCCGACTCCGGCTTGGTCTGGGCCTGAACGATGTCGGCCCAGCGCACCGGCTTCACTTGCGCGTTCAGGCCGATCTTCTTCAGGTTGGTCGACAGCAGCAGGCCGATGTTCTTGAAGGTCTCGCTCGACGACACCGCGGCGATGTCCATCGAGAAGGCCTTGAGCTGATCGGGCGTGTACTTCGACTTCGCGAGCTCGGCCTTGGCCTTGTCCAGGCTGAACTCGTAGCCCGGGATGTTGTCGCACTTGCCGAGCAGTTGCGCCGGCACCGGGCCGCGCACCGGCGTGCCGCCCGCGAGGATGCGGTTCATCACCGTGTTGGCGTCGTAGGCGTAGGAGATGGCGCGGCGCACGTGCACGTCGTCCATCGGGGGCTTCGTGTTGTTCATCGTCACGTAGTAGGTCGCGAGCTGCGCGTGCTTCTCGACCACCATGTTGGCGTCGCCCTCGATCGGCTTGAGGATCTGCGGCGACAGCGAGATCGGGCCGGCATCGAGCTCGCCCGCGCGCAGCTTGGTGACGTTGGTCACGGCCTCGGGAATGATCTGCAGCTGGATGGCGGCCGGCGAATTGGCCTTCCACTTGACGAAGGGGTACTTGTCGAAGCGCGCCATCGTCGCGCCTTCGGACGGACGGAACTCGGTCAGCATGAACGGGCCGGAGCCTGCGTCGTGCGTCATCAGGTACTTGACGCCGTAGTCACCGAATTCGCCATACGTGCCTTCGGCCTTGTTGGCCAGCACGAGCTTCTTGTTGAGCACCTTCATATGCAGCAGCGCGCGCATGAAGGCCGGGTCGGGCTGCTTGAGCTCGAAGCGCACCGTCGCGGGGTCGACGATCGCGATCTTGTCCGCATCGACCTGCCGCAGGTAGCCGCCGACCAGG
Source organism: Pseudomonadota bacterium (assembly GCA_040387575.1). Classification (GTDB taxonomy): domain Bacteria; phylum Pseudomonadota; class Gammaproteobacteria; order Burkholderiales; family Burkholderiaceae_C; genus Variovorax. The sequence goes on from JAZKDL010000023.1 coordinate 9,727, forward strand.
CCGGGCAGCGTCAGCGTGCGCTTCATCGAAAAGGCCACGTCCTCGGCGGTGATCGGTGTGTCGTCGTGGAAGCGCAGGTCCTTGCGCAGCTTGAAGGTGTAGGTCTTGCGATCGGCCGACACCTGCCACGACTCGGCGATGCGCGGCACCAGTCCCTTCGCCACATCGGGGAACACCAGCGTGTCGTACAGATTGACGGCAGCCATCGTCTCCCAGTTGTTCGAGACGCGGACCGGGTCGAGCGTGGCGAGTTCCATCTCGATGCCGTAGCGCAGCACCGGGCCGTCGGCCGCCTGCGCGCAGAACGCGGCGAGCGCCAGGGCGACACCCGACGTCAGCGTGCCGAGTCGGAATCTCCGGTGGGAGGAAGAGAACGGGAGTGCGTGGATGGCCATGTGTACGAACCTTGGGTGATCGAGTCGGTGAAGGGGGAAGTCCGTGGGGAAGTCCCTGTGTCCGACGCCCATTGTTTTGGCCGCACGGGCTTTTGTCGTGTTCGCTGTCGTGGCCTGGTCTTAACCGGAAGTTAAGGCGGCGCACGATATGAAGCACGTCGGCGAACGTCCGCACGCCAGAGGCGAACGCATGCGTGAAGGTGCACCTGTGCGGTGCGATGAAATGCGGCTCAGGCTTCTTGCGTGAGCAGCGCGAGATTGCGTTCGAGCAGAACGCTGCGCAACGCGCGCGTGAAGGCCTGCGATGCGGGCGACGACGAACCCGTGCGCAGCCGCACCAGGTCCGCAATGATGGGCGGCGCGTCTTCCACCGCGACCACCATGAAGTCGCCCATCGGCCAGCCCAGCAGCGAGTACTCGTCGACCAGTGCGATGCCCGCGCCGGCATGCACCAGTGCGCAGGCGTTCTGCGGCGAGCCGACTTCCATCGCGGTCATCGGCACGTCGTCGTACTCGGCGAAGAGGTTCTCGATGCGCAGGCCGAAGGGCGTGTCGCGCGGGTACGTGATCAGCGGCTGATCGTGCAGGTCGCGCACGGTGATCTGCTTCTTCTTCGCGAACGGGTGCTTGGGCGGACACACGCAGACCAGCCGGCCGTGTGCGATCGGCGTGGTCTCGAGATTCGGGTGGTTCATCGGCAGGATCGACACGCCGACGTCGACCTGCCCGGTCAGCATCCGCTCTTTCAGGTGCTCGTGGTTCAGGCACTGGAAATGCACGCGGACGTCGGGATTGCCATTGCGGAAATACGCGATCGCCAGCGGCACGAGCATCTGGCCGATGCTGGGGCTCGCGGCGATGCTGACCATGCTGTGGCGCCGCCCCGCCAGCTCGGTCGTGAGCCGGTCGAGCCGCTTGACGCCGCGATACACCAGCTCGACCTCCTGGTACATCTGATGCGCTTCGGCCGTGGGATACAGGCGGCCCTTCACGCGTTCGAACAGCGGAAAGCCCAGCCGGCTTTCGGTGTGCGACATCACCCGGCTCACGGCCGGCACCGACACGTGCAGAAGCCGCGCCGCGTCGCTGATCGAGCCGGTGCTCATGATCGCGTTGAAGACCTCGACCTGCCGAAGGTTCACCGCATTGCGCTCCAAGGAAGCGCTTGCCGGGCGCCGCCCGGCTCCATCGATCCGATAGCCATGGTCACGAAAGCAAGCAAGTTGCTTGCCCGGCGGCCATGAGGGTCTTTACGCGCGGCGTGATGGCAGGAAGTCCAGCAGGGCCGCATTGAACGCATCGGCCTGCTCGATGTTGGACAGATGGGCCGCCTGCAATTGGCAGATCTGCGCGTGCGGCAGCGCCTCGTGCAGGGCCAGCGTGGCGGTCCATGGCGTGGTGAGGTCGTCCGTGCCGCCGATCAGCAGCATCGGATGGCGGATGCCGCCGAGCGTGCCGCGCAAGTCCATGTCGCGCAGCGCAGCCGCGCAACCGGCCCATGCGCCGACCGGCGCGGAGGCGATCAAGGCGCGGATGGACTCGACGACGTCCGGCCGCGCGGCACGGAAGGCCGGCGTGAGGACGCGCTGCGACGAACCTTCCGCCACGCCCGCGAGCCCGGTCGCGCGGACCGACTCGATCTGCGCCCAGTTGGCCGGCCCGCCGAAGTACGGCGCCGAGTTGGCGATGACCGCGGAGGCGATGCGCTCGGGTCGGTTCACCAGCAGCCAGAGGCCGACCGCGCCGCCCATCGAGATGCCGCACCAGTGCACCTGCGCGATGCCGAGCGCGTCCATCAGCGCGACCGCGTCGTCGCCCATCTGCGCGATGCTGAAGTCGCCGCTGGCCTGGCTCTGCGCGCTGAAGCCGCGTGGGTCGTAGCGCAGCACGCGGAAGCGCTCGCGCAATGCGGCGGCTTGCGCGTCCCACATCGCATGGCGGGTGCCGAGCGAGTTGGACAGCATGACGACCGGCGCATCCGCAGGGCCTTCGAGAGTGACGTCGAATACTTCATCCGCCGTCTGGATCACTTGCTTCATCGGGGTCGCCTTCGGAAAGTCCTTCTCAGAATTATCCGAAGCGTGGTGGCCGCGGAGACCGCCCGGAATGTGCGGCGCCCTTAACCTGGCCGCACATGCGTGCACCAAGATGCGACGCCGCCATGCACGCATGCATGCGGCAGCGAATGCACCGGTTCATGCGCTCATGCCCTCATGCCGCGGCCAGCGCGACGGCATCCGCGCCCGCCGGGATCCGCATCGGCGCCGCCGGATCGGTCACCGCGCGCCACACCGCCTCGGCGACATCCTGTGCGTGAGTGACCGGCGTGCTCGTGTCGCGCACACCGGCGAACACGCGCTGCTGAAAGTCCGCATAGGCCTCGTGCACGCCCTCGCCCATCAGCCGGCGCGCGTTGTCGCCGAAGCGGGTGCCGGGCGCGCGGCCGGGCAACACCAGGCGCATGCGGACGTCGAACGGCGCCAGTTCCAGCGCTAGCGATTCGGTGAACGCATTCACCGCCGCCTTGCTGCCGGTGTAGACCGCCAGCAAGGGCAGCGGCAACAGCGTGACGCTCGACGTGACGTTGACGACCACGCCCGCGCGGCGCAGTCTGAACTGCGGCAGCACCGCCTGCGTCATCGCGATCGTGCCGAGCGTGTTGGTCTCGAAGACCTCGCGCGCACTCGCCATCGCGATGCCTTCCAGCGGTGCCAGCAGGCCGATGCCGGCGTTGTTGACGAGCGCGTCGATCGGCCCGGCCGCCTCGATGCATTGGCGGATGCTGTCAGGGTCGGTGACGTCGAGCGGCAGCAGGCGAAGGCGGTCCGATGGCGGCAGCAGCCCATCGCGTGGCGTGCGCATCGTGGCGATGACGTGCCAGCCCTTGTCTAGAAAGAGGCGCGCCGTCTCGAGCCCGAAGCCGGACGAGCAGCCGGTGATCAGAACGGTGGAAGTGGTGGCGGTGGTGGCGGTGGTGGCGGGCATGAGGAACTCCAATGGATTGACGATGCCCAGACGATAGGCTTCGGATTCCGGACTTCATATACTCGGATGTCCATCATTTTGTCGAGACAGTCCAGCATGGTCGATCCGTTGGCGGAAGTCGTTTCCCTGTTGCAACCCGGCGCGCCGTTCTCCAAAGTGGTCGTCGCGTCGGCGCCCTGGGCGGTGCGCCGCACCGCGCTGGGCCGCCCGTTCTACTTCGTGGTACTCGACGGCGGCTGTCAGCTGACGGTCGACGGCCCGGCGCACAGCGACACGATCACGCTGACCGCGGGCGATTTCGCGTTGATCCCCGCCGCGCGCAGCTTTGCGACGTCCAGCCTCGATCGCCAGCCGCCCGTCGACGGGGAAGCGGTCGACACGCCGATCGCGCCGATGCCGGGCGGCGCACGGGTCGGCGACCCGAACGGCGCGGTGGACGCCCGCATGCTGGTCGGCAATTGCGTGTTCGGCTCGCCGGACGCAGCGTTGCTGGTGCCGCTGCTGCCGCAATGGGTGCATGTGCGTGGCGAGCAGCGCCTGTCGACGCTGGTCCAGCTGATCGGCGATGAATCGCGCGCCGATCGGCCGGTGCGCGAGATCGTGATGGCGCGTCTGCTGGAGGTGCTGCTGATCGAGGCCTTTCGGTCCAACGCCAACACGGCCGCGTCGCCGGGCCTGGTGCGCGGGCTGGCCGATCCGAAGCTGGCCCTGGCATTGCGATGCATGCACGAAAACCCCGCGGCGACATGGAGCATCGCGCAGCTTGCAAGCGAGGCGGGCATGTCGCGCTCGGCCTTCTTCGAGCGCTTCAACCGCGCGGTCGGCATCGCGCCGATGGAATACCTGCTGGCATGGCGCATGGCGCGTGCAAAGCAGATGTTGCGGCAGCAGGAACTCGCCATCGCCGAGATCGCCGAGCGCGTCGGCTATGGCTCGGTCAGCGCTTTCGGCGTGGCGTTCACGCGGCATGTGGGCATGCCGCCCGGACGGTATTCGCGGCAGGGCGTGGAGGCCGTGCCTGGCTAGCGACAGCCCCGCGGCGCCCGGTCAGCCGTGCAGCAGCCGGCTGCCCGCCAGCGAGTAACCGCTCGCCAGATCGTAGGCATGCCCGATCTGCAGCACGGCAGCATCCGCCTGCGCCGGGCCGATGATCTGGACGCCGACCGGCAGCCCATCGGCGTTGAATCCGGCGGGGGCCGACAACGCCGGAAGGCCCGCCATCGTCGCGGGCACCACCGTCTCCATCCAGCGGTGGTAGCTGTCCATCGCCCTGCCCGCGATCGCGTGCGGCCAGTCCTGCTCGACCGGGAACGGAAAGACCTGCGTCGCGGGCAGCACCAGGAAGTCGTAGGTTTCGAACAGGCTTCTCAGGGTCTGGTACCAGGCCGAGCGAACGCGCGCGGCCTCGTAGATGTCGAGCGCCGACAGCGCGAGCCCGCGCTCCACTTCCCACACCGCCTCGGGCTTCAACAGCGCACGCGATGCCTCGTTTCCGTAGGCCGCGGCAAGACCGCCGGCCACCGAGAAACTGCGCAGATCGATCCAGGCACGCCAGAGTTTGTCCAGGTCGAACTGCGGCAGCACCGCCTCGACCGTGCAGCCGGCCGTCTCGAAGTGCCGCAGTGTGCTGCTGCAGACATCGAGAAGGCCCGGCTCGGTCGCCAGGTGGCCGCCGAGATCGCCCAGCCATCCGATGCGCGTGCCCGCCATGTCGCGATCCAGGTCCACCGAGAAGCTGCCCTTCGGCTCCTGCCGCCGCGTCAACGGCAGGCGTGCGTCGAAGCCCGCCTGCACGCCCAGGAGCATCGCCAGGTCGGGGATGTTGCGGCCCATCGGGCCGGCAACGCTGAACTGCTGGAAGAACACCTCGTCCGTCGGCCCGTGCGGCACGCAGCCGACCGATGTCCGCAGTCCGTAGACGTTGTTGAACGAGGCCGGCGTGCGCAGCGAACCCATCATGTCCGAGCCGTCGGCGACCGGCAGCATGCGCAGCGCGACCGCCACGCCGGCGCCACCGCTGCTTCCGCCCGCGGACTTCGTCGGGTCGAAGGCATTGCGCGTGCTGCCGTAGACCGCGTTGTAGGTATGGCCGCCGAGCCCGAACTCGGGCGTGTTGGTGCGGCCGACGAAGATCGCGCCGCCGGCGCGCATGCGCTCGAAGATCACGGCGTCGGTTGTCGTCACCTGGTCCTTGAGCAGGCGCGACCCCTTGGTCGTGACCATGCCCGCGACCGGCATGATGTCCTTCGGCGCCTGCGGAAAACCGTGCAGCGGCCCCAGGCTTTGCCCCGCCGCGAGCTGCCGATCGCGCTCCTTCGCGATTGCCAACAGCGACTCGGGCGCCTCTCGCGCCACGATGGCGTTGACGACGGGATTGAGCCGGTCGATCTGCGCGAGATAGGCGTCCATGACCTCGACGCACGACACGTCCCGCGCGTGGATGGCGTGCGACAGATCGGTGGCGGTGGCCGACACGATGTCGGAGATCGGCGATGGGGATCGATGCGGTGTCGTGTTCATGGGCACAGGATAAGGCGATGCGGTGCGCTCCACCTGCAACTGCCGTGCCGGGGCATGAACCACGCACCGGCCAGAATCGCCGCATGGACCTCATCAAGACCTTCGCGCTGTTCGTCGCCACCGCACTGGCCGAAATCGTCGGCTGCTACCTGCCTTATCTCTGGCTCAGGCAAGGCCATTCGGCTTGGTTGCTGGTGCCCGCCGCCGCAGCGCTGGCGCTGTTCGCCTGGCTGCTCACGCTGCATCCGGCCGCCGCGGGGCGCGTGTATGCGGCGTATGGCGGCGTGTACATCGGCGTGGCGCTGTTGTGGCTCTGGGGCGTCGACAAGGTGCAGCCGACCGCCACCGACTGGATCGGCGCAGCGGTCAGCCTGCTGGGGATGTTCATCATCATTGCGGGGCCACGCCTCCGCGCCTGATCGGCCGCTCAGAACCGCTGCCCGAACAGCTCCCCGCCGCGCGCCCGCAGCAGCGTCACCAGCCGCTGCGCCGCCGGCGACAGATAACCCTGGCGCCGGTACGTCACGCCGAGGCGGCGGCGCAGCGTCGTCTCCTTCAGCGGCACTTCGCGCAGCCCGTCGGCCGCGCCCACGGTGTTCAACGTGTGCCGCGACAGAAAGCTCAGCAGGTCGGTCCGCGCGATCAGCCGCGGCATCAGCGGTATCGAGTTGGCATTGATCTGCACCGACGGTGCCGGCAACCCGCGCGTGGCAAAGGCCTTGTCGAGCCACTCGCGGCTCGGGATGGATGCGACGGGCAGCACCCAGCGCCATGCGAGCAGCGCCTTCATGGTGATCTTCGGCAGCTGGAACACCGGATGCTCGGCGCTGGTCGCGACCACCACCACGTCCTCGACGATCGAATGGGTGACGAAGGCCTGGTCGTGCTCCGGCATCAGGCCGATCAGCAGGTCGATGCTGCCCTCGCGCAACCGCTCGCGCAACGCGATGCTGGGCGCGATCGTGATGTCGATCGTGGTGTCGCGCGCCTCGGCCAGCAGCAGGTTGCAGATCTCCGGCAGCACATGGTCGGCCGCGATCGGCCCGCTGCCGATGCGCACGTGGCCCGCGTTGCCCTGCGTGAAGTCTGCGATTTCGCGCACCGTCTCTTCGGTTGCGCCGCGCAGCATGCGCGCTCGCGCCAGCAGAAGGTCGCCGACCGGCGTGAGCTGGATGCCGCGGCCCTTGCGTTCGAACAGCGGGCTGTCGAAGGCCTGCTCGAGCCGCTGCACGCACTTGGTCAACGCAGGCTGTGTGCGGCCCAATCGCTCGGCGGCCAGGCCCAGGTTGCCGGTCTCGGCGATCACCTCGAAGTATTTGAGGTCGCGGTAATTCAAGTCCATCTATGAATCCGAGGAATGGAAACATGAGAATTATCGAATGGACGGAATAGTTGGTCATCCGCAGAATCGCAGCCATCAGGAGACGACACGAATGACTTCATCCCGCATGCCATCCCGCCTGCGCCGCACGCTCGCGCTGAGCGCTGCTGCCGCCATCACTCTTTTGCCGGGCCTCGCCATGGCCGCCGGCTATCCCGACAAGGCCATCACGATCGTCGTGCCTTACGTGCCCGGCGGCAACGTCGACACGACCGCCCGCCTGGTCGGCCGCGTGATGTCGGAGCAGCTCAAGCAGCCCGTGCTGGTCGACAACCGCGCCGGCGCGGGCGGCATCATCGGCGCCGCCTTCGTCGCCAAGTCGAAGGCCGACGGCTACACGCTGCTGCTCGGCTCCAGCGCCACCATCGGTACCGCGCCGGCGGTGTATGCCAACGTCAACTACGACCCGACGCGCGACTTCGCACCGATCGCCGGCATCAACACCGTGCCGATGGTGCTGACCGTCGCCAAGCGCCTGCCGCAGGCGCGCACGTTCGCCGACGTGGTCGCCGCATCGAAGAAGCTCGAAGGCGGCATCAGCGTGGCGACGTCGGGCAACGGCTCGTCGAACCACCTGGCGCTCGAGTTGCTGAAGCGGCAGAGCGGCCTGCACGCGACGCACGTGCCCTACAAGGGCGCCGCACCTGCGCTCACCGACCTGCTCGGTGGCCAGGTCGACACGCAGATCGACCAGCTCAATTCCTCGCTGTCCTATTTACGCAGCGGCACCGTGCATGCGGTCGCGCAGTTCGGTGCGAAGCGTTCCGCGCTGCTGCCGGACGTGCCCACGCTGGCCGAACAAGGCGTCACCGGTTTCGATGCCGTGACCTACACCGGCCTGTTCGCGCCCGCCGCCATCCCGGCCGACGTGCGCGCCCGCCTGACCGCGGCGCTGCAGGCCGCCCTCAAGGACCCGGGCGTGGTCAAGGCTTTCAAGGACATGGGCGCCGAGATCATCACGTCCACACCCGAGGCCTTCCGCGACTTCGTTCAGGCCGACACCGCCAAGTGGCGCACGACGGCCAAGGACGCGCACATCACCGTCGACTAGAACCCTCTCTCTTCACTTCATGACCCACACCATCCTCGTGACCGCGCCCAAGCTCGCGCCAGGCGGCGTCGAGCTGCTGGCCCAGGCCGGCGCCCGCGTGCTGTACCTGCCGACCGCGGACAGCGCCGACGACCTGGCGCGGCTGCTCGCCACCGAACCGGTCGACGCCGTCATCTCCCGCACCATCGACCTGACGGCCGCGGCCATCGCGAGCTGCCCGACGCTCAAGGTGATCTCGAAACACGGCGTGGGCGTGAGCAACATCGCCGTGGACGCCGCCACCGCGCGCGGCATTCCGGTCTATGTGACGCCGGGTGCCAACGCGCAATCGGTCGCGGAGATGACGCTCGGCCTGCTGTTCGCCGCGGCACGCCGCATACCGTGGATGGATGCCGAGCTGCATGCCGGCCGTTGGTCGCGCGCGCAGAACGGCGTCGAGCTGCAGGGCCGCACGATCGGCCTGATCGGCTTCGGGCAGATCGGCCAGCGCGTCGCATCGGTGTGCCTGGCGCTGGGCATGAAGGTCGTGGCCTTCGACCCCGCGCTGCCCGCGTCGCCTGCGAGCCAGAGCCCGGTCGCCGGTGCCCGGCTGCTGGGCTCGGTCGACGAGCTGCTGTCGCTGAGCGACGTGCTCAGCCTGCATGTGCCGCTGAACAAACACACCCGCAACATGATCGGCGCGGCGCAGCTGGCACGCCTGCCGGCCGGCGCGATCCTGATCAACACCGCGCGCGGCGAGGTCGTGGACGAGCCCGCACTGATCGACGCGCTGCGCAGCGGCCACCTCTTCGCCGCCGGTCTCGACACCATGGCCGTGGAGCCACTGCCCGCGGACAGCCCGCTCGCATCGCTGTCCAATGTCGTGCTGACGCCGCACGTCGGCGGATCGACGCCGGCCGCGCTGGCCGGCATGGCGACCGGCGCCGTGCGCAACGTGCTCGGCTGGCTGCAGGGGCAGCCCGCACCGGCCAGCGCCTGCGTCAACCCCGAAGTCCTGACAACCCTTTCCGCTACGGCAACCGCATGACCACCACGCCCTCCTCCAGCAAACTTCAATGGCCCGCGGGCTACCGCATCAACCCGCGCGCCGAAGGGCCTGCAGCCGATGTCGTCGCGGCCTTCCGCGAAATCCCGGTGGCCGCCATCGGCGACGCGATGAGCCGCAACATCGGCACCATCGGCCTGCGCCAGTACCACTCGCGCCTGGAAACAGTGATGTGCGGCCCGGCCGTGACCGTGCGCGTGCGCCCCGGCGACAACCTGATGATCCACAAGGCGCTGATGATGGTGCAGCCCGGCGACGTGCTGGTCATCGACGGCGGCGGCGATGTGTCGCAGGCGCTGGTCGGCGGGCTGATCCGCACGACCTGCGTCGCCAGGAAACTGGGCGGCCTGGTGATCGACGGCGCGGTGCGCGACCTGGTCGAATGGGCCGAAGACGGCATGCCGATCTTCGCGCGCGGCCACACGCACCGCGGCCCGAGCAAGGACGGCCCGGGCGAGGTCAACGTGCCGATCTCGTGCGCCGGCCTGGTCGTGCTGCCGGGCGACCTGATCGTCGGCGACGCCGACGGCGTGATCGCCATCCCGGCGGCCGAGGCCGAGGACATCCTGCAGCGCGGCCGTGCGCACCTCGAGAAGGAAGCCAAGATCCGCGCCGCCAACGCCACCGGCACGTCGGACCCGGAGCGCTTCGACGCGACGCTGCGGGCCAAGGGACTGCCGGTCTAGCATGTCGGCGGACAGCGCAGCAACGGCCACGCCGGCAGCGCGACCGGGCGTGGTGGACTGCCACCACCACATCTACGACAGCCGCTTCACTGCGGACCCGCGCGCCACCTTGCGTGCACCCGATGCAACCGTCGACGACTACCGGCGGCTGCGCATGCAACTGGGCATCACGTACAGCGTGATCGTTCAGCCTTCGACCTACGGCACCGACAACCGCTGCCTGGTCGATGCGCTCGCGCAACTCGGGCCGGCTGCGCGCGGCATTGCCGTTGTCGACAGCACGGTGCGCCGTGCGGAACTCGACCGGCTGCATGTGGCCGGCGTGCGCGGCGTGCGTTTCAATCTGTCGCGGCCGGCCGGCGCGCCGTTCGATGACATCGACCTGCTCGCACGCGCGATCGCGCCGCTGGGCTGGCATGTGCTGATCCATGCGTCGGCGGACGCACTGCTTCCGGTGATCGATCGGCTGCGGCGCCTGGCGGTGCCGGTGGTCATCGATCATCTCGGCCGTCTGCCGCAACCGCTCGGCATCGGGCATCCGGCCTTCGCCGCGTTGCGCCGGCTGGTCGACGAAGGCAACACCTGGATCAAGCTGTCGGGCGTGTACCACGACAGCAAGTCGGGCGCGCCGGACTATGCGGACGCCGCCGAGGTCTTTTGCGCATGGGCGCAGGCGGCACCGGAGCGCGCCCTGTGGGGCACCGACTGGCCACACACCGCCGCCGTGGCCGGCGAGAAGCCGATGCCCGACGATGCACGCATGCTCGCGCTGGTCGACGACTGGGTGCCCGATGTGACGCGGCGGCGGCGCATTCTGGTCGACAACGCGATGGCGTTCTACGGGTTCGGCTGACGCGCGGCCGCGGGCCATGCGGGCTTGGAAATTGCGTCCGACGGCCAGCCGCATCCGAGCCCGTCGGCTTGCAGATGGGCGAAGATAACCACCATGCCGAATCTCGACGCCTCCTCGCTCGCGCTGATCGATGCCTGCTCCAAGGCATCGCTCGAACTCCTCGAAGCCAACCTGACGCCACACGGCATCCTGGCCGCCAGCCGCACCGAAGCCGCCATCGCACGGCGCTACACGCGCATCTTCGGACGCGACGCCGCGATCTGCGTGATGGCGATGTGCGGCAGCGGCGTGCCGGCCCTGGAGCAAGGGGCCGTCGCCAGCCTCGACGCGCTCGCGGCGCAGCAGGCGGCCAACGGGCAGATACCCAAGTACGTCGACCCTGAAGGCCAGGACGCCGACTTCTGGTACCTGGGCTGCATCGACGCCACGCTGTGGTGGCTGA
>JAZKDL010000024.1:0-2732 GCA_040387575.1 Pseudomonadota bacterium
ACGGCAGCCGTCGGCCACCAGACCTTGATGCCCATCTCTTCGAGCATCGCGCGTTGGCGCGCATCGAGATTCATGCGTTCAGCCCTCCACGGGCACTGCCCGGCTCGTCCAGTTTCAGGCTCATCACGACCGCGTCCTCTCGCGGGCCGGCGTGCATCGGGTAGTAGCCTTTGCGCACGCCGACGCGCCGGAAGCCGTTTCGCTCGTACACGTCGAGCGCGCGCTGATTGCTCTTGCGCACTTCGAGCCACAGCCACTGCGCGGCCTGCGCGCGCGACCAGCCGGCGAGCGCCTCGAGCAGCATCGCCGCCCAGCCCTGGCGCTGGAAGGCCGGTGCCACCGTGATGTTGAGCAGATGCACTTCGTCGACCCCTTTCATGGCGATGAAATAGCCGATGAGCGTCTCGCCGCCCAGCAGCAGCTGGCAGCGGTAACCGGCGGCCATCGAGTCGATGAAGTTGGCACGCGACCAGGGGTGCGAGTAGGCCGTGTCCTCGACCGCGCACAGCGCATCGAGTCGCTCGATGGTGAGAGGCTCCAGGCGGACTTCTTCGGGTTCAAGGACGGCGCTCATGGTCGGCGGACGCGATGGTGGCGGTGGCGGCGGCCTTGAGGGCCGCGCGTTCGTCGGTGGTCTGGGCAACTTTATCGCGAACGTAGAGCGGCCAGGCTTCGGCAGGCGCCACGTCGAAACCCGCAGCCAGCATCGCGGGTGCGAGCCGCAGCATGGCGACGGCGGTCGGCAGCACGACATGGCGCGCTACAGCGGCTGGCAAGCGTTCTCCGTAGGCCGCGAAGGCATTGCCGGCCAGCGCCCAGCCCGCTGGCACGGCGAGCGCCTCGGGCGCCAGCAGTTCGGGCTCGACGCTGCGTTGCGGTGCATCGAAATCGTAGGCGGCGGCGTAGACCTGGTCCATGCGCGCATCGAGGGCGGCCACCACCTGCCGCGCGCCGAACTGGTGGCGCGCTTCTTCCGCAACCGCCTGCAGGGTGTCGATCGGCAGCAGCCGCAGGCCGGCGCCGAAACCCAGTCCCTGCGCCACCGAGCACGCCGTGCGCAGGCCGGTGAAGGAGCCGGGCCCGCGGCCGAAGACGATGGCGTCGAGATCGCGAAGCGCCAGCCCGGCATCGCGCAGCAGTTGCTCGATCAGCGGGATGAGCGTGGTCGACGCGCGCGCGCCGCCCTCGCCGCTGTGCTCGAACAGCCGGTCGCCGTGCTGTACGGCGATCGACAGCACCTCGGTGCTGGTGTCGAAGGCAAGAAGACGTTCAGGCATTGCAGCGCCCTCCGGCCAGGGTGTGGGTCGGCGCTGCCGGCACGGCACGCGCCGCACGCACGCCGAACAGGATGCCGGCAGTGACCAGCAGCAAGCCCGCAATCAGGCTCCAGTGCAGCGGCTCGCCGAGCAGCAGCACCGCGCCGAGCGCCGACAGGCAGGGCACGAGCGCGGTGATCATGGTGGAGCGCACCGGTCCGAAGTACTGGATCATCCGCGTGAAGGCGATGCCGGCCACCACGACCGACAGCAGGCCCTGGAACGCGATCTGGAACAGCACTTCGCTCCACGGCGCGCTGCCGATCCGGCTGACCGCCCAGCCACCGGCGACCAGCACCGCGTAGACCGGCAGGTAGGTCAAAAAGGCGAACACCGTGATCGCGATGGTGGCGCGCACGGCTTCGAGACGAAAGCGCCGCGCCGTCACCGTGTAGACGGCCCAGCAGAACGACGTGCCCATGAAGAGCAGGTCGCCCTTCCAGACTTCGCCGCCGTCGAACGCCGCCAGCAGGCTGCGACCGCCGACCACCAGGTCGCCCGCGAGGATCAGGCCCAGCCCGAGCGCGCGGACGCCGGTGATCCGGTCGCGCAGCACGACGACCGCGAGCAGCGAGGTCCACAACGGCAGGCTGCCGGGCAACAGAACGGAGGCATGCGCCGCGGGTGCGAAGAAGAAACCGGTGTACGCGATCAGCGCATAGCCCAGGCCACCGATCGCGCCGGCGATCACCGTGATGCGCAACCCGAGCGGCGCCAGGCCGAACAGCGCGCTTTGAGCCGTCGCCGGATTTTCGCGGCGGTCGCGCATCGCCAGCCATGCGCCCCACGGCAGCAGCACGGCGCCCGCGCCGCAGATGCGCAGGAAGCCGAGATCGAAAGCGCCCAGCGAACGGGCGGCCGAGGCGCGCGCGATCAGGATGAACGCGGTCCAGGCCAGCACCGCGGCCACGGCGGCGGCGATTCCCAGGGTTCGCTCCGAAAGGCGCGGCAGGCGCGAGGGACGAAGCGGACGGACGGGTTCAGCGGACATGCGCCGATTATCGAGGGCGGCCGGCGGGATTCGCCGAGCTGGGGGCTTGCGCGAACGGGCTGCGGTGGTCGGGATAATCGCCCGATGCATCTCGTCCCCCCGTCGGCCGCGCGCCGCGCTCCGTTCGCACGGGCTTTGGCGCTGGTCGCCCTGGCCTGTTCCGCCGCCTTCGCCCTCGCTCAAGTCCAGGCCCACGCCCAGTCGCTGCCGCCCGAAGTCGACGCCGCACTGGCGCGCGCCAAGGTGCCGCGCGACGCGGTGACGATGCTGGTCGCCGATGCCGATGGCCTGCGCCCACCGCGGCTCGCCTGGCGCACGCAGGTGCCGGTGAACCCGGCCTCGATCATGAAGCTGGTGACGACCTATGCCGCGCTCGACCTGCTCGGCCCCGCCTTCACCTGGCGCACGCCGGTGTTCACCGACGG
>JAZKDL010000025.1:0-16789 GCA_040387575.1 Pseudomonadota bacterium
GAAAGCGGCCATGGACGAATGGACCCGTGGCATGTAGATTTCCGGCCTCGTTCAAAGTCCATCCAGGTCAGCGATCCATCATGTCCACTGCCGTTCGCTCCGCCCCGGCCGCCCCCTTGCTCGTCGTTCCGTTCAGCGAGGTGCGCCACTACAGGCCCGACGTCAGCCTCCATTACGAGGCCATCCATGTGCGCGCTACTTTGCACCAGTGGACGATTCCGGCACATCGCCATCAAGACCTGCACCAGTTCCAGCTGATCACGGAGGGCGCGATGGTGGGCACGCTCGATGGTGAACGCCATGTGCTGAAGGCGCCGGCCGCAGTGATGATCGCGCCAGGCGTGGTGCATGGCTTCGTGTACGACACCAACACGGTCGGCTGCCAGGTCACGGTGCCGAGCGAGGCGCTCGCATCGCTGTCGACGCACTCGCCCGACGTGGCGCAACGCCTGTCGCAGAACATCCTGATCGACGCCGCGGCATTCGGCGAAGCGGCCGACGAATGCGTGCAGCGCTTCGCCATGCTGGGCGACGAATTTGCAGCGCGCCGCGAAGGCCGCGTCGATGCGCTGCAGGCGCACGTCGTGCTGCTGGTGCTCTGGTTCCTTCGGCACGCGCAGGCGCCGCAGGGCAATGCCCGCCGCCAGGCGCTGCGCGACACGCTGGTACAGCGCTTTCGCAGCCTGGTCGAGCAGCACTTCACCGAACACCGGCCGTTGGCCTTCTATGCCGGCGCACTCGGCGTGACGGCCGACCACCTGAGCCGCGTGTGCCGCAGCGTGACCCGCAGCAGTGCGCTCGACCTGCTCCATCAGCGGGTCGCGCTGGAGGCCAAGCGCATGCTGGTGCACACCGAGGCGACCGTGGCCGATGTCGCCACGCAACTCGGCTTTGCGGATGTGGGCTACTTCAGCCGATTCTTCAAGGCGACCACCGGAACCGCGCCTTCCGCTTACCGGGACGCGCTGGCGATGGGGCTCGCGGCCGCACCCTTGTCGAAGGCGAAGTCTTCGACACTAGCGGCAGGCCGTTAGCACCAAATTTGATGGAGGCCGAATCGGGTCATGCGGATCACGCCCGGCTCGCGAAACCGGCCGCCTCCAGCGCCGGCTTGACGCTCTCGAGCGCGCCGCCTCCGTCGCACGGCACGACCGCGCCCGAAATGTAGTTCGCATACGGCGACGCGAGAAACAGCGCCAGGTTGGCGATGTCGTCGAGCGTGCCGAAGCGCTTCAGCGGCACGTGGCCCTGCGCAGTCGCGCGGTCTTCCGGCGTCGGCGCCATCAGCTTGCGGAAGCCTTCGGTACCGTCGATCGGGCCCGGCGAGATCGAGTTGATCCGCACGCCCTCCTCGCCCCACTCGAGCGCGAGCGTGCGGGTGATCTGGTCGACGCCGGCCTTGGCCGCGTTCGCATGCACCTGGAAGCGCATCGGCACGAAGGACTGTGGTGCAGTGATGTTGATGATGGCCGCGCCCGGCTTGCGCAGGTGCGCATGCGCTTGCCGCAACACGTGGAAAGTGCCGACCAGATCGATGTCCACCACCACCTTGAAGCCGTTGGACGACATGTCCTTCGCCTCGCACAGAAAGTTGCCCGCCGCGCCGGAGATCAGCACATCGACCGGCCCGAACTGCGCCACCGAATCGGCGAACGCGCGGCCGACCGCGTCGAAATCACGCACGTCCGCCGACACCCCGTGCACCTCGCCGCCGTGTTCGCGCAGCGCAGCCACCGCCGTGTCGACGTTGTCCTGCTTGCGGCTCACCACCGTCAGCCGCGCGCCCTGCCGCGCGAAGGCAACGGCGATGCCGAAGTGGATGCCCGTGGTGCCGCCGAAGACAACCACATGGCGGCCCGTGTAGTCGATGCCGATCTTCATCCGATCTCCAGGAAGGTGTGTCGCGTCACGTCCGTTCAGCCCACGCCGAGCGCATAGCGTTGCGTCGAGGCGGCCGCGCCGCTGCCGTACAGCGCCAGCTTGCGGCAGCCCGCGAAGATCGACTTCGGCGTGAGGCCGTAGACCTGCCGGATCGAGTGGCTGAAATGCGTCGAGTCCGGATAGCCGACGTCCAGCGCGATGTTCGCGAGGTTGTCGCTCTGCGTGACGAAATAGAGCACGCTGCGCGCGCGCTGCCAGGTGCGGAAGCTGCGAAACGGCGAGCCCACTTCCGACTTGAAGAGGTGCAGGAATCGCGACACCGACAGGTGCGACGCGACCGCGCAGTCCTCTGCCGAGGTGTGGCTGTTCGGGTCGCGCTTGATCCGGTCGAGCACCGCGCCGATGCGGCGGTCGATCGCGCGGGCCGGCAGCGCACCGCCGAAGAAGGCCTCGTCGAAATCCTCCGTGCGCGCGTACTGCCGGCTGGCACAGCGCTTGAAGCGCGCCAGCGCCTCGTGCATGCGCCGCGCCAGTTCGGGCGCATCGACCGCGCCGCGCACATCGCGCAGGGCGAGCGGCAGCGCATCGAGCCGTACGGTCTCCGACTCGATCAGGATGTTGCAGATCATTCGCTCGTCCGACATGATCCGGTGGCCTACGTAGGGCGGCACCACGGACAGCATCGTTTCCTCCCACTCGCCGCCTTCCACGCAGATGCGGTGCGGCTGATGCAGCGACAGGTAGATCGACACGGCGCCGAAGGTCCGCACCGACGGCGCTCCGAGCAGGCCCACGTACAGCACGCGGTCGGCGTTGAGCCACATCAAACGCTCCGACGACTGCGGCGAACGGGTTTCGTCAGCAGGCCGTTCGTGCCGTCCTGGTCGCTCTGGCCGTCCGCGCGTTTCGATTTGAATCTGCATGGTCTTGTCTCCTGGTTGGAATCGGGCCGCGCGTGCATGGCCGCGCGCCTCGCCGTCAACGGTACTTCGCAAGCTCCAGTTTGCCAAGCTGCGCGCAATGAACCTCGTCCGGACCGTCGGCCAGCCGTAGCAGCCGTGCGGTCGCATAGGCCGACGCGATGCCGAGGTCGTTGTTGGTGCCGCCGCCGCCGTGCGCCTGGATGACCCAGTCGATCACCTGGCAGGCCATCTGCGGCGCGGCGACCTTGATCATCGCGATGTCGGCCTTCGCGACCTTGTTGCCGACGGTGTCCATCCGATGCGCGGCATTGAGCGTGAGCAGCCGCGACTGCTCGATCAGGATGCGCGAATGCGCGATGCGCTCCAGCGTCACGCCCTGCTGCGCGATGGTCTTGCCGAAAGCCACGCGCGACAGGCTGCGCCGGCACATGCGTTCGAGCATCCGCTCGGCCAGGCCGACCAGCCGCATGCAGTGGTGGATGCGGCCGGGCCCGAGCCGGCCCTGCGCGATCTCGAAGCCCCGGCCTTCGCCCAGCAGCATGTTGGATGCCGGCACGCGCACGTTGTCGAACACCACTTCCGATGCGCGGTCGGGCACGCCGTAGAAGCCGAACACCGCGATCGGCCGCACGACCTTCACACCGGGCGTGTCCATCGGCACCAGGATCATCGACTGCTGCTTGTGGCGGTCGGCGTTGTCCGGGTCCGACTTGCCCATGAAGATGGAAATCTTGCAGCGCGGATCGGTCGCATTGGTCGTGTACCACTTGTGGCCGTTCACGATGTAGTGGTCGCCGTCGCGCACGATGCTCGACTCGATGTTGGTCGCATCGCTCGAGGCCACGCCCGGCTCGGTCATCGCGAAGCAGGAGCGGATCTCGCCGGCCAGCAGCGGCGCGAGCCAGCGCTGCTGATGCTCCGGCGTGCCGTAGCGCGCCAGCACCTCCATGTTGCCGGTGTCGGGCGCCGAGCAGTTGAAGACCTCGGGCGCGAGATGCGATCGGCCCATGATCTCGCACAGCGGCGCGTACTCGAAGTTGGTCAGCCCGGCGCCGTGTTCCGACTGCGGCAGGAACAGGTTCCACAGCCCCGCGTCGCGCGCCTTCGGCTTGAGCTCGTCGAGCACCGGCGCGACCTTCCATGGACCGAGCGATTCGGCTTCCTTGTAGTAGCGCTCCTCGTTCGGATAGATGTGTGCTTCCATGAAGTCGCCGAGACGCTTCTGGAGATCCTGGACCTTGGGTGAAAACTCGAACACGTGGACCTTTCTGATGGGCGTAGCGCCAGCGAATGCGATGCGATGGGGATGAAACGGGACGGAATGAAGAACGTGCGGCCGGCTACCGGTCGCCGCGCGGGAAATGGGCCTCGACCTGTCGCCAGGCGGCCTCGGCGATGGGCCGCGCGCGGGCGCCGGTCTCGCGCGCTTCGGCACTCGACGCGGTGCCGTCCATCGCGCGCTTCAGGATGCCCTGCAGGATCGCGGCCAGCCGGAACATGCTGTAGGCGAGATAGAACTCCCAATGCGCCGGATCGATCGGATCACGTCCGGTGCGCCGGCAGTAGCTGGCCAGGTAGGTCTTCTCGTCGGGAATGCCCAACGCCGCGTAGTCGGTGCCCGCCATGCCGCGGAACTGCGCGGCCGTCAGGCGCCACGGCAGCGCGTGGTACGCGAAGTCCGCCAGCGGATGGCCCAGCGTCGACAGCTCCCAGTCGAGCAGCGCCAGCACGCGCGGCTCGGTCGGGTGGAAGATCATGTTGTCGATGCGCAGGTCGCCATGGAAGATGCCGTTGGCATCGACCGGCGGCACGTGCGCCGGCAGCCAGTCGATCAGCCTTTGCATCGCCGCGATCGGCTCGGTGGCCGAGGCCTGGTACTGCCGCGTCCAGCGCGCGATCTGGCGTGCGAAGAAGTCGCCGCTGCGGCCGTAATCCGACAGGCCGACGGCCGCGGGGTCGACGCGGTGGAGCGCAGCCACCACACGGTTCATGTCGTCGTAGATGGCACTGCGTTCGGCATTCGGCAGGCCCGGCAGCGCCGGGTCCCAGAGAATGCGGCCGTCGACGAAATCCATCACGTAGAACGGCGTGCCGATGACCGATGCATCGGCACAGTAGCCGAGCGCGCGCGCCACCGGCACGTCGGTGTCGCGCAGCGCGGCGATCACGCGGTACTCGCGGTCGACCGCGTGCGCCGACGGCAGCAGTTCGCCGTCCGGCTTCTTGCGCAGCACGCAACGCCGGCCATTGGCATCGG
Organism: Pseudomonadota bacterium; assembly: GCA_040387575.1. GTDB lineage: Bacteria > Pseudomonadota > Gammaproteobacteria > Burkholderiales > Burkholderiaceae_C > Variovorax. The sequence continues at coordinate 5,062 of JAZKDL010000025.1, forward strand.
TCGCGAGATAGGTCGGGTTCGACTGGCCGCCCTTGAAGCGCCGCAGCGACAGCGGCGGCGCGAAGCCGTCGATGTGCGCAGCCATCCAGTGTTCGAGCCGATCGAGCCGTTCCTGCCAGGCTTCGGTGCGCTCGCCCGCCGGGGCGCCAGGGGTGCCGTCATTCAACATGCATTGCCTTCCATGAGCACCGATCGTACGGAAGGATTGTCTGACAATGAACTAGGGTTTGTCCGGCGATCAAGTCGCCAAAGCGGCACTCATCTCAATCACGAAATACCGGTGGGCGGCGTTCTCTCGCCGCCCGGACGGCCTCATCCAGGTCCTCCGAATACAACATCGCCGCATTCCAGGTGGCGATGTAGTTCAGCCCGTCTTCCACCGAGCGGTCGCGCACGTAGCCGATCATTTCCTTGGTGCCGCGCAGGCACAACGGCGACTTGGCGGCCAGTTGCGCAGCGATGTCGAGCACACCGGCGGCAAGTTCGGCGCGCGTCTCGTGGCAGCAGTTGACCAGCCGCATGCGCGCAGCCTCGGCGCCGGAGAAGCGGCGCGCGGTGTAAGCCAGTTCGCGCGCCATGCCTTCGCCGATCAACCGTGGCAGGCGCTGCAGCGTGCCGACATCGGCCACCAGTCCAACGTCGATTTCCTTGACCGAGAACCACGCGTCCTCACAGCAGTAGCGCATGTCGCAGGCGGTGACGATGTCGATGCCGCCGCCCACGCAGGCCGCGTGGATCTCGGCGATGACGGGCTTGCGGCAGCGCTCGATCGACGTGACCGTGTCCTGCAGGTCGAGGATGTTGCGGCGCGTCTTCTCGCGTGCACGGCCGTCGCAGGCGTCCGCGGTCTGCGCCTTCACCTCGTCGAGCATCGCCAGGTCGAGCCCGGCGCAGAAGTGCGCGCCGGCCGCCGACAGAATGCCGACGCGGGCCTCGGGCGTGCGGTCCAGCCAGGTCATGGCCTCGCGCAGCTCGTGCCACATCGCGGCGTTGATCGCGTTCGCCTTGTGCGGCCGGTTGAGCTGCACGCGCGCCACGCCAGCCACCAGCGATACCTCGATCGTCTCGAACACGGGCACGCTCACGGGCACTGCCGCAGTCGGATTCGCAGTCGTCATTCGTAGTCCTCGAAATGGTTCAGGTGGCGTTGCCGGAGCTCGAACTTCTGGATCTTTCCGGTCGAGGTCAGCGGCATCGCCGGCAGGCGCACGAAGGCCTTGGGCACCTCGAAGCGCCCGAGGTTCGCGCGGCAATGGGCGGCGATGTCCTCGTCGTCCACGGGCCGGGCCGGATCGACCACCACGAAGGCGGTAATGGCCTCGCCCCAGCGCGCGTGCGGCAGGCCGACGACGGCGGCGCCGCGGACCGCCGGATGGCGCAGCAGCACTTCTTCGACCTTGATCGACGGCACGTTCTCGCCGCCGGTCTTGATCATGTCCTTGATGCGGTCGAGAAACAGCAGTTCGCCGTCGTCGTCCCAACGCCCCAGGTCACCGGAATGGTGCCAGCCGAAGCGCGAGGCCTGCGCCGTCGCCTCGGGGTCCTTGTAGTAGCCGAGCATCACGTTGGGGCCGCGGTAGACGATCTCTCCGACCTCGCCCGCGCCGAGCAGCGTGCCGTCGTCCGCCATCACCGCGATCTCGTCGGCCAGCGTGGCCACGCCCCAGTAGGCACCGAAGCGCCGCAGCTGCTGCTCGGGCCGGAAGATCGTCGCCGCGGTGTACATCTCGGTCTGGCCGGAGCACAGCGCGAAGCGGCTGCAGAAGCCCTCGAGCAGCGCCAGCAGCAGCGTCCGCGACATCGGCGCCATCGCGTAGATGCAGGTGCGCAGGCTCGACAGGTCGGTGGCGGCGCGCTGCGGATGCTCGAGCAGCGCGCGGTACATCATCGGCAGTCCGACCAGCAGGCTGATGCGGTGCCGGGCGATCGCGGGCAGCACCTGGTCGGCGTCGAAGCCACGCATCAGCACCGACGACCCGCCGCACAGCAGCGCTGAAAGCAGCACCACATGCTGGCCGACATGGAACAAGGGCAGGTGGCAACTGAACACCTCGCCATCGACGCCCATGCCCCACTCGACCAGGTTCGACATCAGCACCGAATGGATCGACGCATGCGAGTGCATCACGCCCTTCTGTCGGCCGGTGGTGCCGCTGGTGTACATGATCTGCACCAGCGCGTCGCCATCGATGTCGACGTCCGGCTCGCTGCACGGCGCGCTTGCGATGCGCTGCGCGAGCGTGGGCCAGCCCGCAGGCGCCAGGTCGCCCGGTTCCGCTGCGCCGCCGCACAGCGTGACGCCGACGCCAGCCGCCTCGACCACCGATCGCAACGGCGTCGATGCCAGCAGCCGCGCATCGGCGATCAGGTGGCGTGCCTCCGCGTGCGCCAGGATGAAGCCGATGGCCTCGGCTGCCAGCGCGGTGTTGATCGGCACCCACACCATTCCGGCCTTGTAGACACCGAACATCGCGGCCACCATCTCGGCCGAGTTGTCGCACAGCATCGCGACGCGGTCGCCCGGCCGCAAACCGCACGCAGCCAGCGCATGTGCGGTGCGGTTCGCGTCGTCGTCGAGCGCACGAAAGGTGATGCGTTCGTCGCCCTCGATCAGCGCGCAACGAGAGCCGAAACGGCGCGCTGCCCGATGCAGCATGTCGCCGAGCGCCAGCCGGCCGATGCGGCGCCGCGTCACTTCGACACGGCGACCGGATCGAGGTACTCGCTCGCCAGCGTCCATTTGCCGCCCACGACCTGCGTCATGCGCACCTTCTGGTTGCTCAGGCGGTTGTCCTTGGACACGTTGAAGCCGGGGTTGCCCAGCGCGTCGGGCCCCAGCTTGGTGGCCTCCATCGCGGCGTTGAAACTGTCGGGCGTCAGCGCCTTGCCCGCCTTGTCGGCCACCTTCGCGAAAGTGGTCATCGCGTAGTACGCGTACATCGAATAGAGACCGGGGTCGTCGCCGAAGCGCTTCTTGTACGCGGCGAACCAGTCACGGACAGCCGGGTTCGCATCGTCCGCGTACGGCAGCGGTATGAAGGTCGCGCCATAGACGCCTTCCATGGCCGCGCCGCCCAGCGTCGGCACCTGCTGCGAGTAGTTGGCGGCAGTGCCCAGGAAATCGGGGCTGAAGCCGATCTTGCGTGCCTCGCCGACCGACCCGACGAACTCGCGCAGCGTGGAGGCGTTGAAGACCAGGTCGCAGTTGGCGGCCTTCAGGCGCGCCATCTGCGACGAGAAATCGGTGGCGCCGCGCTTGTACGTCGTCTTCTCCGCAACCTGCATGCCCTTGGACTTCAGATAGGCCTCGACGCCTTCGAAGGCCTCCCGGCCGTAGTCGTCGTCCTGGTAGAGCACGCCGACGCGCTTGTACGGTTTCTTCTTCATCATGAAGTCGAGCGTCGACGCCGACATCGAGAAGTACGACGGCGCCAGCGCGACCTTGTACGGGCTCGGCGGGTCGTAGAGCTCTTTCGACGCGCCCTGCGGCATGAAGTTGAAGACCTTGTTCTCGATCAGGAAGGGCAGCGCCGCCATGTTGGTCGCGGTGCCCAGATGGCCGAGGATCGCGAAGACGCCGTCCTGCGTGACCAGCTTCTGCGCCGCGAGCACCGCGCGCTTGGGCTCGTAGCCATGGTCCTCGACCAGCAGGCGCACTTTGCGGCCCTGGATGCCGCCCTTCGCATTGATCTCTTCCACGGCCATGTTCATCCCGTTGCGGGACTCCTTGCCGTAGTTGGCGATCGGGCCCGACAGGTCGGTGATCGTGCCGAGCACGATCTCGCCGTCGCTCACGCCCTTGCCCTGGGCGGCCGCAAGCCCCGCGGCGCACAGCAGGCATGCCGTGGCGGTGGCCGTGAATGTTCTACGCAACATCGTCGTCTCCTTGGTGGTGATCTGTGGTGGCGCTCGTCATGCGGCGTCACGGCCGGGAACCGGCGCGCTTGATACCGGAGCGAACACCGGCGCGCGCTTCTCGGCAAAGGCGTGCACGCCTTCGCGCGCCTCCGCGTCGCGGCCCGATGCGACCATCGCGCGGTGCTCCTGCGCAAGGTGCTCGCCAAGCGTGCGGCCGGGCGCGGCGTCGACCAGCTGCTTGGTGCGCCCGAGCGCACCGGTCGCGCCGCGTGCGAGCTGCGCCGCCAGCGCAGCGGCCCGTTCGCCGAGTTCCGCGTCGGGCCAGACCGCCGAGACGATGCCCAGCGCCAGGCAGCGCTCGGCCGACAGCGGCTCGTTGGTGAAGAAGATTTCCTTGGCGCGCGCGGTGCCGACACGCCGTGCCAGGAACCACGACGAGCCCACATCGGGCGTCAGGCCGATCGCCGAGTAGCCGCCACGCAGCTTCATCGACGTGGCCGCCAGCACGATGTCGGCGCTGAGCGCCAGCCCGATGCCGCCGCCACCGATCGGCCCGTTGAGCGCGCTCACCACCGGCACCGGCAACGTCGCCAGACGCTCGATCATCCGGTGCAGCGGCGGGATGTGCGTGTCGAGCAGCCCGGCGATGTCGTCACCGGCCCGCACGAAGCCGGCGATGTCGCCACCCGCGCAGAACTGACGTCCGTGGGCCTGCAGCAGCACGGCGCGCACGCTGGCGTCTTGCGCCACGGCATCGACGGCGTCGATCAGCGCGGCGGACATCTCCAGGTCGAGCACGTTGGCGCGCTCGGGGCGGTTCAGGGTGATGACGGCAACGCCATCGTGACGGTCCAGCAGCACGGCGGAAGACATCGGGAAACCTTTCGATCGACCGCGCGAGCGGCATGCCGGCAGCGTAGGCAGCGCCTCATGGGGCGTCTTGTGTCGACACGCTGCGGCGCCTCGCCGCCATACCCGGGGAAACGCGAACCGGCGCCGCCCGGACCGTTCAGATCGGCGAGATCCCGTGCGCCTTCTCGGGCCACGCCCGGCTCTTCTTGCGCGGCAGGCAGCGCGCCAGCGTGGCGACCACCACCGAACGCGTGTCGCGCGGATCGATCACGTCGTCGATGCCGAAATGCTCCGCCGCATGCAGCGCGCCGAGCTGGCTGCGGAAGCCCGCGATCAGCGCCTCGCGCCGGGCCGCCGGATCGTCCGCCGCCCGCACCTGCTTCTGGTAGGCAACGTCGACCGCGCCTTCGACCGACATCGCGCAGATCTCGGCGGTGGGCCAGGCGACGCACAGGTCGGCATCGAAGCTGCGCCCGCCGCACATCGCGATGTAGCCCAGCCCGTAGCCCTTGCGCAGCACCACCGACACGCGCGGCACGCTCGCCTGGCCCAGCTCGAACAGCAGGCGCGCGCTGCGCCGCGCCAGCGCCGTGTCTTCGGCCTGGCTTCCGACCAGGAAGCCCGGCAGGTCGACCAGGTAGACCAGCGGCAGCCCGAACGCATCGCAGACCGACACGAAGTGCGCGCCCTTCTCGCAGGCCTTGGCGTCGAGCGTGCCGGCCAGGTGCAGCGGCTGGTTGGCGACGATGCCGACTGCGCGCCCTTCCAGCCGCGCCAGCCCGACCACCAGGTTCGGCGCGAAGCCGGGCTTGAGTTCGAAGAACGAGGCGTCGTCGACGATGCCGCCGATCACGTCGCCGATGTCGTAGGGCTTGCGCGGGTTGTCGGGCATGACCGTGGCGAGGCCGGCCTCGGCCTCCGCGTCGGGCTCGCGTGGCATGGCCGTGGGCGCACGCTCGCCGGCATTCGACGGCATGTAGCCGAGATAGCCGCGCACCAGCGCGAGCGCCTCGGCGTCGTCGCCGGCCGCCAGGTCGGCCAACCCGTTCAGGTCGGCCTGCACGGCAGCGCCGCCCAGCGTTTCCTTGTCGGCGACCTCGCCGGTGGCGGCGACCACCAACGCCGGCCCGGCGATGCCCATGGTCGAGGTGCCGCGCACCATCACCACGAAGTCGCACAGCGCCGCGAAGTTCGATGGCCCCGCAAAGCCCGGGCCCATGACGACGGCCACGGTCGGCACCCAGCCAGACAGCGCGACCGCGGTCTGGAAGTAGCGGGAGCCCTGCGCGAAGTGCCGGCTGTCCAGCCCTTCCTGGATGCGGTGGCCGCCGCCGTCGAGCAGCATCACGAACGGACAGCCATGCTCCAGCGCGTGCAGCGCAAGCCGCTCGACCTTCATCTCGCCGATGCGGCCGTTCGAGCCGCCGAGCACCGTGAAGTCGAAGGCGCACAGGCACACCGGCCGGCCGTCGATCTGTGCATGGCCGGTGATGACGCCGTCGAACGGCGCCTTCAGCGATTCGGTGTCGAAGGTGTCGCGCTTGGGTTCGACCAGGCCGCCGACTTCATGGAAGCTGCCGGGGTCGACCAGCAGCGCGATGCGCTCGCGCGCCGTCAGTTTGCCCAGCGCATGCTGGCGTGCAATGGCGGCCGGCCGGGCGGCATCGGCCAGGCTGTCGCGCTTGGCGATGAACTGCGCGAAGGCCTCGCGCGTCGCGCCATCGGTCGCGGTCGCGGTCGCGGTCGCGGTCGTGGTTTCTGCTGTGCTTGGGTTGCTCATCTTTTCCTTGCGGGTGCGGCCGGATCGGTGCTCCGGTCGTAGGTCTGGGCATTGAGGCCGGCGTCGCGCAGCTGCTGCTTGCGCACCTTCGCGGTCGGCGTCTTCGGTAGTTCGGCCATGAATTCGACGTAGCGCGGCACCATGAAGTACGGCAGGCGGTCGTCCAGGAAGGCCAGCAACGCGGCCGCATCCAGCGGCTTCGCACCGGGCGGCTGCGCGTCTCGGAGCACGACGCAGGCCTTGATGTCGTCCTCGCTCGCATCGCTCGCCACCGCGATGACCGCGCATTCGAGCACCGCCGGATGCGCGCTGATCTCGGTCTCGACCTCGAAGCTCGACACGTTCTCGCCGCGCCTGCGCATCGCGTCCTTGATGCGGTCCAGAAACACGAACTGCCCATCGGGCTCGCGCCGGAACGCGTCGCCGGTGTGCAGCCACTGGTTGCGCCAGGCATCGACCGTGGCCTGCGGCATGTCGTGGTAGCCGTCCATCACCATCCAGGGTTCGCGCGTGCGGATCACCAGCTCGCCCATCTCGCCGTCGGGCACAGGCCGGTCGTGGCCGTCGACCAGCCGCACCTCGAAGTCGGGCCGCGGCCAGCCGACCTTGCCGGGCTCGGCACGGCCGACCGGTGCGCGCAGCACGGTCGACCCTTCGGTCAGTCCATACGCGGTGCACACGGCCTCGATGCCGAAGCGGGCCTTGAAGGCGTCGATCTCCGCCATCACCGGCACCATCATCACGCGGCGCAGCGGATGCTCGTCGTCGTCGGCACGGGCCGGCTGGCGAAACAGGAAGTTCGCCATCGCGCCGAGCAGCATCGTGTAGGTGCAGCCATGGCGCCGCACGTCGTCCCAGAAGGTGGTGGCGGAGAAGCGCGGCAGCAGCACGTTGCTGCCGCCCGCGATCAGGTTGTTGTAGATCGCCGCCCACTGGCCGCCTATGTGGAACAGCGGGAGCGTGCACAGCGACACGTCGTCCGGGTCGGCCAGGCCCAGCACCTGCGGCGCCGCATAGCCGTAGGCATGTGCATGCGTGACGCGCACGCCCTTCGACGGGCCGGTCGTGCCCGACGTGTACATGATGCCGATCAGGTCCCACGGCTCGATGCTGGCCGCGGCCTCGCGCGGGCCGCGCAGCGCCGACCAGGGCATCGGCTGGAGGCGCCCGTGCGGCAAGCCTGCGAACTGCGTATCGCCACTGTCACCGCCAATGCCACTGCCGCGGATCACCACATGCGCCAGCCGGTCCAGTTTGTCGGCGATGGCCAGCAGCAGCGGCAGGTAAGGCGCGTCGATCACGATCACGCGCGCGCCGGAGTTGTTGATGACGTGCGCGAGGATCGAGCCCTTGTACGCCGTGTTCACCGGCACCTCGACGCGGCCGGTGAGCGACAGCGCCCACCAGGCGCGCACGTAGTCGAGGTGGTTGTCGAGCATCAGCAACACCGGCTCCTGCCGGCCCACGCCGAGCCGGGTGAACCCCGCGGCCAGCGCCAGCGCGTCTTCGTACAGCGCGCCGTAGCTCATGGCCTGCTCGGGGTCGCGCACGGCGAGCTTGTCGGCACGGTCGCGCAAATGGCCCTGCAATACCGCGCTCAGCGTGCGCTGCGCCAGCGGGGGCAGCGCGAGCGAACACGCGTCTTCGGTCGTCGAATTCATGGCTTGTCTCTCGTTCGATGCGCCAGCCTCGCGCATGGCGCTGGCCGTTCAAGTGTCTGCCAATATTGCCGGACAATCAACTGAAGAAAACCGTGGTTTCCCCTTAAGAAATGGCGCTGCCCGGCGCGCCGTGTCTTCTAGAATCTCCTGATTGCCGGCCCGCCGGTGCCCCTTCTTCCGCACTGCGCGAGCCCGAATGAACTCCACCGACAAAGCACCCGCAACCCGGCCGGCCACCCGTGCAGCCAAGCCGGCGGAAGCCCGGACGCAGCACCCGCGCAGCACACCCGACCGTGTGGCCGACGCCATCAGCAAGGGCATCCTGATGCGGCGCTTCACGGTCGGCCAGCGGCTGATCGAGGCCGACCTCACGCGCGACCTCGGCGTCAGCCGCAGCACCGTGCGCGAGGCGCTGCGCATCCTGGCGTCGAGCGGCGTGGTCGACCTCACGCCGCACCGCGGCGCGGTGATCCGATCGCTGACGCGCGAGGATGCGACGAGTCTGCTCGGCGTGCTGGAAGTGCTGTCGGGCCTGGCTGCGCGGCTGGCGGCGGCCAACATCCGCATCGGCAGCAACGCGCGCCGCTTCGAGGCCGCGGCGCAGAAGCTCATCAGCGCCGAGTCGCCCGAGGCGCTCGACCGGGTGCTCGACGAGCGGGCCAACTACTACAAGGTGATGTTCGAGATCGCGGGCAGCGGCGAGCTCGACCGCGTGCTGCCACAGGCGCGCGCCCACCTGTTTCGCGCGCAGTTCTATCACTCGCTGACCAAGGCCGACCTGCGCGCGATGGTGGCCGAATACCGCGGCATCACCGAGGCGATCCTGGAAGGCGATCAGGCCAAGGCGGAGAAGCTGATGCGCCGGCACCTGCAGAAGTCCGGCGAGCGGACGCTGCCGCGGATGGCGGCTTTCTCGTTGAATTGAGGGGCCGGATCAGGACTCCGCCGTCGACCCCGCCTGCTGGGAGATCGTGGACCAGCGCTGGATGTCGGCGACGAGTCCGACGTTCCATCGCCAGCATGCGCAACGAGCGGCAGATCTGGACGCGATACATCAATTATTCAACTATCATTGAATAATGGATTCAAACGACGTTGTCCGATCCCTCGCCGCCCTGGCCCAATCCGTGCGCCTGCAGGTCTTCCGTTGCCTGGTCGTGGCCGGCCCCGAAGGCATGACGCCCAGTGCACTTGTCAATGCCATCGGCGTTCCCGCCACGGGCTTGTCGTTTCACCTCAAGGAATTGACGCAGGCCGGCCTCGTTTCCCAGGAGCGTCAGGGTCGCAACCTCATCTACCGGGCAAATTTCGATCAGATGAACGCGCTGCTCGGCTACCTCACCGAGAACTGCTGCCAAGGTGAGCCCTGCCTTCCATCCAGCACCGATGCCTGCGCATGCTGACCGCCGTTCTCCTGTTCGTTGCCACGCTCGCGCTGGTCATCTGGCAGCCGAGAGGCCTGGGTATTGGCTGGAGCGCTTCACTCGGGGCCGTCGTCGCCCTGCTTCTGGGTGTCGTCCAGATCGGCGACATCGCGGTCGTGTGGGGCATCGTCTGGAACGCCACCGCGACCTTCGTGGCGGTGATCATCATCAGCCTGTTGCTGGATGAGGCCGGCTTCTTCGATTGGGCAGCGCTCCATGTGGCGCGCTGGGGTAGGGGCCGCGGGCGACTGCTGTTCGCCTTCATCGTGTTGCTCGGGGCGGCGGTGTCAGCGCTGTTCGCCAACGACGGCGCCGCACTGATCCTGACGCCGATCGTCATGGCGATGCTCGTCGCGCTGGGCTTCACGCCGGCAGCGACGCTGGCCTTCGTCATGGCGGCGGGATTCATCGCAGACACCGCCAGCCTGCCCTTGATCGTCTCGAATCTGGTGAACATCGTCTCGGCCGATTTCTTCAAGATCGGCTTCGACGACTATGCGGCCGTGATGGTCCCCGTCAACGTGGCGTCGGTGCTGGCCAGCCTGGTGGTGCTGATGCTGTACTTCCGGCGCAGCATCCCGGCCACCTATGACGTTGGGCAGCTGAAGGCGCCGTCGGCCGCCGTCAAGGACCTCGCGACTTTCCGTGCCGGCTGGGTGGTTCTCATCCTCCTGCTGGCCGGCTTCTTCGGCCTGGAACCCCTTGGCGTGCCGGTGAGCGCAGTCGCTGCCGCTGGCGTCGTCGTGCTGCTGGCGGTCGCCGCACGCGGCCATGTGATCAGCACGCGCAAGGTGCTGCGCGGCGCACCGTGGCAGATCGTGATCTTCTCGCTCGGCATGTACCTGGTGGTCTATGGCCTGCGCAACGCTGGGTTGACCGATCACATCGCCAGGCTGCTGAACCTCCTTGCGCAAAGCGGCGTCTGGGGGGCGGCCATGGGCACGGGCTTTCTCGCAGCGATGCTGTCGTCGGTGATGAACAACATGCCGACCGTCTTGATCGGCGCGCTGTCCATCGATTCGTCTTCCGCCACCGGCGTGGTGAAGGAAGCCATGATCTATGCGAATGCGATCGGCTGCGACCTCGGCCCGAAGATCACGCCCATCGGCAGCCTGGCGACGCTGCTGTGGCTGCACGTGCTGGCCAGGAAGGGCACCCGCATCGCCTGGGGCTACTACTTCAAGGTCGGCATCGTGCTGACCGTCCCGGTGCTTTTCGTGACTTTGGCGGCACTTGCATTGCGCCTGAGCTGAAGCTCCCTCCCCCCTCTTCACTCCCTGATCTCATGACCCACATCACGATCTTCCACAACCCGAACTGCGGTACCTCCCGCAACGTGCTCGCACTGATTCGCAACGCCGGCGAGGAGCCGGAGGTCATCGAGTATCTGAAGGCGCCACCGGACCGAGCGACGCTGGAAGGCCTCATCGCGGCGATGGGCGTCCCCGTGCGCGACGTGTTGCGCCAGAAAGGAACGCCCTACGAGGCGCTGGCGCTGGACGACCCGAAGTGGACGGATGCCGAGTTGATCGACTTCATGCTCCAGCATCCGATCCTGATCAACCGGCCGATCGTCGTGACGCCACTGGGCACCAGGCTGTGCAGGCCGTCCGAGGCCGTGCTCGACATCCTGCCGCAGGGCGATGTCACGCCTTGAGCAAGCCTTTTCCGACCATGCGCTTCGCCGCCGCGACGATGGCCTTGCGCGGGGCGCGGAGCGTCCAGTCGAGCATCCGCTCGATCAGGTGGTTGGCGCCGGAGATGTCCTTGCCCATCAGTCGGTCGATGGACAGACCGAGCTTGGCGAGGGCCGATGGGGGAATCGAGAACGTATCGGGGACACCATGACGAAGCTCAAATCACAGCGCTGGCGTAGAAGCTGGGAAGTCGTCGGCGCGGCGGCGGAGATCGGGGAGTGGCTGTACATGCTGCCGCTTCTGATCTTCGTAGTGGTCGTTCCTGTGTGGTGGGGCTACTCGTTCGTCCGGGATCACCTGCTGATATCCGGCGCGGCTGCGGCAACGTTGGCCGTCGCCTCAGCCGTATATATCGCTCGTCGCACCCGGCGTCAGTAATGCCCATTGACCTGAAGCGACCTCCGCCCCTATGACAGCATCCGGCCAATAGCGGACATCCACGAACCGCTGCAATCA
>JAZKDL010000026.1:0-3668 GCA_040387575.1 Pseudomonadota bacterium
CAAGGTCGTGTGGGTGAACGAATGGTTCAGCCCGCCGAAGGAAACCGAAGCGGCCACCGCGCTGATCAACGGCGGTGCCGACGTGCTGTTCCAGAACACCGACTCGCCGGCCGTGCTCAAGACCGCGCAGGAAAAGGGCAAGCGCGCCTTCGGCTGGGATTCGGACATGACCGCCTACGGCCCGAAGGCCCACCTCGCGTCGGCAGTCATCAACTGGGGTCCGTACTACATCAAGACCACGCAGGACGCGCTCGACGGCAAGTGGGCGACCGGCTCCAGCTGGTGGGGCGTGAAGGAAGGCGCGATCGACATCGTCTCGGTCGCCGAAGACGTGCCGGCCGAGATCAAGACCAAGGTCGAAACCGTCAAGGCCGGCCTGAAGGACGGCAGCTTCTCGATCTGGAAGGGCCCGATCGTCGGCCAGGACGGCAAGGAAGTCGTCGCTGCCGGCGCGGTGGCCGACGACAAGTTCCTGTCGGGCGTCAATTTCTACGTCAAGGGCGTGGACGGCAAGGTCCCCGGCGGCGACAAGAAGTAACCAAGTGACGTGCCGTGCCTCTTCGCGGCGTGCGCGCGGCGAAGCGGCATAGACGATAAAAAGGGTTGCCTCGCGCAACCCTTTTCTCTTTCCGGGCTCCCTTTTGTCTGTCTCCGATTCCGCCGGCTATCTCCAGCGCGGCACGCCGGCCTACCGCCGCGCCACCTTCGCGATCTTCTGCGCGGGGCTGTCGACCTTCGCATCGATCTACTGCGTGCAGCCCCTGCTGCCGCTGTTCGCGCGGCACTTCGGCGTGTCGGCGGCGAGCAGCAGCCTCACGCTGTCGATGACCACGCTGAGCCTCGCCCTGTGCATGCTGGTGGCCGGTTCGCTGGCCGAGGCCTGGGGCCGCAAGCCGGTGATGCTGGTGGCGCTGGGCGTGGCCAGCGTGCTCGGGCTGGCCTGCGCCTTCGTCGATTCGTGGCCGGTGCTGCTGGTGCTGCGCACGCTGGTTGGCGTGGCGCTCAGCGGTTTGCCGGCGCTGGCGATGGCGTACGTCGGCGAGGAATTCGATCCGCCCTCGCTGCCGTCGGCGATGGGCCTGTACATCAGCGGCAACGCACTCGGCGGACTGGCCGGACGGCTGCTGTCCGGCGGGCTGGCGGACCTCGGCGGCTGGCATGTGGCGATGGGCGGCATCGCGGTACTGAGCCTGGTGTCGACCGCACTGTTCGCCTGGCTGCTGCCGCCGTCGCGGCATTTCCGGCCGCAGGCGCTGTCGATGCGCGGGCTGGTCGGCAACCTGCGCATGCACCTGCGCACGCCGGCACTGCGCAAGGGTTTCGCGCTCGGCTTCATGCTGATGGGCAGCTTCGTCGCGGTCTTCAACTACGCGGGCTTCCATCTGGCCGTTGCGCCGTTCAACTTGTCGTCGACCGTGATCGGCCTGCTGTTCACGGTCTACCTGCTCGGCAGCGTGAGCGCCGGCTGGGCGGGCGGCATGGTCAATCGGCTGGGTGCGCGCCGCGTGGTGCAGGGCGGCATCGCCCTGATGCTGCTGGGTGCGGCCGCGCTCGCCACGCCGTGGCTCGCGATGGTGGTGCTGGGTTTGGCGCTGCTGACCATCGGTTTCTTCGCGGCCCATGCGGTGGCCAGCGGGCAGGTCGGCCAGCGTGCCAACGGTGCGAAGGCGCAAGCGGCGTCGCTGTATCTGTGCGCGTATTACCTGGGCTCCAGCGTGCTCGGCTACCTGGGCGGCGCGCTGTGGGAGCACATGGGCTGGACCGCGTTGCTGGCCGGCGTGGCCTGCGTGCTGCTGCTGGCAGCAGCCCTCATCCGCCGCTGGTGACGGTCGCTCGCCCCAGCGCTATCAGCGCTGCGGGCCCAACTTGTCGATCAGCACTTCGCTCGCGCGGTTCAGGCCGATCACCTCGACCGTGCTGCCGTGCTTGCGAAGCCGCTGCGTGACCTTGTCGAGCGCGGCCACCGCGGTCACGTCCCAGAAGTGCGCACCGGAGACATCGATCCGCACCGCGCGGCCTTCTGTGTCGCGCACGTCGAAGGCGTCAACGAACCACTCGGCGGACGCGAAGAAGACCTGGCCGGCGACGCGGTAGACACGTGTGCCGTCGGCGTCGTCCGTGGCCTGCACGTCGAGCAGGCGCGCCACCTTGAAGGTGAAGAACACGCCGCTGAGCATCACGCCGACCGCCACGCCGGCCGCCAGGTTGTCGGTGGCGACGGTGACGGCGACCGTGGCGAGCATCACCGCGCTCGACATGCGCGGATGCCGCACCAGTGCACGCAGCGATCCCCAGTCGAAGGTCGACGCCGACACCATCACCATCACGGCGACCAGTGCCACGACCGGCACCTGCGACACCCAGGGCTTGAGCGCGACCATCAGCACCAGCAGGAAGACGCCGGCGAACAGCGTGGACATCCGTCCGGTGCCGCCGTAGCGGACGTTGCTCACGGTCTGGCCGATCATTCCGCAGCCGGCGATGCCGCCGAACAGGCTGGCTGCGACGTTGGCCGCACCCAGCCCCGCGCATTCACGGTTCTTGGAACTGGGTGTGTCGGTCAGCTCGTCGACCACGCTGGCCGTCATCATCGATTCGAGCAGGCCGACCATCGCGATCGCCAGCGCGGGCAGGGCGATGATCCGCAGCGTGTCGAGCGTGAGCGGCACGCCCGGCCAGGCGAAGCTCGGCATCGCGTCGGGCAGGTGGCCCAGGTCGGCCACGGTCTTGAGCGGCAGGCCGAGCTGCGTCGACAGCAGCGTCAGTACCACGATCGCCACCAGGGGCGACGGCACGGCGGTCGTCAGGCGCGGCAGGCCGTAGATGATGAGCAACCCCAGCGCGAGCACCGCCCAGGTCGCCATGTTGGCGCCCATCAGGTGCGGCAACTGCGCCGCGAAGATCAGGATGGCGAGCGCGTTCACGAAGCCGGTGCGCACCGAGCTCGACACGAAGCGCATCAGCGCACCGAGCCGCAGCAGGCCGAACACGATCTGCAGCAGCCCCGCCAGCACGCCGGCTGCGAGCAGGTAAGCCAGCCCATGCGCATGCACCAGCGGCGCCGCGACCAGTGCGACCGAGCCGGCCGCGGCCGAGATCATGGCCGGCCGACCGCCGGTGAAGGCGATCACGATGCTGATCACGAAGGACGCGAACAGCCCGACCGCCGGGTCGACGCCCGCGACGAATGAAAAGGCGATGACCTCCGGGATCAGCGCAAAGGTGGCGACGGCGCCGGCCATCAGTTCGCGCGGGATGTTCTTTGGCAGCCATTCGGCGCGGAGTCGATTCAGAGGCATGAGCGAAGCGGGCAGGGAGGAGACGAAGCGAGCGGGTTGTCCGGGATTTCAACGCCTGGCACGCAGGATCGGCAAGAGCGACGGCAGCGACGAGAGCCGCGAGCGCGGTCGATCGTTGCGCCGGCCGAGCCGTGCCTGCACCAGCGCCAGGATGGCCAGCATCGGCAGTGCGAGCTCGAGGATCTCCTCGAGGCTCAGGAACAGCGTCCGCGCGATGAGCGGAACCTGGTCGACCACCCCGAAATCGAGCAGCGTCGCCGGCAGCCGGTCGAGGCACTTCGCCACCACGATGACGGCGACGAAAGTCAGCGCGGTCATCGTGGCCGGCCACCATTTGCGGCGGGCCGGCGACGCCCAGGGCACCGAGAC
>JAZKDL010000027.1:0-438 GCA_040387575.1 Pseudomonadota bacterium
GGCCAGTAGGTGCTCTTGCGCTTCTTCACGAACAGCCAGCCGGCCACCAGCAGCAACGGCAGCGTGAGCGCCAGCCGGTAGCCGAACACGCGCAGTTCGACGCGGCGGTATTCGGCATCGAGCCGTTGCTGCGCCGCCTGCTCGAGCACCTCGAGTTCGCCACGCGAGCGCTCGGCCGCCTGGCGCGCATCGAGCGCGATCTGCTGTTGCGCTCCGACGTCGCGCTGCGCGGCTTCTTCCTTCTGCTTGAGCACGTCGAGCGCGCGGGTGCGTGCGATCAGCTCGGGGTCCTGGTCAGGCTGCGCAGTGGCGCGCCGCGTCGCGATCCAGTTGGCGAAGGTCTCGCGCGCGTTCTGGCTGGCCTGCTGCGCGGCGGACAGCTTGAGCTCGGCCTGCTCCAGGTCCCGCTGGGCCTGCAGCCCGGCACGTTCGGCAGCA
>JAZKDL010000027.1:448-4071 GCA_040387575.1 Pseudomonadota bacterium
GTTCGGCCTGCTCCAGGTCGGCGTCGGCCTTCGTTTCGCGGCGCGCGCTCTGCTCGATCGCGGCGCGCAACGGCTCGGCTGCGGCGCGGTCGATGAAGTCGTCGAGCTTCAGGGCGTGCTCCACCTTCGGCAGGTCGCCGACGAGGGTGCTACCGAGCCCGATGAGGAAGCTCGCGAACACGAAGGCGACCAGCCAGAGGCCGCGGCGGAACCATTTTTCGGACAGGCGCAAGGACTTGCTCATGAAATCTCCTGATGGGTTCTTATCGATAGACGGACGAATGACAGCCGGGCCATTCTGGTTCATGGCTGGCGCACGACCGGCGCCGCGCCCAATCCGGCACGCGGCAGCCAGTCGAACACCGAATCGGCGGTGACGGTCTCGATGCGGTCCGAGAAGCGCTTGTCGTTCGGATGGTCGTCGAAGGCCACGTTGGCGGCCGTCATCCGTCCGCCCAGGCGGGTGAGCGGGCCGAGCTTCAGCACGGTCGGCTCGTAGCCTTTGAACTGCAGCCAGGCCTGCGCCTGCGCGCGCGTGCCGATGGTCGCTGGCTCCATCGCCGCGGCCAGCGTCTCGATCGCCCACTGGTTCGACTGCTGGTAGCGCTGGCCCCAGGCATAGCTCACCAGGCTGTACGGCGCCACATGCAAGCGCGTGATGCGTGCGGGCGGTTGCTGCAGCAGCGCCAGCAGTTGCGTCTGGACGGCCGGCGTCGGCACCGACCATGCCGCCTGGTAGCGCCAGAGGCCGTCGAGAAAGAACTCGCCGAGCCCTTGGCGGTAGATCGCGGCCACGGCGGTGCCGCACTCGTTCAGCTTGTGGACCACGCGCCATTGGCCTTCGTCGGTCCGGTAGGCGATGCCCATGTGCGACCAGCGCAGCCCGTAGCGACTCAGGTCCTGGCCGGCGCGCGCCAGCAGCACCACGCGGGCGCCGCTGGCGTCGAGCGCCTGCGCGGTTCGCTCGGCCAGCTGCATGCCCTGCGTGATGGTCGCCGCCGTCTGCCGAAGCGGCTCGCAGGATCGGCCGGCATGCGCGCCGGTGGCCACGAAGCCCAGCGCGGAGAACGCGAGCGCGGACGCGATCAACAGCCGGCGCATCACGTCAGCCTTTCGTTGTGCAGCAGCGCGCGGCCGAGCGCGTTGGGGATGAAAGCCAGCACTTCGCCGGCCACCGACAACACGACACCGGTACTGATCACGCTCACGGCGACCGCGGTGCCGGCGACCATCGAAGCGCCCTGCGCCACCTGGCCCGACACGCGGATGCTGACGCGGGCGCCGTCCGAGGCGCGTTCGAGGAGGTAGATGGTTGCGCCGACCGAGGCCTCGACCGCCACCACCGTCAACATGGCGCCGCCGACCGACAGCGCCGCGGGCAGCGCAACGACCGAGCCGGCGGCCGCGCCCGCCACCGATGCGGCGCCGACCACCGAAGCCACCGGCAGCATCGACAGCGCGGCCGATGCCTCGCTCTGCGCGCTGGCGGTGGAAGGAAGCGACAGCGCCGAGAGCGCCACGGAAGCTGCCATGCAGAGGGCGCCGAGAGAAGTCCTGATCCTCATGATGCGATGTCGGCAGGGAAACTGCCGCGAAGTGAAGGTGGGCGGATGATGGCCAGCCGCCCGCACCCCGGCATCGATTCAGTGATCCAGTGCCACGTTTTGCGTCATGAAGTAGCAGTAACCGATACCCGCGGCCGGGGTTTCGAATCGCGATGCAGATCGCGTCGGTTGTAGGGGCGCTCGATGTCCGCCAGCGTCGTCGCGATGCGTTCGAGCAGGTTCTGCGTCGGCGCGGGCATGCCCGGCGGAAAGATCAGCAGCGGCAGCAGCAGCCCGGCGACCACCAGCGGCCACCGCAGGTCGGGCCGCGCCTGGCGCCGCGCCAAGGCCAGGAAGACCGCGCTCACGGTCACGCCGAGCACGTAACCGGTCACGACCTCCGACACCGAATGCGCATCCACCGCCAGCCGCGAAAAGCCGATGCCGGCCGCCAGCAGCCAGCCAAACACGACGGCACCGATGCGCACCGGCCGGCGCCAGCGCGCCGCCATCAGCCACAGCACGACCGGCCAGACGCTGGCCGAGATCGCGGTGTGGCCGCTGAAGCCGGTGAAGTTGAAGCTGCGGCTGCCGATGCCCCAGCCCATGAAGGCGAGCTTGGACAGCAGGATCGCCAGGCTGCCCGCACCGAACACGACGCACCAGAGCAAGGCGGTGCCGCGCGTGCGTGGGGCAATGGCCAGCGCCAGCAGGATCAGCAGCGACGCGGGTATCAGCAGGCCGCTGTCGCCCAGCCAGGTAAAGGCGTGCCAGAAAGCGGGCGGGATGATGCCGGGCAGCGCCCAGGACGGGTCGACCGCGCGCATCAGGCCGCGAGCAATCGGCTGACGCGATCGCGCAGCGCGTCGGGCTCGACCTCCGCCGGCGACATCGGCGTGCCGACGTGGAGGCCGACGCGGCTGTAGAAACCGCGCCGGAAAGGCTTGGCCATCGCGACGTGCTTGCCATCACGCACTTCCACGCGGCTGAAGAACGAGCCCCAGAGGTTGGTCAGCGCCATCGGCACCACCGGCGGCTCGACGCCGCGCGCGGCGGCCATCTCGAGGATCTTCATCACGCCGCCCTTGAAGGGCTGCAGCTCGCCGTCGCGGGTGAGCGCACCCTCGGGAAAGATCGCCAGCAGGTCGCCGTCCACCAGCACCTGAACGGCCTGCTCGAACGCAGCTTCGTAGGCGGCCGGGTCTTCTTTCTGCGGCGCGATCGGGATCGCCTTGGCCAGCTTGAAGATGCGGCCGAGCAGCGGCACGCGAAAGATCTGGTGGTCCATGATGAAGCGGATCGGCCGCGGGCTGGCCGCCATCAGCAGCACCGCGTCGATGAAGCTCACGTGGTTGCACACCAGCACGGCCGCGCCGTCGGCCGGAATGTGTTCGGCGCCGCGAATGCGGAATCGGTAGACGAAGTTCGACAGGCCCCAGGACAGGAAGCGCAACAGGTATTCGGGCACGAGCATGAAGATGTAGAAGGCGACCACCGCGTTCGCGATGCCGGTGAAGAGAAAGATCTGCGGAATGGTGAACCCTGCTCCCAGCAAGACGCCTGCCAGCACCGAGCTGGCGATCATGAACAGCGCATTGAGGATGTTGTTGGCCGCGATGATGCGGGCGCGATGTGTCGGCTGGCTGCGCATCTGGATCAGCGCGTACATCGGCACGCTGTAGAGCCCGGCAAACAGCGAAAGCAACCCGAGATCCGCCATCACGCGCCAGTGCGCGGACTGCGCCACGAACGTGCGCAGACCCATCTCTGCCGCGGGCGGCAACGCACGGGAAGCGAAGTACAGATCGATCGCGAACACGCTCATGCCGATCGCGCCGAGCGGCACCAGGCCGATCTCGACCTGGCGGCGGCTCAGCGTTTCGCACAGCAGCGAACCGATGCCGATGCCGACCGAGAACACCACCAGCAGCAGCGACGCCACCTGCTCGTCGCCATGCAGCACGTCCTTGGCGAAGCTCGGGAACTGGCTCAGGAACACCGCGCCGAAGAACCACATCCACGAAATGCCGAGCAGCGAGCGGAACACGACGACGTTGCCGTAGGCCAGCCGCAGGTTGC
>JAZKDL010000028.1:0-5471 GCA_040387575.1 Pseudomonadota bacterium
CCATCGTGGCCCTGATCGCTGGTTGTTCGTCGGGCACCAAGCTCAACGACACGCCGGTGGTCGACCGCACGGCCGGTACCGCCGGCCAGATGGGCGGTTCCGGCGGCGCCGCCAGTGGCGTTGCACCTGTCACCATCGATCCGAATGCACAGAACGCAGCCGGCCCGGTCGGTGTCGCACGCATCATCTATTTTGACTACGACAGCTACACGGTCAAAGCTGACTTCCAATCGTTGATCGATGGCCATGCGCGCTTCCTGAAGGCCAATCCGCAGCGTCGCGTTTCGATCGAAGGTCATACCGACGATCGCGGCGGCCGTGAATACAACCTGGCACTCGGCCAGAAACGTTCTGAAGCCGTGCGTCGTGCGCTCACGCTGCTGGGCGTGCGCGATGCCCAGATCGAAGCTGTCAGCTTTGGCAAGGAAAAGCCCGCAGCGACCGGCTCCGGTGAATCAGTGTGGGCGCAAAACCGCCGCGCCGAGATCTCCTACCGTTGATGGCACGCGGTCTTTCCCTGCGCGGGGCGGCTCTGGCAGCCGCCTTGCTGTGCGCGTCGCTTGGCGCGCATGCTGCATTGTTCGAGGATGACGAGGCCCGCCGCGCCATCCTCGACCTGCGTCAGCGCGTCGAGACGATGCGTACGCAGTCCGAGCAACGTATCACTGACGAGAATGGCCAGCTTCGCCGCAGCCTGCTCGATCTGCAGAACCAGATCGAGTCGATGCGTGGCGAGTTGGCGCGCATGACCGGTCAGAACGAGCAGCTCACGCGCACGCTGTCTGACCAGCAGAAGCGCCAGACCGACCTCGAGGACCGGCTGAAGAAGAATGAACCAGCCAAGGTGGCAGTCGACGGACGCGAGTTCACTGCCAATCCGCAGGAAAAGGCCGATTTCGATGCGGCGCTGGGCGTCTTCCGTGGCGGTCAGTTTGCGCAGGCGCAGACGGCTTTCGCCGAGTTCGTGAAGCGCTATCCATCGAGCGGCTACAACCCGTCGGCGCTGTTCTGGCTGGGCAATGCGCAGTACGCCACGCGCAACTACACCGAGGCCATTGCCAACTTCCGTTCGATGCTGTCGCTGGCACCCGATCACGCCAAGGCGCCTGAAGCCGTACTGTCCATCGCAAACTGTCAGATCGAATTGAAAGACACACGTTCAGCCCGTCGTACGCTGGAAGACCTGACCAAGGCCTACCCGCAGTCCGAGGCAGCGCAGGCCGGCCGCGAACGTCTTTCGCGTCTGAACTGAGTCACATCGGTTTTTTGCGTGGAAGTCGCGGTCGAAGATGGTGCCGACCTGGAACGCCGTTTTGGCGGACTGGAGAGGCTTTATGGCGTCGACGGCGCGAGCCGCATTCGACACGCGCACGTGCTTGTCGTGGGCATCGGCGGTGTTGGCTCATGGGCTGTTGAAGCGCTTGCGCGCAGTGGTGTCGCCGCGATGACGTTGGTCGATCTTGATCACATCGCCGAATCAAATATCAATCGCCAAATCCATGCACTGAACGACACCGTCGGGCAGGCCAAGGTGCTGGCGATGCGTGATCGCATTGCCCAGATCAATCCGGACTGCAAAGTGCTGGCGATCGATGATTTTGTCGAGCCGGGCAATTGGCTTGAAATAGTTGGTACTGCGGAACACGCCAATGGGACTTTGACCGGCGTCATGGACGCGTGCGATCAGGCAAGTGCCAAGCTCGCCATGGCAGTGTGGGCACGCCAGGCACATCGGCATTTCATCACTGTCGGCGCTGCGGGTGGCAAGCGCCATGCGCATCGGGTGGAGATCGAGGACATTGCGTCGGTTACCCATGACCCACTGCTGGCCGGCATGCGGCAGAGGTTACGCAAGTTGCATGGCGCGCCGCGCGATGGCAAGAAGATGGGTATTGCATGCGTCTTCAGTCGAGAGAGCGTGGCGCCGCCGGACGCGTCGTGCGCCATCGACGGAGACGGCTCGCTCAACTGCCACGGCTATGGCTCGGTAGTCAGCGTGACCGCAACTTTCGGGCAATGTGCAGCCGGTTGGCTTTTGGATCGAATTTCCCTCGATAGCACGCTATAATCCGAGGCTTTGCCGGATTCGACGCCGGCAAGACTCCAAGAAGAAAAACAAGATGGGACGTTAGCTCAGTTGGTAGAGCAGCGGACTTTTAATCCGTTTGTCGTGGGTTCGACCCCCGCACGTCCCACCATCTCCCATGCGGGTTTGCTGCTACAAATTCAGTAGCGGCAACACGCTTTTATTCCCACCGTGGGAATACTCACGCCTTGAGCTCCTTGCGTGCTCTGCGCCTTGCGCCTATAGCCACCTAGTTGTCATGGCGAAGGCAACCGTACCCGGCGCTGCAAAATTCGTTCGCCCAGGAAGAAGCCCTGAGGAGCCGTGCGAGCTCGTCGGACTTGGCGAGATTGACCACATGCGTGGCATCGACCTTACATAGCGGCCGTCTTCGACAGCGACGCGGCGCGCTTAGCCTGCTCTGGCGCTCGTTCTGAAGGCATGGTCGGCAATGGTGTGCTTGATCTGCGGATACGCCGAGGAGAAAAGCGGCAGATCTTCCGGCAAGAGCGGCCTCACCAAGTGGGGTTTGTTGGCGACCAGCCAGGTGGCGATTTCTAACAGCGCCGCTGCAATCGCCGTGCCGATCGCAAATTGCGACGAGCGTCACGATCTGCCAAGCGATGCGCCAAGCCTTCCTGTCGGATGCAATCGCCGGGACGATGCGACTGTCCATCACTTCGTTATGAAGACAACCTCCGCCAATGGTCGTCACCCTGTAGAAATATTCGCGTGCTCAACTCTCGCTACAAACGGGGTAGTCCCTATGCCAAGTATTTACACGAATGGTGGATTCGCTGCGATTCAAGCTCAGGTAAAAACGTTGTCGACCGTTTGAACCCGAATTAGGAAGCGAACAATGGCGGCAATGCGGAAGTGCTTGGTTGAGGAGAGCTATGAGGCCGACTTCATAGGCTGGGTCAGCGGGTTTGACTATGACGATGGGAATAGGCCGTTGCCGGTCATGTTCGCCATCGTTGAAGACGAATATGGTCAGGCGCACGAAGTGCGATCTGACCGGATTCAATTCATTGGGACGAGCACTGACTGAACGCTGGGCGGCTCTTGCGATCCGGTTGCCGGTTCATCAACGGCCGCATTGACTCTGGCTGCAATTGGTCGATCTGGCTTCAATGCTTTCGAGGCATGGTGAAGCGCTTTCGCGCCGAATGGAAGGTGGCGGCGCAGCAACTGATGGCGGTGACCAGGGTCAGCATCAGGAAAACGATGCCGAGCAACACCGCCATGTCGTGTTCCGAGGGGATGAAGTTGAGCAGCACAAAAAGTGCGACCAGTGCGGCCCCGAGGTAGGCGTTTATTTTCCAGCTCATTTGATTTCAGCCGATCGCGGTTTGCTGTTCAAACATTTCTTCGGTGCGGCTACAGCCGCCGGCCATGCGAAGCAAGCTGAAGCAGCCGAGCGCACCGGCGGATCCGACGATGACGGCGAGTGTCAAAAAAAGATGAGTCATGGATTCCTCCGGTTCCTGGTTGCGTATGGAACTAGCAACGAGGCGCCCGGTCTTTCCGTGTACAGGAGCGTTGTGCCTATTCGAGTAGTTCGTGAAAAAGTAGGCATTTGGTCGGCATCGTGTCTTTGCAAAGTTGCCGCCATGCGAGCGCGTGCTGAGGGCGGGCGCTGCCATTGCCAAGCGCGATCGATTCAATGACGCCGGTTCGATGCCGATTGTTTACGTGCTCGCGAGCACCCGAGATGATCGGGCTGCACCTACCGCATCAGGACTTGGGTACGTTGGCAGAAATCAGCGCCGTGCCTTCCCAGCGGCCACGAGTTCTCAACGGCCGCGCAAGCGACCCATCAGGCGGGCCAGCCGGGATGGTGCCGCCGTACGCTCCACAGCATGCACAGCAGCACTCGACGGCATGGCGCTTTGAGGTGCCGCCGGCAACGCGTGGTGCACGGCCTTGGCCACACGCACGCAATCCTTGATGTGCAGTTCGCCAAGCGTGCGCAGCGCCGCATAGCCGAGCGTCGCGGAAATCGCCTGGCCGGCGATCGGAACGTACTTGGTGGCCTGCTTGGCCGTCATGCGCACACCTGCATGGCGGGCGAGGGCGATCAGCAGGTCGCGCGTGACGAGCCGGCCGACGAGCAGCGCGCCGAGGGTGGATGCAGCCTTCTGGATGCGTTCCCGTTTTTGCGGCGCGAGGTGTTCGATCTGCGTCACCGACAGTCCGAACTCGGCGCTGATCTGCGGTATGAGGCGCGACAGCAACGCTGCATCGGCCGCCCAGTCGACCCCTGGCAGTGGAACGGCGCTGGCCGCCGCAGCCAGCAGCGCCTTGCGGCCAATGAGCCTGCGGCTGCGCTGGATGGCGGCAATCAGCGCCGGGTCACCTTCCGCGAGATCGAGGGACGAAGGCATGCGGCGTCCTTTAGGTAAACGGCGGTTCGGCGATAGCGCGCTCAGGCCGCCAAGGCTTCCAGCTGGTCGGACAGTGCGAGCCAGCGTTCTTCCAGTCGTGCGATTTCGTCGTTGACCAGCTTCAGCCGCTTGCCGGCATCGGCAATCTCCGCGGCGGGAAGCGGTTGCGCCAGCCGCGTCTCGAGCTGGGCTTTCTCGGTGCCTGCGATGGCGAGCCGTTCGTCGACTTGCGCCAGTTCGCGCTTGAGCGGCTTCTGCTGATCGCTGCGCTGCTGGCGGCTTTGCGCGTCCTGCTTGCGCTGGTCACGACCGCCCGCGGTGGACGCCTGCTCGGCAGGCGCTGGAGGCGCGGCCACTGGCGCTGCGACCACCGGAGCGGCGGCTGCAGCATTCGCCGCGCTCTTGATCGCTTCCTTGGCTTCTTCGCGCAGCCGCTTGGCTTCTTCGAGCAGGTAGCGCTGGTAGTCGTCGAGGTCGCCGTCGAAGTCCTTGACGACACCGCGGCCGACCAGCCAGAACTCGTCGCACACCGAACGCAGCAGCGCGCGGTCATGGCTCACCAGCATCAGCGTGCCTTCGAACTCGTTGAGTGCGACAGCCAGCGCTTCACGCGTGGCCAGGTCCAGATGGTTGGTGGGCTCGTCCAGCAGCAGCAGGTTGGGGCGCTGCCAGACCATCATCGCGAGCACCAGGCGTGCCTTTTCGCCGCCGCTCATCGTGCCGACCGGCTGCTTCACCATGTCGCCGTTGAAGTTGAAGCTGCCGAGGAAGCCACGCAGCGCTTGCTCGCCGGTCGGCTCCTTGGCCGCCGCGCCGAGTTCGCGTGCCATGCGCACCATGTGCTCGAGCGGCGTGTCCTGCGGGCGCAGCACGTCGAGTTCCTGCTGCGCGAAGTAGCCGATGTTCAGGCCCTTGCCCTCGGTGACTTCACCGGCCAGTGCGCCCATTTCGCGCGCAATGGTCTTCACCAGCGTCGACTTGCCCTGGCCGTTGGCGCCCAGGATGCCGATGCGCTGGCC
>JAZKDL010000029.1:0-2285 GCA_040387575.1 Pseudomonadota bacterium
GCATCAGGGCTTGCCGACGTGGGCGATGGAGGCGATCTCCACCAGCGCCTCCGGCTTCACCAGCCCGCACTGGATGCAGTAGCGCGCCGGCTTCACGCCGGGGAAGTACTCGGCGTAGACCGCATTGACCTTCGCGTAGTCGGCCCAGTCCTTGATCATGATCATGTTGAAGGTCACGTCGTCCATCGTGCCGCCGGCCGTGGTGATCACGCTCTTGATGATCTCCAGCACGTGGCGCGTCTGCGCGGTCGCGTCGCCGACGTGGACCACGTTGTTGTCCTTGTCGAAGGGCAGCGTGCCCGACACGTAGACGATGCCGTCGGCCATGGTGCCGGGCACGAAGGGCGCGATCGGGGTGGTGGTTCCGGGCGGGATGATGGCTTGCTTGGGCATGGGAGTCCTCGATGTGGATGGAAGCGTGAAGCGGTGGATCAGGCGTTGACGGTCTCGCGGCCGGCCGGCGTTGCGGCCAGTTGCGGTGCAACGGTCTTGCAGAATTCCTCGACGTTGGACACCCAGCCGAAGAAGGTCTCGACGTTGTAGACCGCCGCCTTCTGGATCGCCGCGCCGCCGAGTTCGTGCGTGGCGTCTTCCAGCATCACCGCGAAGTACTCGAGGTGGAAGGCGTCGCGCAACGTCGACTCCACGCACACGTTGGTGGCGATGCCGGTGAACACCAGGTTGCGGATGCCGCGCGCGCGCAGCGTGCTGTCGAGCGTGCTGTTGAAGAAGCCGCTGTAGCGCGTCTTCGGGATCACGATGTCGCCGGCCTGCGGCGTCATCTCGTCGATGAGCTCGTAGTCCCAGCCGCCCTTGGCGAGGAACTTGCCCTGCAGTTCGGGCTTCTTGCGCATCGTCTTGAGGGCGTTCGACTTGTACCAGTTGGGCGAGCCGGGGCCGCCCGCTTCGACATAGCCGGCGTCCCAGCCGTTCTGCAGGTACACCACCAGGATGCCCGACGCACGCGCCGCGGCAATGGCGCGGCCGATCGCCGAGATCGTGCCCTGCGCCCCCGAGATGTCGAAGCCGGCCGAGTCGACGTAGCCGCCGATCGACGCGTACGCGTTCTGCATGTCGACCACGATCAGCGCGGTCTGTGCGGCCTGCAATGCGACCGGCTCGGGACGCGCCGGCAGCACCAGCGGAGCCGGCGCACCGGCGGGCGTGGGCACGCCGACGGGCGTGGTGGAGGTGATGGTCGTGTTCTTTGGCATGGGCATGGTCATGATGGGTCCCGGTTGTGTTCAGGCGGCCAGTGCTTCGGGCTGCACCCGCGAAGGCACCGGCGTGTCGGCACCGGTGCGGCTCTTCATCAGCGGCTGGATGCGCTCGCCGAAAGCCTCGACGCCCTTCACGAAGTCGTCGAAGGTCAGCAGCACGCCTTCGGTGCCCGGCACCTCGGCCATCTCGTCGAGCATGCGCGCGACGTTGGCATAGGAGCCGACCAGCGTGCCCATGTTGATGTTCACCGCCGAGGTTGGGTCGGCCATCTGGCGCACGTTGGTGTCGGCGCCCGACTTGGTGTCCGCTGCCGCCTGGCCACCGAGCCAGGCGATCGCTTCCTGGTCGGCACCGGCCTTGTAGTGCTCCCACTTGGCACGCGCGGCCTCGTCGGTCTCGTCGGCGATCACCATCATCAGCACGTAGGTCGTGACGTGGCGGCCGGTCTTCTTCGTGGCTTCGATCAGCTTCTCGGCGGACGGCGCGAAGGCCTTGGGCGTGTTCACGCCCTTGCCGAAGCAGAAGTTGTAGTCGGCGTACCTGGCCGAGAAGTCCATGCCGGCGTCGCTCGCGCCGGCGCAGATGACCTTCATGTCGGCCTGCGGCTGCGGGCTCAGGCGGCAGTCGTCCATCTGGAAGTGCGCGCCCTTCAGGTCGGACTTGCCGGTCGTCCACAGGTCGCGCAGCACCTGCACGTACTCGGACAGATATTCATACCGGGTGCCGAAGAACTGGTCGCCGGGCCACATGCCCATCTGCGAGTATTCCGGACGCTGCCAGCCGGTCACCAGGTTCAGGCCGAAGCGGCCGTTCGAGATCGAGTCGATGGTCGAGGCCATGCGCGCCGCGATCGCGGGCGGAATCACCAGCGACGCGGCGGTGGCGAAGAGCTTGATCTTGGTGGTGACGGCGGCCAGGCCGGCCATCAGGGTGAAGGACTCGAGGTTGTGGTCCCAGAACTCGGTCTTGCCGCCGAAGCCGCGCAGCTTGATCATCGAGAGCACGAAGTCCAGGCCGTAGTGCTCGGCCTTCAGCGTGATCTCCTTGTTGAGCGCGAAGCTGGG
>JAZKDL010000030.1:0-3269 GCA_040387575.1 Pseudomonadota bacterium
TCTACGACGTCGTCACCGGGCTCTGGGACAGCTGGGCCGACGACGCCTTCCTGCGCGACGCCGAGAGCGGTCTGTTCTTCGACACCGAACGGCTGCATGTGCTGAACCACAAGGGCAGGCACCTGTCGGTGCGCGGGCCGTTGCATATCGCGCGGCCGGTGCAGGGATGGCCGGTGATCGTGCAGGCCGGTGCGTCCGAGCCTGGACGGCAGCTCGCGGCCGAGACCGCCGAGGTCGTGTTCTCCGCGCCGGGCTCGCTCGCGAATGCGCGCAGCTTCTACGCCGACATCAAGGGCCGCATGCGCGCGCTGGGGCGTGAGCCCGATCACCTGAAGATCCTGCCCGGCGCCTTCGTGGTAGTCGGCGACACGGTGGAAGAGGCGCGTGCGATTCGCGCCAGGCTCGACAGCCTGGTGCACTACGACAGCGCGATCGCGTCGCTGTCGATTTCGCTGGGCCACGACGCCTCGACCTTCGACCCCGACGCGCCGCTGCCGCCGATCCCCGAGACCAATGCGAGCAAGAGCAGCCGCGAACGCGTGATCGAACTGGCCCAGCGGGAAGGGCTGACCGTGCGCCAGCTCGCGCAGCGGCTGGGCGGTTACGGCGGCCAGGCCTTCGTCGGTACGCCGCAATCGATTGCCGACGAGATGCAGGAATGGCTGGAGACCGAGGCCTGCGACGGCTTCAACGTGATGTTCCCGTGGCTGCCCGGCGGGCTCGACGATTTCGTCGACAAGGTCGTGCCGGAACTGCAGCGGCGCGGCATCTTCCGCCGTGAGTACGAAGGCCGTACCCTGCGCGAGAACCTCGGGCTGCCGCGGCCGGCCAACCGCTTCTTCGACAAGACCGCCGCAACGGATTGAGTGGTGGCGCGCGGTCCGGGGCTTCTTCGATGGAAGCCAGTCAAACTGCGCATGGATCGACCACTTCGGCCACTGCTTATGTTTTTTACAATATAAGCACTGCCCGATTTGTTCGTTCCTTTTTGTGGCGTTTGTTTACATACTCGCCACCCGGCACCTGGAGCGCCTACCGCGCACCGTGCCCCTGACCATTTCTCCATGAGCTCTTCTCCTCCCGCCACGCGGCCCGACGGCCCCGTGATTCGTCTTCAATCCGTCCAGAAATCCTTTGCGCTGCCCAGCGGCGAGGTGTTCGATGCAGTGCGCACCGTGTCGCTCGACATCGCGCACGGCGACGTGTTCGGCCTGATCGGCACCAGCGGCGCCGGCAAGTCGACGCTGCTGCGCCTCATCAACCTGCTGGAGCGGCCCGATTCGGGCCAGGTGCTGGTGGGCGGACGCGACCTGATGACGCTGTCGCGCAGCGAACTGCGCGACACGCGCCAGAACATCGGCATGGTGTTCCAGCAATTCAACCTGCTGCAGAACGCCACGGTGTTCGACAACGTGGCCTTCCCGCTGAAGATCCACGGCCGCCATTCGCGCGCCGAGATCGATGCGCGCGTGCGCGAATGCCTCGCGCTCGTCGGCCTGAGCGAGAAGATCGATACCTATCCGGCGCAGCTGTCGGGTGGCCAGAAGCAGCGCGTGGCGATCGCCCGCGCGCTGGCACCGCGCCCGCAGGTGCTGTTGTGCGACGAGCCGACGTCCGCGCTCGACACCGAGACCACGCGCTCGCTGCTGGAAACGCTGCGCGAGATCAACCAGAAGATCGGCGTGACCATCGTGATCGTGACGCACGAGCTGTCGGTGGTCGAGGTGCTGTGCCGCCATGTCGCCATTCTCGAAAAGGGCCGCGTGATCGAGCAGTTCGCCGTCGATGCGCCGAGCGAGGTGCCGCGCACTTCCGCGCTGGGCCGCGAGCTCGACACGCTGCTGCGCCGCCGTGTGCGCGACGCGCGCGAAGCCGCCGCCGCACAGGCCGATGCTGGCGCTGGCGCCGGCGCTTCGGAGATCAGCTATGTTTGAGAACATCACCCCCATCCTTCCCGAGCTCTGGATCGCCATCGGCCAGACCTTCCTGATGCTGGCCATCGGCCTGTCGGCCGCAGTGCTGATCGGCGGCCCGCTGGGCATCCTGCTGTTCCTGCTCGGCCCCGGGCAGTCGCTGGAGAACAAGCCGGCGTTCGTCGTGCTGAACTGGTTCGTGAACACCGTTCGCTCGTTCCCGTTCATCATCCTGCTGGTCGCGATGGTGCCGCTCACGCGGGTCATCGCCGGCACCTCGATCGGCCCGCTGGCCGCGGCCGTGCCGCTGTCGGTGGCTGCGATCCCGTACTTCGCGCGGCTGGTCGACCAGTGCCTGCGCGAAGTGCCGCGCGGCGTCATCGAGGCGGCCCATGCGATGGGCGCGTCGGAACTGCAGATCGTCTGGCGCGTGTTGTTGGTCGAGGCGCGTTCCGGCCTGGTGCTCGCGCTGACCGTGCTGTCGGTGAGCTTCCTGTCGTACTCCGCCATTGCCGGCGTGGTCGGCGGCGGCGGCATCGGCGACCTGGCCATCCGCTACGGCTACTACCGCTTCCAGACCGACGTGATGGTGCTCACCGTGGCGCTGCTCGTGGTGCTGGTGCAGATCCTCCAGTTCGTCGGCAACACGACGGCGCGCCGTCTCGACAAGCGCTGATTCCTCTTTTTTCCCAAGTCCCTTGCTTCCATGAAAAACACCATGCTCCGCCGTTCCGTTCTCGCCCTGTCCCTCGTCGCGCTGTCGTTCGGCGGCCTGTCGCTGCAAGCCCAGGCCCAGCCGGCCACCAAGAAGGAACTCGTGATCGGCGGCACCGCCGGTTCGAACACCGACCAGCTCAAGTCCGGCATCGTGCCGCTGCTCGAGAAGAAGGGCTACAAGGTCAAGCTGGTCGAGTTCAACGATTACGTGCAGCCGAACCTCGCGCTGGCGCAAGGCTCGCTCGACGCCAACTTCTTCCAGCATCTGGTCTACCTGAAGAAGTTCGCGGCCGACCAGAAGCTCGACATCGTCGATCTGGTGCAAGGCCCGATCGCGCCGATGGGCGTGTACTCGAACACCCGCAAGACCCTGGCCGAAGCCAAGGAAGGCGACCGCATCACGCTGCCGAACGACCCGAGCAACCTGGCGCGCGCGCTGCTGCTGCTGGAACAGAACAAGCTGGTCACGCTGAAGCCCGGCATCGACCCGATCCGCGCGTCGGAAAAGGACATCGCCGAGAACCCGCGCAAGCTGAAGCTGCTGCCGCTCGAAGCCGCGCAACTGCCGCGCACGCTGGGTGATGCCGAGTACGCCATCATCAACGGCAACTTCGCGATCTCGTCGGGCCTGAAGCTGAC
>JAZKDL010000031.1:0-4288 GCA_040387575.1 Pseudomonadota bacterium
TTCCTCAGCCTGCGACCGACGCCATTGCTCGAGCGGCACCCCGTGCGCTTCTGGCAATGCACGACGGTCCTGCTGAGCATCCTGGTCGTCGTCCTGCTCGGCCTGCGGACGGGCGGACTCTGATCGCCTAGAACTTGTAGCGCGCCGTCGCCTGCACGCTGCGGGGCGCACCGTACGTGCCGGAATACCACCAGCCCGACATCGACGCGATGTACTTGCGGTCGAAGACGTTCTGCACGTTCAGCGTCAACGACAACTGCTCGCTGACGTCGTAGCGCGCCATCAGGCCAGCCACCGCATAGGCGCCCTGCCGCGCAGTGACGGTGCGTCCGATCTGCCAGGCTTCGCCGGTGTACGAGATGCCGCTGTTCCAGTCGACACCACCGCCCAGCGTGAGCCGGCGCCAGTCGCCGGGCAGCCGGTAGGTCGTCCAGATGCGGGCCATCTGGCGCGGGAAGGTGGTGTTGATGCGCTGGCCCGTCGCGTCTTCCGATGCGCTGTAGTTGTACGACGCGCTCAGGTTCCAGCCCTGCGCCAGCATGCCGGTGAGTTCGAGGTCGATGCCTTGCGTCTTGGCGCCCTTGATCGCGCGCGATGCCGTGTTGGTGGTGCCGGGGATGAAGTAGCCCGGGTCCGCTTCCGAGACGTTGTCCTGCCGGATCTGATACACGGCCGCGCTGCTCGTCAGCCGCCCGCCTAGAAAGCTGCTCTTGATGCCGGCCTCGTAGGTGTTGCCTTCCTGCGGATCGAGGTAGGCGCCGTTGCGGTCGAGTGCCGTCTGCGGGTTGTAGATGGTGGAGAAGCTCGCATAGAGCGCATGCGTGGCGTTCAGGTCGTACACCAGGCCACCGTAGGGCGTGAACACATGCCGCTCGGACGACGGCGCGCTGTCGTTGTAGCCGGCGATGTTCTTCGTGATGTAGTTGCTGTCGTAGTTCAGCACCTTGCCGCCGACGATCAGCTTGAGCTGGTCGCTCAACTGGAAGCGGCCGGCGCCATACAGGCTCTTCTGGCGGCGCGTGCTGTCGAAGGTGACGTAGCGCTCGCCGAAGACCGGGCTCCCGCTGTTGTCCCAGCGGTAGATGTTGACCGGCGCGCCGTCCAGCCCCGACGTGTCGAAACTGCCGTTCGTCAGGCTGCGGAAGTCGGTGTAGTCGATGCCGACCACTGCCTCGTGCTCGCGGCCGAACAGGGTGAACGGGCCGCTCATCTTGAGGTCGACGGTCTTGCTGCGCAGGTCGTAGTCGCGGCGCTCCGCGTTGAGCAGGAGCCCGTCGCCGGTGACCTTGTCGAACAGGCTGCTGTTGACCGCCAGGTACACCGAGTCTTCACGCTGCGTCGAGCGCACGTCGTTGGCCGAGACCTGGAGCTTCCAGTCGTTGGCCAGCGATTGTTCCAGCGTCACGAAGCCGGTGGTGGAGTTGGTGTTGAACTGGTTGTTGCGGCCCGCGCTGCTGAAGGACCGGCGGAAGTCGGTCTGTTCGCCACTGCTGTTGAAGAGCGGGAAGCCGAGATACGACAGCGATCCGCGCGACCGGCTCTCCTGATGATCGACGCCAGCGGTGAGCTTGAGCGAACTGGTGAGGTCCGCCTCCACCACGCCGTACAGCACATCCTTCTTCTTGCTGTAGTTGTCGATGAAGCCGTCGCCTTCCTGATGCACCGCAACCATCCGTCCGCGCACGCTGCCGGACGCGTTCAACGGTGTCGAGAGGTCGAGCACGCCACGGCGCTCGCCGCGCGAGCCGATGCTGGCTTCGGCCGAGCCCTGGAACGCGGCGGTGGGCTTCTTGCGAACCATGTTGACGACGCCGGATGGGTCGCCCGCCCCTGTCGTCAGGCCCGAGGCACCGCGCAGCACTTCGATGCGGTCGTACAGCGCCATGTCCGCAATGCTCTGCGAGGGCAGCGCGTCCAGGCCCAGGAATTCGGTATGGGTGCTGACGCCGTCGAGCTGGTAGTTGGTGATGGCGTAGCCACGCGCATTGGCATTGGTGCGTTCCGTGCCGAGCACCGCGGTCGAGATGCCGGGCGTGCGCGCCAGCACCTGGTTGATGCTGGTGAGGTTCTCGTCTTCCATGCGTTGCTGCGTGATCACGCTGACCGACTGCGGCGTGTCCTTCAGGCTCAGGCCGAGACCGGTGGCCACGCCGCTCGGGCCGCGGGCGGTGTAGGCGCCCGTGCCTTCGGTCGTGGCGGAGCGCTCGGCCATCGCGGTGACGCGCACTTCGGCCAGGGTCTCGCGTGAATCGGCACCGGCGGCCGGCGAAGAGACCTTGCGGTCCGCGATGACGACGGTCAGCGTGCCGGTGGGGGTCTGCGCCAATGCCAGCCCGCTGCCTGCAAGCGCCTGCTGCGCCGCTTGCGCCACGGTGAGGCGCCCTTGAACCGGCGCGGCGCGATGCCCGGCCACCAGCGCAGGCGCCGCGCTGATCGTGCGACCGCTCTGGCGCGCGATGCGTGCCAGCACGATGCCGAGTTCGTCGGCGGGCAGATTCCATTCGAGCGCGGTGTCAGTGACGGCCGGCGCAGCGGATGGCACTTGCATGGGTGTCTGCGTCTGCGCGAACGATGCGCTGGCGCAAGCCAGCAAGGCGGCCAGCGCCAGCGTGGCGCGGCGGCTCGGGGGCAGCATGTCGGCCCTGGCGCGGGTCGATGGGAAAAGGGGCTGTGTCACGTTGGACATCCTCGTCGGTTCTGGTTGATCGGAGCGTTCAACCTGTATGTCCCGCGAGGGCTCGCAAACCCGTCAGTCCAAGCTCATCGATGCGTGCTTCATGCGGTGCGCACGTCCACGTACACGACCCAATCGCCCCAGCGGCGCACGCGCAGCGGCAGGGTGTCGACCAAGGCCTGCAGCACCTGCATCGGCCGATCGAGCGGATACACGCCGTAGACGCCGACACGTGCCGCCTCGGGGCTCGCCCGCAGGATGGCCGGCGTGTAGGGACGCAAGGCGTCGAGCACGTCGGCCAGCGGCTGGTCGTGCACTTCGAGCACACCGGCCGACCAGGCACTCGGGTCGATGCGTGTCCGAGAGAGTGGTTCGACGCGGTCGGCCTGCATCCACGCGCTCTCGCCTTCCCGCAGGTCGGTGTGGGCGATGCCCTGGCTCGGGCTCAGGCGCACGCTGTGCTCGAGCACCGAGACCAGCGTGCGCTGGTCTTCCTGCTGCACCATGAACCGGGTGCCCAGCGCGCGCACCGTCCCCTGCTCGCTCTGCACGACGAACGGACGGCGGGCATCGGCCGCCACCCGGACGATCAGCGCGCCGGCGCGCAAGCGCACGAGGCGCTGCGTCGCGCTGAAGTGCAGGTCGGCCGCCGACCTCGCGTTGAGCAGCAGGTCGCTGCCGTCCTCGAGCACGAAACGCCGGCGCTCGGCGGTGTCGGTGTGCAGGTCCGAAGACCATGCCATGAGCGGTGCACGACGGTCGGCCCACAGCCCGCCGCCCGAGGCGGTCAGCAATGCCACCGTGGCGCCACCCAGCAGCGCGCGCCGGCGCGCCCGATGGTCGGGCGGTGCGCTCAGCGCCCTCACGCCGGTCGGCGCATGGCCGATGATTTGCAACTGGCTTGCCGCAGGCGCGATGCGCTGGTCCAGCCGCTGCTGCAAGCGCATCCAGGCGGCGGCGTGTGCCGGCGCAGCGGCGTGCCATTGGGTAAACGCGTGACGGTCGCCGTCCGTGCAATGGCCCGAGTCGAGCCGCACCAGCCAGTCGATCGCCTGATCGGTGACCGCGTCGATCAGCGGTGCCGCGGCCTGCCCTCGCCGCTCAAGCATCGGGCTGCGCCGGACAGGTGTAGAGATGCACGATGGCCTGCTTGATGTAGCGCTCGACCGACGTGATCGAGACGCCCATGCGCGTCGCGATGTCGCCGTGCGCCAGGCCTTCGAGCCGGCGCAGCAGGAAAGCCTCGCGCACCTTGGGCGGCAAGCCGTCGAGCCAGCGGTCCAGGGTTTCGACCGCCTCGCGCACCAGGGCGTAGGTCTCGGGCGACGGCGAGAACTCTTCGGGTTGAACGGCCAGTGCATCGAGCCAGGCACGCTCGAGTTCGCGCCGGCGCCAGAAGTTGTAGAGCACGCGCTGCGCCAGCGTCGTCAGGTAGGCGCGCGGCTCCTGGATCGCCTGGACCTGGCCACCGGTGATGACGCGCACGAAGGTGTCCTGCGTCAGGTCGGCTGCCGTGTGGCCGTCGCCCAGGCGGCGCCGGAGCCAGCCCTGCAACCAGTCGCGATGCTCGCGGTAGAGCGCGTCGGTCGAGGTTGTGGCGGACGGGGAAGACAT
>JAZKDL010000032.1:0-4003 GCA_040387575.1 Pseudomonadota bacterium
TGACCATGGTCTTCCGCGTCAAGGACCCGGCGCTGCTGCAGAAGGTCAAGCCCGGGGACAAGGTGCGCTTCACCGCGGAGCAGCCGGGCGGCACGCTCACGGTGATGTCGTTGGAACCTGCGAACTGAGCCTGAGCTTCAGGCCGCTGCACGCCTGCGGCTGAAGCGCTGCGGGTCGAAGGGAGCGAGTGACGTCTCCGGCGTCTGCCCGGCAAGCAGTTGCGCCACCCACCGGCCGGTGCGGGCCGAACCGCCCAGGCCGACATGGCCATGGCCGAAGGCCAGCACCACGTCGGGCGTCGCTTGCGCCGGACCGATGCAGGGCAACCCGTCGGGCATGCTCGGCCGATGGCCCAGCCAGTGGCGCACCCCGGCCGCGCGCGCATCGAGCGGCAAGGCCGGGAACATCGAACGCAGATGGCGGTACAGGATGTCGGCGCGGCGCCAGTCGGGCGCTGCATCGAGTCCGCCGATCTCCACCTGGCCCGCGGCGCGCAAGCCGCCATCCATGCAGTGCGCGATCAGCTTGCCATCGGCCGCCATCATCGGCGTGCGCGGACCGACTTCAGGCGCCCCGACCACCACGTGATAGCCGCGCTCGGACTCGAGCGGTACGGGCGAACCCGCCGCGCGCGCGAGCGCCGCGGAATGCACGCCCGCGCAGATGGCCGCCGCGTCGCAGGCGATCTCGCCATGGCCGGTCAGCACGGCCCGCAACCGGCCGTCTTCGATGCGGAAGCCCGTGGCCCGCGCCGTCACGCGCTGCGCGCCCAGCCGTTCGGCATGGCGCGCGAGCGCTGCCACGTACGCACCCGGATCACGGCAGTGACCGGCCTCCGCCACGAAGATGCCGAGCGTGTAGCGACCGTCCAGGTCGGGCTCATGCGAACGCAACTGCGCCGCGTTCCACTGTTCCCAGCGCACGCCGGTGCGATGGCGCACACGCCAGGCCAGCACGTCGCCCATGAACTCGGCATGCGAGCGATAGACATGCAGCAGCCCGCGGCGTTCGATGAGCCGCGGCACGCCGGCCTCGGTCGCCAACTGTTGGTGGAGTTGCGGCGCATCGACCAGCAAGGTGCGCAACGCATCGGCGGTGCGCTGCACCCGCGCCTCCGTCCAGCCCGACAGCAGATAGCGCAGCAGCCACGGTGCAGCGCGAGGCAGGTGGCGCCAACGCACGGCCAGCGGGCCGAGCGGATCGGCCAGCCAGCCCGGTACCTTGCGCCATGCGCCGGGCAAGGCCGGCGGCACGACCGAATGGGACGACAACCAGCCGGCGTTGCCGTAGCTGGTCGCGTGCTCGGCACCGGGCTCGCCGGGCTCGACCACGGTGACGCGCAGACCCGCCCGCAAAGCTTCGATGGCGGTTGCGCTGCCGATCGCGCCGGCGCCGATCACGACGACATGGCGCACCGCTTTTGCTGATCGAAGGCTCTCTGAATCATCTAGTACCTTCATGCATCCGATCGTACGTGGCGCAGTCCCATAATCGGCCGCCATGCCTGATGCGATCCGCAATTTTTCCGCTTCCGATTCACCTGCCACGGACCCCGGCGCGATCACGCGCGTCGCCGGCATCGAGGTCGGCCATTTCAGCGACACCCGACGCCCCACCGGCTGCACGGTGATCCTCGCCAAAGAGGGCGCGGTCGGTGGCGTCGACGTGCGCGGCGCCGCACCCGGCACGCGCGAGACCGACCTTCTCGCGCCCGGCAATCTGGTCGAGCAGGTGCACGGCATCATGCTGGCCGGCGGCAGCGCCTGGGGCCTGGCCGCGACCGAAGGCGCGATGCGCTGGCTGGAAGAACGCAACATCGGCTTCGACGTGCGCTTCGGCACGCTGCCGATCGTGCCGTCCGCCGTGCTGTTCGACCTGCCGATGGGCGACGCGCGATTTCGTCCCGACGCGGCGTCGGGCTATGCAGCCTGCGAAGCGGCATCGAGCGAGCCGCCGGCCGAAGGCAATGTCGGCGCCGGCAGCGGTGCGATGGTCGGCAAGCTGTTCGGCATCGATCGCGCGATGAAGGGCGGTATCGGCAGCGCATCGATCACGGTCGGCGGCGTCACGGTCGGCGCGCTGATCGCATGCAACGCGCTGGGCGACGTGATCGACCCCGACACCGCGCAGGTCGTCGCCGGCGCACGCACTGCCGACGGACGTGCGTTGCTCGACACCCGCCGCGCGCTGATGCGCGGCGAGTTGCCGCAGCCGCTGCTGGCCGGCACCAACACCACGATCGGCGTGGTCGCGACCGACGCCGTGCTGACCAAGGTGCAGGCCAACCGGCTCGCGATGGTCGCGCACGACGGCTTGGCTCGCAGCATCAACCCGGTGCACACGATGAGCGACGGCGACACGCTGTTCGCGCTCGCCACCTGCCGCGTGCCGCTGACCAGCGGCCGTCCCGGCATGACGGTGCTGAGCGCGATGGCGGCGGAGGTCGTCGCCATCGCCACGCTGCGTGCGGTGCGCGCGGCACGCACGGTCACGGCCGGCGACCTGTACGTGCCGTGTGCCGCCGACCTGGCCAACCTGGCCGACCCGGCCGACCCGGCCGCACAGCAGACGCCGACCTAGCCACCGAGGTTCTCCATGTCGATGCCCAAGACCCTGAAGCTGATCCTGCTGTCCATCCGCGACCTGATCGTTTCGCTGGGTCCGGTGGTGTTCCTGGTGGTCGGCCTGCTGGTCGCGGCCTACTGGTGGCTCGATCCGCAACCGCCGCGCCGCGTGACGCTCGCGACCGGCCCGGCCGGAAGCGCCTATGCGGAGTTCGGCAAGCGCTATGCGCAGGCGCTCGCGGCCAACGGCATCACGGTCGAACTCAAGCCGACCGAGGGCTCGTCGGCCAACCTGCAGTTGCTGCGCAGCGGCGGCGCGGATCTCGGCTTCGTGCGCGGCGGCAGTGCCGATGCGGTGGCCGACGAAGAAGCCGGCCTCACCTCGCTGGGCAGCCTGTTCTATGAGCCGCTGTGGGTGTTCTACCGCACCGACGCGGCGCGCCAGATCGACCGCAAGACTGCCACGCTGACGTCGCTCGTCCAGCTCAAGGGCCTGCGCGTGAACGTCGACAAGCCCGGCAGCGGCGTGCCCGATATCGTCGACAAGCTGCTGCGCGCCAACCACATGAACGTGCTGTCGATGCAGCTGTCGAACCTCGAGCCCGCGCCTGCCACCGAGGCGTTGCGCGCGGGGCTGCTCGATGCGGTGATCCTCGCGTCGGCACCGCAGTCGCCGCTGGTGCAGCGGCTGCTGCGCAGCGACGGCATCCAGCTGATGGACTTCGGCCAGGGCGATGCGTATGCGCGCCGCTTCGCGTTCCTGTCGGCCGTGGCGCTGCCGCGCGGCGTGATCGATCTGGCGAAGGACCTGCCGCCGCACGACGTGTCGATGCTCGCCGCCACGACCTCGCTGCTGTCGCGCGAGCAGACGCATCCGGCGTTGCGCCAGTTGTTTGCGCAGAGCGCGCAGACGATCCACGGCGAGGCTGGCTGGTTCAACCGCGCGCGCGACTTTCCGAACACCCGCACCAGCGAGCTGCCGGTGAGTCCCGAAGGCGATCGCGCCATCAACGGCACGCCACCGTTCTGGCAGCGCTACCTCCCTTTCTGGGCGAGCAACCTGGTCGAGCGCATGTGGCTGGTGCTGGGTGGCCTGGTCGTGCTGATGCTGCCGCTGAGCCGCGTCGTGCCGCCGATCTACCAGTTCCGCGTGCGCTCCCGCGTGTTCCGCTGGTACGCACGGCTGCGCGAGGTCGAGGCGAAGGTCGATGCCGGCCAGGGCGAGCGCGATGCACTGCTCAAGGAACTGGATGAGCTGGATCGCGTGGTCAACAAGGTCGCCGTGCCGCTGTCGTATGCGGACGAGCTGTACGCGCTGCGCAACAACATCCATGTGGTGCGCAAGCGGATCCGCTCCACGTCATCCGACGCAACGGATGCCCCGGTCCCAGAAACGAAAAAACCGCCCGAAGGCGGTTTCAGCGAGGCGTAGCCGAGGC
>JAZKDL010000033.1:0-3542 GCA_040387575.1 Pseudomonadota bacterium
CGACGAAGCGCATGCCGATCTCGCGCGCCGCTTCGATGCTGTCGTCCAGCCGCACGCCGTTCGGGTAGATGTACAGGTGGTCGCTGCTGGTCGTGCAGCCCGCGAGCAGCAGCTCGGCCATCGCGAGCTGGGTCGACACGCGGACCATTTCCGGCGTGAGCCCCGACCAGATCGGGTACAGGCCGCGCAGCCACGAGAACAGTTCGGCGTCCTGCACGGCGGGTATCGCGCGCGTGAGCGACTGGTACATGTGGTGGTGCGTGTTGACCAGCCCCGGCACCACCAGGTGGCCGCGCGCATCGATCACTTCGTCGGCCTGCTGCGGCAGGTCGGCCGCGGCGCCGATGGCTTCCACGCGGTGGTCGCGGATGAAGACCGAGGCGTCGCGCAGTTCGGTGCGATCGGCGTCGAAAGTGGCGATGCAGGTCGCGTTACGAATCAGCAGCGTGGTCATGGCGCGAGAGAATGAGAGCTCAGGAGATGAGCCAAATGATCGCATCGAAGACTCCGTCCGGCACGCCCGACGCGCGCACCGCCCCCAAAGAATTCCTCACCCACCTGTACCGCGTGGCGGTCGATCGGGCGCTGCCGCTGGCCAGCATGGGCCCGTACCTGCCGGCGCCGCCGAAAGGCCGCACGCTGGTGCTCGGCGCGGGCAAGGCCGGCGGCTCGATGGCGCAGGCATTGGAGGCGCTGTGGCCGGCCGACGCGCCGCTGTCGGGCCTGGTCGTCACCCGCTACGACCACATCCCGCCGCGCCCCGCCGGTCTCGCGCAGCGCATCGAGATCGTCGAGGCGGCGCATCCGGTGCCCGACGCCGCCGGCCTGGCCGCGGCCGAGCGCATCCTCGCGCTGGCCGAAGGCCTCACCGCCGACGACCTGGTGCTGTGCCTGATCTCGGGTGGCGGCTCGGCGCTGCTCACCTTGCCAGCCGATGGCCTGACGCTGGCCGACAAGCAGCGCATCAACCGCGAGCTGCTCGAAAGCGGCGCCCACATCGGCGAGATGAACTGCGTGCGCAAGCACCTGTCGCGCATCAAGGGCGGCCGGCTGGCGGCGGCCTGCTTTCCGGCGCAGGTGGTCACGCTCACGATCAGCGACGTGCCGGGCGACGACCCCGCCGTGATCGCCAGCGGCCCGACCGTGCCCGACGCGACCACCTGCGCCGACGCGCTCGCGATCCTCGACCGCTACGGCATCGCCGTGCCGCCGCCCGTGCGCGCCCATCTGGTCGACGGCACGCTCGAGACGCCGAAGCCCGGCGACGCGGTCTTCCGCGGCCATGCGACGCATGTGATCGCGGCGCCGCAGCAGTCGCTGCAGGCCGCGGCCGAGGCGGCGCGTGCGGCGGGCATCGAAGCCCATGTACTGAGCGACGAGATGGAAGGTGAGTCGCGCGAGGTCGGCAAGGTGCATGGCGCGCTGGCGCGTGCCGTCGCACTGCGCGGCGAGCCCTTCGCGCGGCCCTGCGTGATCCTGTCGGGCGGCGAGACCACGGTCACGATCCGGCCACGCCAGCCTGGCCAACCCAAAGGCCGCGGCGGCCGCGCGGGCGAGTTCTGCCTGGGCTTGGCGGGTGCGCTGGCCGGCCAGCCGCAGGTATGGGCGCTGGCCGCCGACACCGACGGCATCGACGGTGTGGAAGACAACGCCGGCGCCTTCGTCACGCCCGACACGCTGGCCCGCGCCCACGCAGCGGGCCGCAAGCTGGCTGCGCACCTCGACCGCAACGACGCCTACGGCTACTTCGATGCGATCGGCGACCTGCTGGTCACCGGGCCGACGCACACCAACGTCAACGACTTCCGCGCGCTGCTGATCCTGTAGCCGCCGCGATTCCGCGGAGGTTGCCTCAGCCGTAAAGGTCGTGCTGCACCGAATGGGCGTAGTGCGCATCGATGGCCTTGACCTGCGCCTCGTCGACGGGCGCGGAAGTCCCGGCGAGCTTGGCGAACGAGGCCATCATGCGGCCCGCGGTCGGCAGGTCGTCGCGGCCGAGCTTCGCGCTGTCCTCCCAGAGCTTTGCACGGTTGATGGCCTTGCCGCAATGCATCAGGACTTCGTCGACCTGCACCACGGTGGCCGTCTTGGGCACCCGCGCCCCTTCGCCTAACGTGGCCAGCAGATCGGCGTCGGTCGATATCCTGCCGCGCCCGTTGATGCGCATGAAGATGTCCAGGCCGGGGAACAGGAACACCATGGCCAGCCGCTCGTCGCGCTGCAGGTTGCGCAGCGATTCGATCCGGTTGTTGCCCGGCCAGTCGGCGAAGGCGACGGTGTGCGGATCGAGCACATGGACGAAGCCGGGCGGGCCGCCGCGCGGCGAGGCGTCGAGCCCGTGCTCGCTGCCCGTCGCGAGGCAGAAGAACGTCGCGGCCTTCAGATACGCCTCGTGGAAATCGATTAGCCGGTCGAGCACGGCGCGCTGAATCATCTCGGACGGCGGCGCATACAGCGCGTCCAGGTCGGGTTGGCCGGTCATGGCCGCGCGTCCACGAAGGCCCGCAGCTGCGGGTTGCGGATGTCGAACACGTCGAACAACCCCAGCGCGCGAAGCGCCGGCAGCAGCTCTTCGATGTCGCGCAGCAGGGCCGCGCGGTCGTCGTCATGGGTCCCCGGCGCTTCGAGCGCGACGGCGTTGGCGAGAAACGCGCCGACCGATCCCTTGCGGATGGTGGTGCCGTTGTGCCGGACCTCGTCGAGGTGGTCCGGAAGAATGTCCTGTGCGCGCATGAAACGATCTCCTTGGGTGTGTGGTCGCCAGCGTAGCGGCCGGTGCGGTGGCGGCTGTAGACTTCTGCGGCCAATCAATAGCTTGAATCCGCCATGTCCAATGCGATGCCGAATCTGGCCGAATTCGTCGATTCCCCCGACGGTGCCGTCATCGTTGCGGGCGAGGGAAGCGAAGACCGCGAACTGGGTGCCGGGCCGCACCATCACGCCCGGGGGCAGTTGTTCGGCTCGCTGCGTGGCCTGCTGTCCGTGGGTGTTGAAGACGGCGTCTGGGTCGTGCCGGCCATTCATGCCGTCTGGTTGCCGCCCCATGCGGTGCATTCGGGCCGGACCCACGGTCCGTTCCACGGCTGGAGCGCCTATGTGGCGGAGTCGGCCTGCGCCACGCTGCCGCAGCAGCCTTGCGCCATTCGCCTCTCCGGCTTGCTGCGCGAGGCCGTCCTGCGTGCGTGCACGTGGCTGCCGGAGGCACGGCAGCCGTTGGCCGGAGCGCGCGCCCATGTCGCAGGTGTGATCCTCGACGAGATCCGGACCCTGCCGACCGAGCCTTTGGGCTTGCCGCTGCCGCGCGATCCGCGCCTGCAACGGGTCGCGCACGCCCTGATTGCCGATCCGTCGGACGAAAGAGACCTGG
Organism: Pseudomonadota bacterium; assembly: GCA_040387575.1. Classification (GTDB taxonomy): domain Bacteria; phylum Pseudomonadota; class Gammaproteobacteria; order Burkholderiales; family Burkholderiaceae_C; genus Variovorax. The sequence goes on from JAZKDL010000033.1 coordinate 3,368, forward strand.
AGCGCTGGGCGGACTGGGCTGCCGTGAGCGCCCGCACGCTGAGCCGGCGCTTCGTGTCGGAGACCGGCTTCAACTTCACCGCCTGGCGGCAGCGCGCGCGAATGATGCGATCGCTGGAGATGCTGGCGGCGGGCCAGCCCGTGAACGCCATCGCGCTCGACCTGGGCTACTCGAC
>JAZKDL010000033.1:3642-6683 GCA_040387575.1 Pseudomonadota bacterium
AGCAGCGCGCGGGTCTGGCGGTAGTTCTGCTCGGCATCGTCCTGGCCCTCGCGCAGGCCAACCACCTGCAGCCGCTCGAACATCTCGTCGATCACGTGCAGGAAGCCGGCCTCGCGCTCCTCATGCGCACGGTAGCTGAGGCTGCCCGCGATCAGCGCGACCTTGGCGCTGCGTGCGCCGATGAAGCGGCCGATCAGGTAGCCGGCGGTGCGGCCGGCGGCGCGGTTGTCCAGGCCGATGTAGGCCGCGCGCGGCGAGTTCGACAGGTCGGAGATCAGCGTGATCACCGGTATCCCGCGCTCGGCCAGCGTCGCGACCGCCTCGCGCACCGCCGGATGCTCGAGCGCCATCACCGCGATGCCGTCGCAACGCTTGCCGTTGCGCAACAGCGCGGCGGCGAGCTCATGCGGGTTGAAGCTCTCGATGAATTCGGTGCGGCAACGCACGTTGAAAGGCGCCCAGTGCTCCTCCGAATAGCCGACCATGTCGCCCAGCATGCGGATGAAGCGGTTGGTGCCCGCGGGCAGCATCACGACCAGGCGCAGCGGTTGCGGCGCGAGCGCGGCATAGAGCGCCGATTCGGGCAGGTAGTCGAGTTCGCCGGCGGCCTTCAGCACGCGCTGGACCGTGGCGTCGCGCACGCCGGGCCGCCGGTTCAAGACGCGGTCGACCGTCGCGGTGGACACGCCTGCAGCGCGCGCGATGTCGACCACTCGCGCACGGCGCGGGTCCTCCGGCAATACCTCAGGGTTAACCCTCATAAATCAAAAACCATCATTCATCTGATTTGACGTTCGAGGGGGTGAACTCTATCGTCCCCATGCCTTCAAGTCGATGGTGCATCAAAATCCATCAATCTCATAAACGGAGACAGTCCATGCCATCCATCAGCCGCCGCAGTGCATTGCGCACGCTTTCCGCCCTCCCAGCCGCCAGCATCGTGACCGCCGTGCCGCGCTTCGCGCGCGCCGCGGAGTTCTCGTACAAGTACGGCAACAACCTGCCGCTCAGCCATCCGCTGAACATCCGTGCGCAGGAAGCGGCTGACCGCATCGCCAAGGAAACCAACGGCCGGGTCGAGATCAAGATCTTCCCGAACAACCAGCTGGGCGGCGACACCGACATGCTGGCGCAGGTGCGCTCGGGCGGCATCGAGTTCTTCACGCCGTCGGCGCTGGTGATCGCCACGCTGGTGCCGGTGGCTGCGATCAACGCGGTCGGCTTCGCGTTCTCCGACTACAACCAGGTCTGGTCCGCGATGGACGGCAAGCTCGGCGCCCATGTGCGCGACGCCATCTCGAAGTCGCGCCTCTATGCCTTCGAGAAGATGTGGGACAACGGCTTCCGCCAGACCACCAGCAGCAAGGCCGCGATCACCACCGCGAAGGACATGGACGGCCTGAAGATCCGCGTGCCGGTGAGCCCGCTGTCGATCTCGATGTTCAAGGGCCTGGGCGCTGCGCCGGCCAGCCTGCAGTTCAGCGAGGTCTATTCGGCGCTGCAGACCAAGATCGTCGACGCACAGGAGAACCCGCTGCCGATCATCCAGGTCGCCAAGCTGTTCGAAGTGCAGAAGTTCTGCTCGCTGACCAACCACATCTGGGACGGCTACTGGTTCATCGCCAACGGCCGCGCCTGGGAGGCGCTGCCGGCCGACCTGAAGACGATCGTCGCGCGCGCCATCAACGACGCCGGCATGCAGCAGCGCGAAGACATCAAGAAGCTCAACGACTCGGTGGTCGGCGACCTGCAGGCCAAGGGCCTGGCCATCAACCGTCCGACGGCCGACAGCTTCCGCGCCAAGCTGCGCGAAGCGGGCTTTTACGGCGAGTGGAAGGGCCGTTTCGGCGCCGAGGCCTGGAGCCTGCTCGAAGGCGCGGTCGGCAAGCTCGCCTGATCGGACATGTCACACATCCTCATGGCCGATTCGAGCGACGCACTGCGCGCCGCGCCCCCCGCCAATGCGGCCAGCCGCTGGGCCGGCCGCGTCGATGGCTGGCTCGGCACCGTGGTCGAGAGTGCCGCGGCGCTGCTGGTGCTCGCCGAGATCTGCGTGCTGTTCGCAGGCGTCACGGCGCGCTACGCGTTCCACTCGCCGCTGGTCTGGTCCGACGAACTCGCGTCGATCCTGTTCCTGTGGCTGTCGATGCTGGGCGCGGTCGTGGCATTGCGCCGCGGCGAGCACATGCGCATGACGGCGCTGGTCAGCCAGGTGAAGCCCGGCACGCGCGCCATGCTCGACGCTTTCGCGCTGGCCGCGTCGCTCGCTTTCCTGGCGCTGGTCGCCTGGCCGGCGATCGACTACGCCCATGAGGAATCCTTCATCGTCACGCCGGCGCTGGAAATCAGCAACGCGTGGCGCGCCGGCGCCATTCCGGCCGGCATCGCGCTGATGATCGTCGTCGCGCTGCTGCGCCTGGTGCGCATCTGCAGCGTGCGGCAGATCGTGCTGTCGGTGCTGGGCACCGCGGCGGTGGTCGGGCTGTTCTGGCTGGCCGGGCCGATGCTCGCGCCGCTGGGCAAGTTCAACCTGGTGATCTTCTTCGTGATCGTCGTGGCGGTCACGGTGTTCTCCGGCGTGCCGATCGCCTTCTGCTTTGCGCTGGCGACCTTCGGCTACCTCGCGCTGACCACCCGCACGCCGATGCTGGTGATGGTCGGCCGGCTCGACGAAGGCATGTCGCATTTGATCCTGCTGGCGGTGCCGCTGTTCATCTTCCTGGGCGCGCTGATCGAGATGACCGGCATGGCGCGCGCCATGATCCAGTTCCTCGCGAGCCTGCTGGGCCGCGTGCGCGGCGGGCTGTCGTACGTGCTGATCGGCGCGATGTACCTGGTGTCGGGCATTTCGGGCTCGAAGGTGGCCGACATGGCCGCGATCGCACCCGTGCTGTTCCCCGAGATGAAGAAGCGCGGCGCGAAGCCGGGCGACCTGGTGGCGCTGCTGTCGGCCACCGGCGCGCAGACCGAGACCATTCCGCCGTCGATCGTGCTGATCACCATCGGCTCGGTCACCGGCATCTCGATCGCGGCGCTGTTCA
>JAZKDL010000034.1:0-2603 GCA_040387575.1 Pseudomonadota bacterium
GGTGATCACAATCGCCAAGGGTGGCGATGGCGGCTTTGGCAACATGCGTTTCAAGAGCGCGATCAACCGGGCTCCTCGTCAAAAGACGCCTGGCTGGCCGGGGGAGAAGAAGAGCCTCAAGCTTGAACTGAAGGTGCTGGCCGATGTCGGTCTGCTTGGCATGCCGAATGCTGGCAAATCGACTTTCATCAGCGCAATTTCCAACGCGCGCCCGCGCATTGCCGACTATCCCTTCACCACTTTGCACCCCAACCTTGGTGTGGTTCGCGTCGGGCCGGAGCAGAGCTTTGTCGTGGCCGATCTTCCGGGCTTGATCGAAGGTGCTGCCGAAGGCGCGGGCCTTGGCCATCTGTTCCTGCGGCACCTGCAGCGCACGCGCTTGCTGCTGCACGTGGTAGATCTCGCCCCGTTCGACGAAGGCGTGGATCCGGTCGCTCAAGCGAAGGCGATCGTCGGCGAACTCAAAAAATACGACGCCGGCCTGTTCGACAAGCCACGCTGGCTGGTGCTCAACAAGCTCGACATGGTGCCTGAGGACGAACGTGTGGCGCGCGTCAAGGACTTCGTCAAGCGCTTGCGTTTCAAGGGGCCGGTCTTCGAGATATCAGCTCTTACGCGCGAGGGATGCGAGCCACTGGTCCATGCGATTTACAAGCATGTGCATGCCCAACAGGAAGCCGAAAAGCCCCCAGTCGACGTCGATCCACGTTTTGTCGAGACCCCTCACAAGGCTGACTGACCTTCAATCGCTCGCTGCGGCCTTCGCGCAGTCTTGGATGCACTCACCGGGCCGCAGGCCCCACCAGACATGATTTCGACCACCGGTTCCGCTGCGCTGCGTGATGCGCGCCGCATCGTCGTCAAGGTTGGTTCCAGCCTCGTCACCAATGAGGGGCGCGGGCTCGACGAGCAGGCGATTGGCGAATGGTGCCGGCAGCTTGCCGTACTGACACGCGAAGGCCGGGAGTTGGTCATGGTCTCGAGCGGTGCGATAGCCGAAGGCATGAAGCGGCTCGGTTGGCAGACGCGTCCACAGGAAATCAACGAACTTCAGGCTGCGGCCGCCGTGGGCCAGATGGGCCTCGTTCAGGTCTATGAGACCAAACTTCGCGAGAACGGGGTGGGCAGTGCGCAAGTGCTGCTGACACATGCAGATCTGGCCGATCGTGAGCGCTATTTGAATGCTCGCTCGACGCTTGTCACGCTGCTTAAGCTCGGCGTGGTGCCGGTAATCAACGAGAACGACACGGTGGTCAACGACGAGATCAAGTTCGGTGACAACGACACGCTTGGTGCGCTGGTTGCCAACTTGGTCGAAGCGGACGCTCTGGTCATCCTTACCGACCAAAAGGGTTTGTTCACGGCCGATCCGCGCAAGGATCCGAATGCGACTTTCGTTCACGAAGCGGTCGCTGGCGACCCAGCGCTTGAAGCTATGGCCGGCGGTGCAGGTTCGAGCATCGGCCGCGGCGGAATGATCACGAAGATTCTCGCGGCCAAACGGGCGGCAGGGTCCGGTGCGTCGACGGTGATTGCCTGGGGGCGGGAATCTGATGCCCTGCTGCGCCTGTCGCGCGGCGAGTCGATCGGCACGCTCTTGCTGGCGCAGACCGCCAAGCATCAGGCGCGCAAGCGCTGGATGGCCGACCATCTTCAACTGCGTGGCGCGGTTACGGTCGATGCCGGCGCTGCAGCGAAAGTGCGTGCCGAAGGCAAGAGTCTTCTGCCGATTGGCATGACCGCCGTCGAGGGCGATTTTTCGCGAGGCGACGTGATTGCCGTTCGCGACGAAGCAGGGCACGAAGTTGCACGCGGTTTGGCCAACTACTCGAGCTCAGAGGCCCGGATGTTGTGCCGGAAGCCATCGTCTGAATTCGAGCGTCTGCTCGGCTATGCAGCCGAGCCCGAGATGGTTCATCGCGACAACATGGTGCTTCTGGCCGGAAATCGCTGACCGGCGCCGTGTCTGCTGTAGATGCGCTGTCCGGAATACGGGCGGCGTCCCGCTGAGCATGTCTACTGGGCAGTTGCTGCCCGTGCCACGAGTGCTACTGCACTTCCCGAATCGGGTTTTTGAGATAACTCATCATCTCGCGGGCAGTTTCGCGCGGCGCACCACCGCGGCACAAGGCTTGTGTCGCGAGCGCCAGGGAATAGCTGGACTTCAGTGCTCGCATGGGTAGCCAGTCGGGATCCTTGTTCGTCTCCCAGTTGCCGCTGGCGAAATGCGCATAGCTCTTCATCTCACCTGTCGCGCAACGCACGCCTTCGTAGAAGGCATTGGTCGCACCGCCAGCTCGGTTGCTGGCGACGACGACATAGCGCACCACTCCATCCCCGGTGATTGCGATGGTTGCCGGATCAACGCCGAACTTCAGGCTGAGATAGGGAGGCATCTCGATCGGAACCAGCCGGCTTTCACTGAACGCAGGCGGCGGGGGCACGGGGCTTTCCTGCCAGTCCTTGTTGGCGAAGAGCTGGGCAAATGCGCCCCCGGACGCACCAACACAGGCGACAAGTACCAGCGGCCTGCTAGCGCGGAGCAAGGACGGAATCAGGCGGGAAAGGTGGGTCGTTCGCAGAAGTGCCATTGGGATCCGGGT
>JAZKDL010000035.1:0-1536 GCA_040387575.1 Pseudomonadota bacterium
GACCGACGCGCACACGCGTGCGCTCGCCCTCGGCCGTCTTCGCCACGTTCGTGTATGTCTTCAAACCTGCGCGCTCGAGCTTCTGACGGACTTCGCGCGCCTTGTCGGCATCGGCGAATGCGCCGACCTGCACGACGAAGCGGCCGCTCTCTTCCGCTGCGGCCGAAGGCTTGGCGACAGCCGTCGCTGTCGTCGCCGGCTTGCCTTCCAGCAACGCCCGGGCGCGCGCGCCATCGTCGGCCGCTGCGGGCTTTGCCGGGGCAGCGGGCTTCGGATCAGTCCGGTGCTCCGGCTTCTCGTTAGCGGGTGGGGGTGTGGATGTAGGTGTGGGCGTGGATGGCGCAGCGGGCTTTGGCGCCACTTCGGCACGGCGCTCGGGCGCCGGCTCAGGCACCACGGAGGCGCGCGGACCCTCAGGCGGCGGCGACAGCATCGGCTTGTCCGCTGAAATCTCCGAGCCATCCGCCCTCTCTGTGATCATGCCGCCGGACGACGGCGCCGCGGCAACACGCGAACCGGACGATCCCGAATCGGCCGTCGCGCCGGTCGGCGCCGAGGCGGCCACCGATGGCACAACCAAAGGCTTGGTCTTGGTGCGGTCTGGGATTTCGATCGGAATGTCGACCGCGATCGGCCTGGGCTGGGTGTCGAACAGAAGCGGGAAACCGATCACGCCCAAAAGAACGAGCACGGCCGCGCCAAGCAGGCGATGGCGCGCTCGACGGCGCATGGCTTCGACACTTTCCGCAGGCGCCGGAGGGACGCTGGCGTTGCGTCCTTCATTGGCTGGGCCGCGGGCGCGAAACTTGAAAAACGCCATGAAATTCGATCCCTGAGAGAACAGCTTGGTGTGTCGAGAGGCGCCGGCAACGAGGCTTGGTCAGGCCGATCGGGCGCCTGGCAGCAGCAGGTGCTTGGCCTGCAGACGGGGCGTTCCGTGCGTCAGCACGCCACCCACTGTGAAGAACGATCCAAAGACGACGATTCTATCAGCGGGGTCCGCCTGATCGATGGCGGCCGGAAGTGCCGCCATCGGGTCCGCATGCATGCTCGCTGCCGCGTCAGCGCGCTTGTTCTGCGCCTGCCAGCGCGTGAGCAGGTCATGCGCAGCAGCGGCGCGCGGCGTCGGAAGATCGGTGAAGTACCAGCGATCGATCAGCGGTCCGATGCGCGCAAAGATCGGATCGAGATCCTTGTCCGCCATCACACCGAAGACGGCGTGCGTCGTCGGATAGAAACCCATCGCGTCGAGGTTCTCGGCCAAGGCCGCCACGGCGTGCGGGTTGTGGGCGACATCGAGCACCAACGCCGGCTCGCCAGGCACGATCTGGAAGCGGCCGGGCAGTTCGACCATGGCAAGGCCGGTTCGCACGGCTTGCGCATTGATCGGCAACTTCTGCCGCAGCGCTTCGAGCGCAGCCAGCACGCCAGCCGCATTGATCAACTGGTTGGCTCCGCGCAGCGCCGGATAGGCCAGCCCGCTGTAGCGCCGGCCCCGGCCGCTCCAGCCCCACTGCTGCTTGTCGCCCGAGACAT
>JAZKDL010000036.1:0-2928 GCA_040387575.1 Pseudomonadota bacterium
CGGGAGCAGGGCGCGGAGAAAAACCATTGCGCCGATGTTCTCAGATTCGCGCCCGACCCTCGGTGTGCGGCGGCTCGGCGGCTCACGTAAGCTCGCCCGATGGACACCATTTCAGCGCGCGCGGACCTCTCGGAAAGCGTCGAACTCACCGAATTCGCCGTGCGCCATCCCCGGCTCTTCGTGCTGACCGGCGCCGGCTGCAGCACCGACTCGGGCATCCCCGACTACCGCGACGCCAACGGCGACTGGAAGCGCCCGTCGCCCGTCACCTTCCAGGCCTTCACCGGTGACGAAGCCACGCGCAAGCGCTACTGGGCACGCAGCCTGGTCGGCTGGCCGACCATGGCGCACGCGCGGCCGGGCGCGGCGCATCGCGCGCTGGCGCACCTGGAGGCGGCCGGCCGCATCGAGCTGCTGCTGACCCAGAACGTCGACGGCCTGCACGAAGCGGCCGGCAGCCGGCACACGATCGACCTGCATGGCCGCATCGACACCGTGCGCTGCCTGGCCTGCGAGCTGCGCATGCCGCGCGCCGAGCTGCAACTGGAACTGCGGCGCCGCAATCCGGATTGGGCCGCGCTGGAGGCACGCGCCGCGCCCGACGGCGACGCCGACCTCGACGGCATCGACTTCGGCGGCTTCGACGTGCCGCCCTGTCCGCGCTGCGGCGGCATGCTCAAACCCGATGTCGTGTTCTTCGGCGAGAGCGTGCCGCGCGACCGCGTGGCGGAAGCCTTCGCCGCGTTGTCGCGCGCCGACGCGATGCTGGTCGTTGGCTCTTCGCTGATGGTCTATTCGGGCTTCCGTTTCGTGCAGGCAGCCGTGGCTGCGGGCCAGCCGGTCGCGATGGTGAACCTGGGCCGCACGCGCGCCGACGCGCTGCTGGCGCTCAAGGTCGCTTTGCCGGTGGGCGACACGCTGGCCGCGCTCGCGGCGCACTTCGGCAGGCCGCTACCATCGCCGTGACCGGACCAGACCGGGGCGACCGCTGATCGCCCAATTCAAACAACCATCCGAGGAGAGTCGAAGACATGGAAGCCAGCCAGGAATGTGATGTGCTCGTGATCGGTGGCGGCCCTGCGGGCTCCACCATGGCCACGCTGCTGGCCCGCCAGGGGCGCCGTGTGGTGATCGTCGAGAAGGAGCAGCATCCGCGCTTCCACATCGGCGAATCGCTGCTGCCGGGCAACGTCGAACTGTTCGACAAGCTCGGCGTGCGCGACCAGGTCGAGAAGATCGGCATGCCGAAGTTCGGCATCGAGTTCGTGCCGCCCGACAGCGACGAACGCAGCTACGTCGACTTCTCGGAGGGCTGGGACCCGCAGAAGGATTCGGCCTGGCAGGTGCGCCGCTCCGAACTCGACGAAGTGCTGTTCCGCAACGCCGCCGCGCAGGGCGCGCTGGCCTTCGAGAACACCCGGGTGCGGCAGGTCGATTTCGACGATGCGGGCGCCACGGTGCAGACCCAGCGCGACGACGGCAGCAAGGCGACCTGGCGTACCCGCTTCGTGGTCGACGCGAGCGGCCGCGACACGGTGCTGGCCACCAAGTTCAAGAGCAAGAAGAAGAATCCCGACCACAACAGCACCGCGCTGTTCGGCCACTTCCGCGGCGCGCGCCGGCTCGAGGGCAAGCGCGAAGGCAACATCAGCATCTGCTGGTTCGAGCACGGCTGGTTCTGGTTCATCCCGCTGGCCGATGGCACCACGAGTGTCGGCGCGGTGTGCTGGGCCTACTACCTGAAGGCGCGCAACAAGCCGCTCAAGGACTACTTCTTCGACACCATCGCCCTGTGCCCGGAACTGCACGACCGGCTCAAGGACGCCACGCTGGTGGACGACAAGGTGCATGCCACCGGCAATTTCGCCTACTCCAGCACGCATGCCACCGGCAACCGCTACCTCATGGTGGGCGACGCCTTCACGTTCATCGATCCGATGTTCTCCAGCGGTGTGTTGTTGGCCATGACCAGCGGCCAGCAGGGCGCGCGTGCCATCCACGACGCGCTGGACACCGGCAAGGCGGTGACGTCCGGCATGAAACGCTACGAGAAGGACAACCGCAAACGCATCGCCATTTACTGGGAGTTCATCGAGAATTTCTACAAACTCCACTTCGCCCAGCTCTTCTTCCAGCCCTACAACCGCTGGGGAATGGTCTGCTCGATCAACGCCGTGCTCGCCGGCTGCACCAGTCTTTCGTTCGCCGTCTGGTGGCGGCTGCGCGTGTTCTTTTTCCTCGCATGGCTGAACCAGCACGTGCCGGTGGCGAAGCGGATCAAGGTAAGTTAGGGCGCATGTCCCTTGCGCCGGCCGCCGGCCGCGCGTTAAGCTGGCGCATGAGAAATCTTTTGGTGTTAGCGGCCCTGCCGGTGTGGTTCCTCAGCAGCTGCGGCGGCGGATACGGCCGCATCGGGCTCAATGACGCGCCGAAAATCGTCAACGTTTCCTCCTACGATCCGAAGGAGAAACAACGGGGCGGCGATTCTTTTTCCTCCACCGATGTCTCCGCCCTCCGGCGCAACGGCGCGCTCGGCCTGATCGCACGCTGCGGCAAAGGGCTGGTCTTGGACGACAAATGCGCCGATTTCCTCGCCGCCGCCCACCGCCAAGGCATGAAGCTCGGCACGTATTACTTCGTCCTGAAGACCTCCAGCCCCGTGGCCCAGGCGGATCAATACATCGACCGCCTGCGCCAGATCTCGCCCGGCAAGCGGGTTCTCCTCGTCGGCGATTTCGACACCAAGTCCAGCCCGGCGGACCTCGTTGCCTTCATCGACCGCGTCGAGCAGCGCACCGGCGTGCTGCCCGCGATCTACTTGGAAAACAGCGACCGGCTCCGCGCCTCGCTCAGCAATGCCTCGCCCGCCCAGAAGCGCCGCATCTGCCAATGCCCGTATTGGCTCGCCCTCTATTCCCACGGGTCCGG
>JAZKDL010000037.1:0-3797 GCA_040387575.1 Pseudomonadota bacterium
GTGATGGTGCCGCTGCAGTCCGACACCACGCTGGCCTGGCGCTGGCGCGTCGACGAGTTCGTGGCCGGTGCCGACCTGCGCAGCCGCGCGGGTGACGACGGCGCGGCCAAGGTCTGCGTCTTCTTCGACCTGCCGGTCGAGCGCCTGTCCTTCGGCGAGCGCGCCAAGCTCGCGCTGGCGCGCAATGCCACCGGCGAGGACGTGCCGACCGAGACCCTCTGCTACGTCTGGGACCAGAAGGAAGCCAAGGGCGCGTCGTTGCCCAGCGCCTTCACCCAGCGGATCCGGATGATCGTGATCGAGTCCGGCGCCGCCGCACCCGGCACCTGGCTGCCGGAACGCCGCAACATCCTGGCCGACTACCGGCGTGTCTTCGGCGACGAGGCCGGCGACACCGTGCCCGACGTCGTTGCGGTGGCGGTCTCCGCGGACGCCGACAACACCCATGGCCACGGCCTGGCCTTTTTCTCCGACTTCGACCTGCGCCTCGGCGCAGCGGCCCACAATGCGAGCGCGCCCGCCCCGGCGCGCAGCCCCACGGCGGACTGAGCGCCGCCCCGATTGCCTGTGATGAACGACGTTCTCGAACTGCTTGCCCGTCAGGGTCCCGCCGTGGTGTTCTTCGCCACGCTCGCGGCGCGCATCGGCGCGCCGGTGCCGGCGGTGCCGTTCCTGATCGTGGCCGGCGGCCTGTCGGTCGGCGGGCAGGTGTCGTTCGCGGCGGTCGTGCTGGCCGCGGTGCTGGGCAACATCCTGGGTGACGGCGTCTGGTTCCTGGCCGGCCGCCGCTGGGGTTACCGCGTGATGCGCCTGCTGTGCCGCATCTCGTTGTCGGCCGACACCTGCGTCAAGCGCAGCGAATCGATCCTCGGCCGCTGGGGCGGCCTGTCGCTGATCGCGGCCAAGTTCGTGCCGGGCGTGTCGGTGGTGGCGCCGCCCATGGCCGGCGCGCTGGGCATGTCGAACCTGCGCTTTCTGGCGTACGAAACCGCGGCCGCGCTGATCTGGACGCTCGGCTTCCTGCTGGTCGGACGGATCTTCCATTCCGCCATCAACGACGTGATCGCGGTGCTGTCGAACATCGGCCTCGGCGCGATGGTCGTGTTCGCGGTGCTGCTGATCGCCTTCCTGGGCTGGCGCTACCGCCAGCGGCGCCTGGCGCTGCGTTCGGACGACATCGAGCACATGGGCGTCGACGCGCTGCGCGCCGCGATCGGCGGCGCCGGCGCACCGACCGTGATCGACGTGCGGCCCGCGTCGTCGGTGGCGATCGACGACCGGAAGATTCCTGGCGCGATCAACATCGATTTCCGGAAACTGCCCGGCGCGCTCGGCCCGCTGGCCGATGGCCGCACGCTGGTGCTGTTCTGCGACTGCCCGGACGACGAGTCGTCCATCGCGGCGGCGCGGGTGCTGATGGCCGCCGGTCTGCCGCGCGTGCGCGTGCTCGCGGGTGGTCTCGAGGCGTGGGCGCTGGCGGAACAGGCCACCGCTGCACCTGCGTCAACCGTCGACGACGTGCTGGTGGTCGACGCGCAGGTGCTGCGCGGCGCCTGATTGCGCAGGCCGCCGCTTCTTTTCCTCCTTCCCTGCTTCCCTGCCTCTTACCTGATCGTCCGGCCGGTCGCGACGTCGATCACGCTGCCGTCGACCAGGCTCACCCGGTAGATCTCGCGCGTCACGTTGCCTGCGAAAGCCAGTTCGACGATCGACACATCGCGGAAGGTGGTGTCGATGCCGTTCGGCAGCACGGTGTTGAACTTGGCGGCGACCTGGTTCATCGAGGCCTGCAGCGCGGGCGTGAAGGGCGCCATGCTGTAGACCAGCGTGTTGTGCGGGTTGTGGGCGCGCAGCTCCTTGCCGTCCTTCACCACGTTCACGCCGCTCACGCCCATCGTCGCCACCAGCTCGCGGCCGGCTTCGCCCATCTTGGCGTAGACCGGGCCGGTGACACGCGGCAGCGGGCCGTCGCGCAGCGGCGCCATGGCCGCGGTCGTGACGGTGTTGTAGGCCATCATGTTCTCGAAGCCCTGGCCGGTCTTCACGATGCCGAGATCGAGCCACCACGGGCGGCCGGCGTCCTTCGCGGCCTCGGTCGTGTAGAAGTTCTTCAGCGTCAGCTGGATCGGCGCTGGCGGCTTCGGCAGTGCCTTGAGCATCTTCTGCGGCGTCGTCGGATCGGCGCTGTGGATGTGCACCACCGTCACGTGCGGGATGTTGAAGTTCTGCGCCTCGGCCTGCAGACCCAGCCGCACCAGGTCTTGCCGCAGCGTCGGGTAGATGCGTGCGTCGAGCACGTCGTTCACTTCCTTGGGCAGCTTGTAGACCACGCCGTAGGTGGTCTTGTGCGCGCGGAACTCGGCTTGGCCGATCGCGCTGTTGTCGATCGCGGGTGCGGACGCGGTGGCTGTGGAGGTCCCGGTCGTGCTGCAGGCGGCGAGCAGCGCGGTGGACAGGGCGACGACGGTCAGGGGCCAGAACTTGCGGATCATGCGGATGAACTCCAGTTGCGGGAAAACAGGCGGCGTGAGCCACCGAAAAAGAACAGGCGCGGCTCGTGCCCGCACCCATCCGGAAAACAGGGGCCGCTGCAGCCTCAGCCGCGGGGCATGTCGTCGGGCAGCGAGGTCGCGGCGGCCTTGCCGAGCGCCACGTCGTCGCTGCGGTCTTTCAGCTGCACGCCGGTGAGCTGCAGCCGCTTCGCTTCCTGCGCCAGCCACCAGAAGCGCCGGGCCGCGGCCTCTGGCGCGAGTCCTTCGGGGCGGATGTTCGAGATGCAGTTGCGCTCCGCGTCGTGCCGGCCGACCGTCGGCTGCCAGGTCAGGTAGAGGCCGAGGCTGTCGGGCGAACTGAGCCCGGGGCGCTCGCCGATCAGCATCGCGACCAGCCGCGCACCGAGCAGCGCACCCGCCTCGTCGGCTAGCGCGACACGCGCCTGCTGCGCGATCACCGCCGGTCCGAGCCGCCAGCCGGCCGGCGCGAGTGCGCGGATCGCGGCGATCAGCGGGCGGGCGTTGCGTTCGACCGCGAGCGAGGACAGGCCATCGCCCACCACCAGCAGCAGATCGCAGCCGGCCGTCGGATCGGGGCCGGCCGCTGTGCGCAAGGCTTGCACGCTGGCGTCGTCGAGTCGCCGACCCAGGTCGGGCCGCAGCAGGTAGGCGGCGCGGTCGGGCGCGGCGCTGTGCACCTGCAGGCTCTGCAGGCCGTCGTCGGCCAATGCTTGCGCCAACGCAGCGCCGTCGAGTTGCAGATGGACCGCGTCGCGCGCCTGCGCATGGGCGAAGCCGAAGCGCAGCAGCTCGGCGGTCGGCATGCTGGTGCCCGCACGGCCGAGCGCGAGGCGGGCCGAGGTGAAGGCGCGCAAGTCGCTCCACGGGTCTTGCGGGGTGGCGCCGGTGTCGTGCGCCACGACGGTCTCGGCAGATTTGGCGGGCTCGGCAGGCTCGACAGGCTCTTCAGGCGGTTCGTTCGCAGGGTCGGTCATGGCCAGTTCCTTCAGGCCGCGAGGCGCAGTTGCCGCATCTGCTGCAGCGCCGGATGCCCGGCCTGCACCGCGCCGACGTGGCCTCGCGCATCGGACAGCTGCATGCGCTGCAACCACAGCTCGAACTCGGGCGCGCGCTTCAGGCCCAGCACCTCGCGCAGGTACAGCGCGTCGTGGAACGACGTGCTCTGGTAGTTGAGCATGATGTCGTCGGCGCCCGGCACGCCCATGATGAAGGTCAGGCCGGCCGCGCCGAGCAGCGTCATCAGCGTGTCCATGTCGTCCGAATCGGCCTCGGCATGGTTGGTGT
>JAZKDL010000038.1:0-5334 GCA_040387575.1 Pseudomonadota bacterium
CAGCTGCGCACCGAGAACTCGTCGACCAGCGCGATGCCCGCGCCGGCCTGCACCAACTAGCACGCGTTCTGCGGCGAGCCGACCTCGACCGCGGCGCGCACGGTTTCGCCGGCCGCCTCGAACAGGTCGCCGACCATCTTGCCGAACGGCGAGCTGCGGTCGTACGAGATCAGCGGATAGGGCAACAGGTCGGCCACCGAAAGCGTGGCGCGGCGCGACAGCGGATGGTTGTATGGGCAGATGCAGACCAGCCGCCCGGTGCCGAGCGAGGTCACTTCGAGGTTCGGATGCTCCACCGGCAGGATGGTGATGGCGATGTCGGCCTGGTGATTGAGGATGCGATCGACCAGCGGCGTGTAGCCCAGGTACTGGAAGGTGATCTTCACGTTCGGATGGCGGGCCCGGAATGCGGCAACCGCCTGCGGAATCACCATCTGCCCGACGCTCGGGCTGGACACGATGTTCAGGATGCCTTCGCGGTTCTCCTGCAGGTCGCGCGCAAGCTCGTTCACGCGCTGCACGCCCGCATACACATGCTCGACTTCGCGGAACAGCTTCTTGGCCTCCGGCGTGGCGTAGAGCCGGCCCTTGATCCGCTCGAACAAGGCGAAGCCGACGCGCGCCTCGGTGTGCGACAGCAGGCGGCTGATGGCCGGCTGCGAGACGAACAGCAGTTGCGAGGCGCCGCTGATTGAGCCGGTGATCATCACCGCGCGGAACACCTCGATCTGCCGGAGGTTGAGAGACATGAAGCTGGTGCCGACGCACCGTCCATAACAAAGGGTTAATGACGACGCACAAGTTAGCAAGTGCCATGCCGCGCACGCCGTCCTAGACTGAGTCATGCCCAAGGCCATCTACGTCATCAACCCCAACAGCAATCCCGCGGTGACCGCGGAACTCGATGCCGCCGTGGCCCAGCTGCGCCTTGCCGGCGGGCCGGAAATCCGCTGCGTCACGCTGGCCGACGGCCCGCCGGGCGTCGAGTCGCAGCAGGACGTCGACCGCGCCGCGCTGGCCGTCCACGCGTTCGCGCAGGCGCACCAGGACGAGGCGGCCGCCTTCGTGGTCGCCTGCTTCAGTGACCCCGGCCTGCACCTGCTGCGCGAGAGCGTGCGGGTGCCGGCGCTCGGCATCAGCGAATCGGGCGTGCTGACCGCACTCTCGATGGGCCAGACCTTCGGCGTGATCGCGATCCTGCCGCGCTCCATTCCGCGCCACTTGCGCAATTGGGGCGCGATGGGGGTGACGCAGCGGCTGGCTGGCGAGTTCGCGATCGGCCGCGGCGTGTCGCAACTGGCCGACCGCGAGGCCACGCTGGCCGCGATGTGCGACGCCGGCCGCCGCTTGCGCGACGAGCGCGGCGCGCAGGTGCTGGTGATGGGCTGCGCCGGCATGGCGCCGTTCCGCGCGCCGCTGCAGGAAGCCACCGGGCTGCCGGTGGTCGAGCCGACGCAGGCAGCCGTCGCGATGGCGCTGGGCCGCGTGCAGCTCGGCTGGTAGATCTCTCTCAAGACGAACACACAGACACCCCGCAGGACACGAGCGATGTACTCCCCCGCCGACTTCGCGCAGGCTCCGGCCGCGCCCCATCCCGAGCTGATCCGCCGGCTGCATGCCGTGGTCGGCGATGCCGGGCTCATCACCGACACCGAGGCACAGGCGCCCTACCTGACCGACTGGCTCGGCAAGTGGCGCGGGCGCACCGCGCTGGTGGTCCGGCCGCGCGACACCGACGAGACCGCGGCCGTGATCCGCATCTGCCACGAGACGCACACGCCGGTCGTCGCACAAGGCGGCAACACCGGCATGAGCGGCGGCGCCACGCCGGACGCGAGCGGCGCGCAGGTGGTGTTGAACATGTCGCGCATGAACGCCATCCGCGCGGTCGACCCGATCAACAACACGCTGACCGCCGAAGCCGGCGTGTTGCTCGCGCACGTGCAGCAGGCCGCGCTCGACGTGGAGCGCTTCTTCCCGCTGAGCCTGGGCTCCGAAGGCAGCTGCACCATCGGCGGCAACCTCGCGACCAACGCGGGCGGCATCGCCGTGCTGCGCTACGGCAACACGCGCGACCTGGTGCTCGGCATCGAGGCCGTGCTGCCCGACGGCCGCGTGTGGAACGGGCTGCGCGCGCTGCGCAAGGACAACACCGGCTACGACCTGCGGCACCTGTTCATCGGGTCCGAAGGCACGCTGGGCATCATCACCGCGGCCGTGCTCAAGCTGTTCCCGAAGCCGCTGGGCCGTGCCACGGCCTGGGTCGGCGCGTCGTCACTCGAGTCGCTGATCAGCCTGCTGTCGCTGCTGCGCGCACGCGGCGGCGAGCGGCTGGTCGCGTTCGAGATGATGTCCGACGCATCGCTCGCGCTGGTGCTGCAGCACGTGGTCGACACGCGCGCGCCGCTGGCCGGCAAGCACGCCTTCCATGCGCTGGTCGAGCTGGCCGACACGCAACAGGAAGGCCTGGACGAACTGCTGGAAGAAAGCCTGGCAACCGCACTGGAAAGCGGCCTCGCCGAGGACGTGGCGGTGAGCCGCAGCCAGGCGCAGACCACGGCCTTCTGGAAGATCCGCGAAGGCATCTCGCAAGCGCAGGTGCGCGCAGGCAAGGCCATCAAGCACGACATCGCGCTGCCGATCTCGTCGCTCGCCGATTTCGCGCGGCAGGCCGATGTGGCACTGCGCGCAGTGCAGCCCGACGTGAACATCATCAACTTCGGCCATCTGGGCGATGGCAACCTGCACTACAACGTGCTGATGCCGGCACACATCACGGCCGAACAGCTCGCCGAGCAGACCGAACTGTTCAACCGCGTGGTGCACGACATGGTGACGCACATGGGCGGCAGCATCAGTGCCGAACATGGCATCGGCCAATTGCGGCGCGACGAGATGCGCCACTACAAGCCGGCGCTCGAGTTCGAACTGATGATGCGCATCAAGCAGGCGCTCGACCCCAACCACCTCATGAATCCGGGCAAGCTGCTTTGAGCAGCGTCCGGTCTTCTTCATCCTCTTCTTGTTCAGGACGTTCGCGATGAGCCGAGTTCCACTGGTCGATATCGATCCCTTCTTGAACGGCAGCGCTGCCGATCGCGACGCGGTCGCGCAACGGGTCGACGCGGCATGCCGTGATTCCGGCTTTCTGATGGTGACCGGACACGGCATATCGCCCGAACTCATGGCGCGCTACGAGAAGCACCTGACCGACTTCTTCGCGCTGCCGCTGGAAGACAAGCAGCGCATCGGCGTGACGCGCGACAGCAATCGCGGCTATCGCGGCCGCGACGCGACCGCCCTGGCCCATTCGCGCGGCGACTACACGCCGCCCGACCTGATGGAGCGCTTCACCACCGGCCGCACCGACATCCCTGACGACGACTACCACCGCGCGCGTGCGCACAACCACTTCCAGCCGAACCGCTGGCCCGCCGACCCGGACTTCGTCGAGACCGCCATCGCGTACTACGCGGCGATGGAGCGCCTGGCGTCCGATCTGCTGCGCGTGTTCGCGCTGGGACTCGCGCTGCCGCAGGACTACTTCGTGCCTTACTGCGATCGCCATATTTCGCACCTGGTCGCCAATTACTACCCGACGCAGACGCAGGCCGCCGCGGCAGGCCAGTTCCGCGCCGGCGCGCACACCGACTTCGGCGCGCTCACGCTGCTGAACCCGGCCCGTTCGCCGCGCGGCCTGCAGGTACAGGCGGCTGATGGTGGCTGGGAAGACGTGGAGCACGTGCCCGGCAGCTTCATCGTCAACATCGGCGACCTGATGGCCCGCTGGACCAACGACCGCTGGGTGTCGACGATGCACCGGGTGGTGCCGCCTGCGGGCACCGGCGACCGCATGTCGATCGCCTTCTTCCTGCAACCCAACGACGATGCGTTGATCGATTGCCTGCCGACCTGCACCGACGCCGCGCATCCACCGATGTACGACGCGGTCACCTCGGGCGCGCACTATCAGATGAAGAGCAACCGCTCCTGGATCGGCAAGAAGGCGCTGCCGTCGGCGACGGCATCGACATAAGCCCACATCAGGACGACCGCACCGGACGAGACCACATCGTCCGGCCGTCTTGCGGGTCGTCCCGCGCGTGCCATTGATCGCCATTGGCATCCGACGCGAAATCAGACTCCTTTCGTTGTCTTCGTAACGGAAATATCTGAATCTAGAGAATTCTTTCGACTGAATCGGTCGTTCGCAGGCTCGACCATAGACTGCCAATTTACTGCTGCCTCACGGCGTGGGAATTGAGCCCGTATGACACGCACATGCATGCCTCGACGACCAGGATGCACACCGGCTAGATTCCGCCGGACCGCAGTTCCGATCGATCCACATGCCGGCTTCCGGTGCTGCGTTGATCCAGTCTCACGCAGTCCATCAATCGACTGTTCTCCCCCGACAAGCCGCTCCTTCCCTGGGCGACAGATCACTGTCAGCCTCGCCGCCGCAGCATCACGGCGACGACTGCATGCCTTCGGCAACGACCATTGCCAATGCGCACCGTCGAGTCCGCCGAACCCCGCCCTTCCCTTGCATCGGCCGCTCCACCAGCAGCGGTCGACAGCCATTCTTTCGCGCGGATCGGACCTAAACCCATGGCGCATAAAAAGAGACAACTCCAATTCATCCGCGAATCTCGAAACGATTGTTCACTTTCCCTGCCATGACCTGCTTCGCTAGCAGGAACGGATGTTCGCCAGCCTCCATCTCGCTGACGACCCGCCTCATAACCTGACATCCACATACCAGGAAGCGACAACGCGAATGATCTATCCGAATTACCTAGCCGCCATCCAGATTCTTCGCATGGGAGATCAATTGCCACGTCGACTGCAGGACCTGCTCGCGGAGGGCCGCCATGCGGAAGCGGCAACGATCGTCCGCGAGACCCTGTCAGCCGGTGGCACACCACTCTTCATGGCGCAGCATTGGCAGTTGCTCGGCGACATCCAGCTGTTGATCGGCAACTTCGAAGCGGTCGAGACCATTCACGAGAAATCGCTGGCCTTGATGGATGGCCATCCCTTGCTGAGTTCGATGTCTTGCCGCACCACCGGCCTCCTGATGCTGGTTCGCGGACGACTCGAAACCGCCGCGCGCTGTTTCGTTCGGAACCTGCAGAGTCCGGACGGCGCAATGCGGCTCGAGGCACTCGCGGTGTGCGCTCTTCTCTTCCGCGAAGGCGGCATGCTGGGTGAAGCAGCTTCGTTCACCACCCAATT
Source organism: Pseudomonadota bacterium (assembly GCA_040387575.1). Taxonomy (GTDB): domain Bacteria; phylum Pseudomonadota; class Gammaproteobacteria; order Burkholderiales; family Burkholderiaceae_C; genus Variovorax. The sequence goes on from JAZKDL010000038.1 coordinate 5,239, forward strand.
GCTCGATGCCGCATCTGCCATTCGCCATGACGGATGGCGCTACCTGGCGCATACGCTCGCACGGGACATCGCCGTGTACCGCAATCTTCTGAGTTC
>JAZKDL010000039.1:0-7154 GCA_040387575.1 Pseudomonadota bacterium
GGCCGGCGGCTCGGGCATCGCGCCGCTGATGGCGATGGTGCGCGACTGGCAGCGCGCGCCATCGACGCCGCTGCTGCTGGTGTATTCGGCGCGCACCTGGGACGAGCTGGCCTTTCGCGACGAACTGGTCGACTTGCAGGCGCGCGTGCCCGCCTTCATCTTCGTCGCCGCCACGACGCGCGGGGCGCCGCAACGTGCGGGCGACGTGGCGCAGCGCCTCGACACCGCCGCGCTGCACGACATCCTGCAGCGCTGGGGCCATGTGCCGCGCCATGCCTATGTCTGCGGCGCCAATCGCTTCGTCGAGGCGGTGGCGAGCGGACTGATCGCGGCGCATGTGCCCGCGGCGGTGATCCGCACCGAGCGCTATGGTGGCGCCGGCTGACGCTTTCCATCCACACAATCTCCATCCACAAACACAACGACAAGGATTCGCCATGGCCATTTCGATCCGGCGCAACGGCACGACCGGCGTCACGCACACCGTTCATATCGGCGACGTCGACTTTCCGGTCGACGCATCGGTCGCTGGCGGCGGCGATGGCGCCGGCCCGTCGCCGCACGATCTCTACGATGCGGCGCTGGGTGCCTGCAAGGCGCTCACGATGCTGCTCTACGCGCGCCGCCGCAACATGCCGGTGGAGAACATCGAGGTGACGGTCGATCGCGACGACAGCGAGGAGCGCAAGGGCGTCTATCGCCTGAAGGCTTCGCTGCACGTCACCGGCAACCTGGACGATGCACAACGCGCCGAGCTGCTGCGCGTCGCCGGCAAGTGCCCGATCCATCGGCTGATGACCGAGGTCACGACCGAGGTCGAGACCGTCTGGGCTCAGGTCATTCCGTAGGTCTTGCGGTACATCTCGCGCAGGTGCTCGCCCGCCGTGCAGGCTTCGAAGCGCGATGCTTCGCCCGGCGCCACCGTGCCGGGCACCGGTTCGATCCGCGCGAAGTAGTCGGGCTCGTAGAAGAACGGGATCGAGTAACGCGGTGCGCCGCCCGAATGCAGGTTGCGCACGCGGTGCGGGTTGGAGTGATAGCGCCCGTTGGTCCAGCGCGGGATCATGTCGCCGAGGTTGACCACGAAGCAGCCCTCGACCGGCGTGGCCGGCACCCAGCTGCCGTCGGGCATGCAGACCTCCAGCCCGCCGTGCGCGTCCTGCGCAAGGATCGTCAGCGCGCCCCAGTCGGTGTGTGCGCCGGCGCCGAAGGTGCGCTCGTCCGCGCCGGCCGGATGCGCGGGGTAGCGCACCATGCGCAGCGTGACCATCGGGCTCTCGGCGGTGTGGTCGAAGTAGCGCTCGGGCAGGTCGAGCGACAGCGCCATCAACTGCATCAGCCGCTGCGACAGGCCGAGCATCGCGCGGATGTAGGTCTCGCATTGCGCCGGCGCTTCGGGCAGCGCCCGCGGCCACTGGTTGTGGCCATAGGTCTGGTAACCGGCGACGACGTACGGATGGTCGGCCGGATAGGCCATGCCGCAGTAGAAGCTCTCTTTCAAGTCGGGCCTGGCGGTGGCGTCGAGCGTCTGCTCGCCGAGGTTCTCGAAGCCGCGCATCGTCGGCGAGTGCCGCATCGACAGCGCCTCGCGCGTGTCGGCCGGCAGGTCGAGCAGCGCACGCGTCAACGCGAACTGCTGCCGCACCAGCGCGGGCTCGATGCCGTGGTGGCGCACGTAGAAGAAGCCGGACGACATGGCGGCCTGGCGCAGTTGTGCGGCCACTTCGGCGCTGCGCACGCTGCCAGGTTGCAGCGCATCGTGCAGGTCGATGATCGGGATGGCCGAGCTCATCAGCAGGCCACCTTCGCCCATGGGCTGCGGTGTCGGGCGCCTTCGGGCGGCCGGGCGGCGCTCATGCCTTCAGCTTGCGATCGGCTGCGGACGGCAGGAATCGGTCGGTCCAGATGTCGGCCACCGCCGGGCTGCTCTTCAGGCCGAACGCGGCGACGGTCTCGTCGATGGTCGCCTGCAGGCGCGCCGGCGTGGCCGCACCCCAGCCGTTGGCGCGGGTCTCGGCGGTCTTCATCGAGCCGTCGACCACCAGCTGCAGGCGCTCGAACTCGATCTCTTCGTTGGCCAATGGCTCGCGCGCCTTGACGGCCGCGGCGCCGGCTTTGGCGTCGGCGATCACGTCGACCCAGCCGCGTGTCGTCGCCTTGACGAAGGCCGTCATGGCGGCCGCGTTCTCCATGCTCTTCGCATTCGCGACCAGGCCGTTGCCGTACGACTTCATGCCGTAGTCAGAGAAGCGGAACATCGTGATCATCTCCGGGCCCATGCCGCGCGCCTTGAGGTTCAGCAGGCCGGTGAAATAGAAGTACGCCGCGGCGTCGAAGTCGCCCTTCACGAAGCGGGTGTCGCCGATGTCAGGCGTCACGTTTTCCCATTTCACGCCGGAAGGGTCGAAGCCCTGCGCCTTGGCGAAGGCCGGGAACAGTTTGCGCGAGGCGTTGAAGGGCTGGCCCAGGATGGTCTTGCCCGCGAGGTCCGACGGCTTGGTGATCGGTCCGCCCTTGCGCACCAGGATCGCGTTCGGGTTCAGGTCGTACTGGATGGCGACGGCCCGCAAGCCTGCGCTCGGGTTGTTGACGTTGAACTCGACCATGGTCGCGAGGTCGGCCGACGCACAGTCGTAGGCGCCGCTGCCGACCAGGCTGATCGCCGCGGCCGAGCCGTTGCCGGTGTCGATCGCGACGTCGAGGCCGGCGTCCTTGTAGTAGCCGCGCTGGTGCGCGACCAGGAAGCCGGCCGCCGTGGCTTCGATCTTCCAGCCGAGGTTGAACTTGAAAGGCTTGAGCGAGCCTTGCGCACGGACGAAGGGCGTGGCGGCGAGGGCGGTGGCGGCGCCGGCGGCGCGCAGGAGGGAACGGCGTTGCATGGAAACTCTCCTTGGTGGAAGCATGTCGGGCCTGTGGCGCCGCAGGGCGGCACCGCTCATGCGATGCACATGCGATGCGCGTCGCAAATCCCAGAGCAATTTCCGGGCATCGGCCTGCGGGCCGCTGCTGAACGCTTCTACTCCGTTGCCGGTTTTTGCAGGTTCCATGCCAGGCCAGCAGCCGCGCGTGCGCACCAACGTGCTGCACGGAAGGTCGGTCTGACAGTGCGCGCGCCGTGGTTTTTACATCGCGCCGGTTGCCAAACCCCCGCCTGTTTTGCTTTAATCCGCGCCGAGAGTAGAAGCGTTCATCGGCCTGTCGACAGGTCGCCTGGGAATTGCTCTTGAGGCTCGCGCCCGCCGCGAGGTCTTCAAGAGTCGTGCAAGTCAGCCACATCCCGTGCTCTCTCCTGGCATCACTCCTGCAAGCCCTCTGGCAACCGGTGCGGCCCTGCGTCCGATGTGTCCGTCACCAATCTCTTTGCCAGGAGCAACCCACATGAACACCGCCAATTACGGCATGGCCGAACTGCAGAAGGAATCGCGCATGGGCGCGATGGGTTCGGAAACCAACGACCGCGAGATCCGCGTCATCGATCTCGCGGACTTCGAGAACCGCCGCGCCGAAATAGCCGACCAGCTGTGGGAAGCGTCGATCGACGTCGGCTTCTTCCAGCTGAAGAACCACGGCGTGCCGCTGGCACATATGCGCGAGGCCTTTGCGATGAGCGAGAAGTTCTTCGCGCTGCCCGACAGCGTGAAGGCGCAGTACCCATTGGCGCGCAACGCGGGCTGGGAAAGCCGCGCACAGTTTCGCCCGTCCACCGGAACGGCCGACCAGAAGGAGAGCTACCAGATCACCCGGCCGCGCATGGCGGGTCTGTATCCGAGCGAAGAAGAACTGCCTGGCTTCAAGCCCACGATGCTGGCCTTCGAGCAGGCCAGCTGGGCCGTGGGCATGCGCGTGCTCTCGTGCTTCGCCGACAAGCTCGGCTTCGACCGCGAGTTCTTCACGCGTGCGCACGAGCCGTCGTCCGAGACCTACCAGAGCACGCTGCGCATGCTGCACTACTACGCCATTCCGCCCGAGGCGCAGAGCAATCTGGGCCTGTGGCGCGCCGGTGCGCACACCGATTTCGACTGCCTCACGCTGCTGTACCAGCGCCAGGGGCAGGGCGGCCTGCAGGTGTGCCCGGGCAAGGAAGCGGATGCGCAGGCATGGACGTCCATCCCGCCCGAAGAGGACTACATCACCTGCAACATCGGCGACATGCTGATGCGCTGGAGCGACGACGTACTGCCAAGCAATTTCCACCGGGTGAAGAACCCGCTGCCGGGCGAGTACATGGGGCCGCGCTACAGCCTGGCCTTCTTCTGCCAGGCCAACACCGATGCGCTGATCGAATCGCCGTCCGGCAAGTACCCCGCAATCACGGCCGGCGACTATCTGGCCGAGCGCATCCGCGCGAATTTCAACAAGAAATACTGATTCGGGCGAGCGCCCGTCGGGGCGCTTCCGATCCCGGACGAGAGAGTGCGTGCAGGCGATTCGGGTGGTGCGACGCGGCTTCGTGGGCCAAGCATGCGGGTGACGGCGCGAGTCGGAAACTTTCAATTCCGGCCGGCGCGCCGCGCCTCATCCGGTTTTTTCCACCAAGGAGATTCCATGACCATCCAAGCCACGACCAGCAGCCACAAGGCGCCACCCGCAGGCCTCTCTGAAAACAAGTCGGTGCATTTCGACTGGAACAACGCGCAGGTGAGCACGAAGACGGGGCAGCAGAGTCTGCGCGAGTTCCTGAAGACCGCACCCGATGCGGCCAACCTCATGAAGAGCGTCGGCGCCATGGCGCGCAATGACATGACCAACATGCTCTGACGACGGCCGGCTGCCCGGTGTCGCCAGAGGATCGGCGCAGAGCGCGCAGGCGCTCCCGGGCGTTTCTTTCGGGCGGTCTCAGGTGTTCTGTGATCCGCGGTGCGCCCAGCCGGTCGTGTGCTTCTCGATCGCGCTGAAGATCTCGTACATCACCATCGCCATCGCGCCCACCACCATCAGGCCCGCGAAGGCCAGGCCCATCTGCATCGCCGAGCCGGCGGAGATCAGCAGGTAGCCGATGCCCTCGTTGGCCGCCGTCATCTCCGACACCGTGGTGCCCACGAAGGCCAGCGTGATCGCGACCTTGAGCGACGCGTAGAAGTAGGGCATCGAGCGCGGCAGGCCGATCTTCATCAGCACGTCCCAGCGCTTGGCGCCCAGCACGCGCAGCACGTCTTCCAGCTCGGGCTCGAGCGTGGCGAGGCCGGTCGCGATGTTCACCATGATCGGGAAGAAGCTGATCAGGAAGGCGGTGAGGATGGCCGGGCCCGCGCCGATGCCGAACCACACCACCAGGATCGGCACGAAGGCCGCCTTCGGCAGCGCGTTGAAGGCGGTCATCAGCGGGTACATCGCCGCGTAGGCGAGTCGCGAACTGCCGATCACGAAGCCCAGCAGCACGCCGACCACGATCGCCAGGCCGAAGCCGGCCATCGTCACCCAGAAGGTGCGCCAGGCGTGGCCGGCGATGATGAGCTTGAACTCCCAGAACTGCGTCCAGATGCGCCACGGGCTCGGGAAGATGAAGTCGGAGACCTCGAAGGCCGAGCAGACGATCTGCCACAGCAGGATCACCGCGACCAGCAGCAGCCAGGGCGACCAGCGTTCGATTTGCTTGTTGTTCTGCATGAGTGTCTCAGTGAGAGATCGCCGCAGAGGTCTGCGCCGCGCTGATGCCGGTATTCCGAATGGCGCCGATGTGGCTGCGCAGCTCCAGCACGATGTCGGTGAATTCCTTGGTGTAAGTCAGCTCCAGCTCGCGTGGACGCGGCAGGTCGATCTCGCGCTTGACCACGAAGCGGCCGGGCGACTTGCTCATCACGTACACGGTGTCGGCGAGGAAGGCCGACTCGCGCAGGTCGTGCGTGACCAGGATCACGTTGAACTGCTGCTCGGTCCAGAGGTCGCGCAGGATGCACCAGAGCTCTTCGCGGGTGAAGGCGTCGAGCGCGCCGAAGGGCTCGTCGAGCAGCAGCATCTTCGGCTCGTGGATCAGCGCGCGGCAGATGCTCGCGCGCTGCTGCATGCCGCCGGACAGCTGCCATGGGAACTTGTCCTCGTAGCCGCCCAGGCCGACCTTCTGCAGCAGCCGGCGCGCACGCTCCTCGTATTCCTTGCGCTTCTCGCGGAAGCTGCTGCGGTAGGGCTCGACGATCTCCAGCGGCAGCAGCACGTTGTCGACCGTGGTGCGCCACGGCAGCAGCGACGGCGCCTGGAAGGCCATGCCCGAGATCTTCAGCGGGCCGGTGACCGGCTGGCCGTCGATACGGATCCTGCCCATCGACGGCATCTTCAGCCCGGTGGTGAGCTTCATGAAGGTCGACTTGCCGCAGCCCGAAGGCCCGACGATGGCGATGAATTCGCCGCGCTTGACCTTCAGGTCGATGGCCTCGACCGCGAAGTGGTTCTCGCGCAGCAACTGCTCGTTGTAGGCGAGCCAGACGTCCTGGAAGTCGACGAAGGGCGCGTCGCTGCCCGGTTCGCCGGCCATTACTTCTTCAGCACGTTGAGCTCGGCCGCGGGCGGCAGCATCGTGCCGTTCCAGACGGCGTCGGCACTCACGCGGGTCTTGGTGTTGAAGGCGTCGGACACCTGCGACGCCATCAGCGACAGGCGTGCCGGGTTGATGGCACCGAAGCCTTCGGCGCGCGCGTCGGGACTGTTGATCACCGTGTCGATGGCCATCTGCAGGCGGCGCGTTTCGAGCTTCGAATCGATGATGCCGTCGCGCGCCTTGACCGACTCGATCGCGGCCGCCGGGTTGGCGAGGACGTCCTTGGTGCCTTTGGCGAAGGCCGACAGGAAGGCCTTCACGGCGGCCGGGTTCTCCTTGATGAGCTTCGGCGACGCGATGATCACGTTGCCGTAGAGCTTCACGCCGTAGTCGGGGTAGGGCAGCACCACGATGTCCGAGGCCTTGGCGCCGCGCGCTTCCAGGTTCAGCAGCGACGTGAAGGTGAAGCCGGTGATGGCGTCGATGTCGCCGCGGATCAGCATGGTTTCGCGCAGCGTCGGGTCCATCGCAGTCCAGTTGACCGCGCCGATGTTGTTGGCCTTGGCGAAGATCGGGAACGCGCGGCGGCCGGCGTCGAACACCGGTGCGCCGAGCTTCTTGCCCGCCAGGTCGGCCGGCTTGGTGATGCCGCTCTTCTTGAGCGCCATGACCGAGGCCGGCG
>JAZKDL010000040.1:0-5857 GCA_040387575.1 Pseudomonadota bacterium
CATGGACGAGGGAAAAAAAGGATTATGGACTTTCAACTCAAGACCCTCACCATCGTGCAGGCGACCAGCGAAAAGGCAGATGCCCTGATCGTGCTCGTCGGCAATGCGCCCACCGGCGCCGCCGCCTCGTCCAAGGACCTGCTCACCCCCCTGATTGCCTCGGCCCGCAAGGCCGGTGACCTACCCGACAAGGCCGGAAAGCTGCTTTCGCTTTACCGTCCAGCGGGTGTCACCGCGCCGCGCGTGTTGCTGGTGTCTATCGCTGATGGCTCGCCGGCCTCGGTGCGCAGCGCGGTGACGGCTGCGGTTGGCGCAGCGAAAGCGCATGCACCGAAAAAGCTCGTTATCGTATTCGCTGGCGCCGTGGAAGCTGCGGCGGTGCGCTGCGCAGTCCTTGCCGCGGCGGACGCCAGCTATGTTTACACGACGACAAAGCCCAAGGCCGAAGGCCGAAGCATCCGTCAACTGACGATCGGTGTGCCGATTGCAGCTGCCGTAGCCGATGCGTTCGATGAAGGCACCGCGCTGGTCGCTGGCATCGAGTTCGCCAAGGAGTGGGGCAATCGCCCGGCCAACCACGCCACGCCGACGATGCTTGCCGACGCCGCCAAGTCGCTCGCGTCGCTGCCGCGCATCAAATGCGAGGTGCTGGGCCCCAAAGAAGTCGCCAAGCTGGGCATGGGCTCGTTCGCGGCGGTAGCCCAGGGTTCGTCCGAACCGCTGCGCTTCATCGTGTTGCACTATCACGGTGCTCCCAAGGCGCAGGCGCCCGTCGTGCTGGTGGGCAAGGGCATCACCTTCGACACTGGCGGGGTTTCCTTGAAGCCGGCCGGCGAAATGGACGAGATGAAGTTCGACATGTGCGGTGCGGCGAGCGTGCTCGGCGTATTCCGCGCATTGGCCGATCTCAAGCCGTCGATCAATGTCGTCGGCTTGATTCCGTCGTGCGAGAACATGAACGACGGCCGCGCGCTCAAGCCTGGCGATGTCGTGACGAGCATGAGCGGCCAGACCATCGAAGTGTTGAACACCGACGCAGAAGGTCGACTCATCCTCTGTGATGCGTTGACTTATGCCGAGCGCTTCGAGCCCGCGGCGGTGGTCGACATCGCGACCCTCACCGGCGCTTGCGTCGTAGCGCTTGGTGGCGTGCGCAGCGGGTTGTTCTCCAGCGACGACGCGCTCGCCAAGTCGCTCGAAGCTGCAGGCGAGACGGCGCAAGATCGCTGCTGGCGCTTGCCCCTCGACGACGAATACGCGGAAGGCCTGAAAACCAATTTCGCGGATGTCGCCAACATCGGTGGCCGCGCGGGTGGCGCCATCACGGCGGCCAAGTTCCTGCAGCGGTTCACGGCCAAGTTCCCATGGGCGCATCTGGACATTGCTGGAACCGCTTGGAAGAGCGGTGCTGCAAAGGGCTCGACAGGCCGGCCAGTCGGTTTGCTCGTTTCATACCTGCTTGAGCAAGCGCGCAACGGTGGCTCCGCTCTGCCGGTCGCTGCGCCGTCGAAGCCGCTGCGCAAGCCGCGCACGCCCGCGTGACCGGCATCGACTTTCACTTCAACACGCCGGACAAGGTCGGCTACGCTTGCCGGCTGTTGCGGAAGGCTGTTTCCGCCCGTGGTGCGCGCGTGGTGGTCGTTGCGGACGCGCAACTACTGGACGCCGTCGATATGGCGCTCTGGGAGTTCTCGTCGGTGGACTTCATCGCGCATTGCCGAGTGGACGCCGAGCCCGCGCTCGTACAGCGCTCGCCGGTGATTCTTGCCACCGGTTGCGCGATGCCGCTGCCGCACCAGCAGGTGGTGGTGAATCTCGGCACACAGGTGCCGGCAGGTTTCGAGCGCTTCGATCGGCTGGTCGATATCGTGAGCGCTGGCGATGAAGATCGGCAACTCGCTCGCTCACGCTGGCGCCACTACGCCGATCGCGGCTACGCGATCACGCGCCATGACTTTGCCGGCGGTGGGCGCTGATGACCGGTCCACGCATGCCGCCGCGCTTCGTTCCAACGCTGACCGTGGTGATCGAACCGGAACCGGGCACCGTGACGGATTCGACGGCCATCACGCCCCAATCGACTTCCTCAGCGATCGATTCGACTCGGACGATTGCACTCGGGCCCGGGTATTCATCCGACACCGACATGCTCGACCTCGAAGCGCACTTGCTGGACCGTGTACTTCAGCGCATCGACCTTTCGCTGGAGGAGCGGCTGAGCGATGCAGTGTCCGCAGCTGTTCAAGTCCAACTCGACGCAATGCTTCCCGTGCTGCGAGCTGAAATCGAGGTAGTTTTGCGTGCGGTGGTGGCCGAATCGTTGGCCGCGGAACTTTCTGAATATCAAGGGTCAGCGCGGTTTTCGGCCCCTTGAACCTCGGCTAAACTGCCTCGGGTTCGACGGCGCGAGGGCGCTTGAACACCTGGCTCGGCGCGGAATTTGCTCTGCTGTCGCACCGGCTGGAAAAAACGGTTTTTCTCTATTCATCATGTTCTGGAGGTTCCCATGCAATTGAAATGGACTGCGGTCGCGTTGGCTGCTCTCACGCTAGTGGCTTGCGGCAAGAAGGAAGAAGCCGCCGCGCCGGCAGCTGCACCTACGCCCACCGCTGCTGCACCTGCGGCTGCACCTCCCGCCGACGCATTGGTCGTGAAGATTGGCCATGTGGCCCCGACCAGCGGCGCGATCGCCCACCTCGGCAAGGACAATGAACTCGGCGCCAAGATGGCCATCGAGGACCTGAATGCCCAAGGCGTGAAGATCGGCGACAAGGTCGCCAAATTCGAATTGCTGTCCGAAGACGACGCGGCCGATCCGAAGCAAGGCACGGCCGTTGCTCAGAAGCTGGTCGACAGCAAGGTCAACGGCGTGGTCGGCCACCTGAATTCGGGCACCACGATCCCGGCATCGAAGCTGTACAGCGACGCGGGCATCCCGCAGATTTCGCCGTCGGCGACGAACCCGAAGTACACCCGCCAAGGCTTCAAGACCACCTTCCGCGTGGTGGCTGACGATACGCAACTGGGCGGCACGCTCGGCAAGTACGCTGTCGAAACGCTCAAGGGCAAGAACATTGCCGTGATCGATGACCGTACCGCCTATGGCCAAGGCGTTGCTGAAGAGTTCGAGAAGTCGGCCAAGGCCGCAGGCGCGACCATCGTCGGTCACGAATTCACCACCGACAAGTCGACCGACTTCAACGCGATCCTGACCAAGCTCAAGGGTGCCAAGCCCGACGTGCTGTTCTTCGGTGGCATGGACGCCGTGGGTGGCCCGATGCTCAAGCAGGTCAAGCAGCTCGGCATGAACGTCAAGTTCATGGGCGGCGACGGCCTGTGCACTGGTGAACTGGCCAAGCTGGCCGGTGATGCCATCGGTGAAGAAATGGTCGTTTGCGCTGAAGCAGGCGGCGTGGACGGTGACTTCAAGGCACCGCTGGATGCCTGGAAGGCCAAGTTCAAGGAAAAGAACGGCGTCGAAGTGCAGATCTACGCACCGTACGTGTACGACGCGGTGCAAGTGCTGGCCGCTGCGATGGTCAAGGCAGGTTCCTCGGATCCCGCAAAGTACCTGCCGGAAGTCAGCAAGGTCGAATACAAGGGCTTGACCGGCCCGATCGCCTTCGACGACAAGGGCGACATCAAGAACGGCGCTCTGACGCTGTACACCTACAAGGGTGGCGTCCGCACGCAGATCGCCGTGGTGCGCTGATCGCTTACTTGCTTTCAAGCAGCAAAAAAAGAAAGGGGCCTTCGGGCCCCTTTTTTCTTGTGGCGCGAGGAATGGATCAACCGGCGTTGGACGCGCCGGACTGCCGTTGTTCCAACTTCTTGGCGAGCGCAATGCTCTCGTCGCGCTGCTCAGTGACTTCGATGCGCTTTTCGATTTCCGTGGCGAGTGCCGCATTGACCTTGGCAAGCGTCTCAGCCGACTTGGCGAGCTTTTCTTCCAGGTCGCTGGTGTGCGCCAGAGCCTGTGCCACGTCGCCGACCTGGATTTCATCGGGTAGCTCCTGTTCGAGCACGATGTTCACGATCGACAGGTCTTGCGCCGCACGCTGAATCTCGTCGGCGACCTTGGCGTTCTTCTCGAGCGCGTGGTTCAGGTTGGGTTTTTCGGCCATTGGGGCTCCAGATACGTAACGATTGGCGTACATCGTAGCGCGATGAGGTCCAACCGCAGGGATTGACGCGCGTTCGGAGGCGTATACCTGTCACGCCGCGGAAACCTCCGTGCTGCAGGATGATGCCCACGATCTGGTTGTACGGATGTCCAGTTCGCTTCTCCACTCGCCATGTCCACTCACCTTCTTTCACTTGCTCTGGCGGTCGAACAGCACAGGCTCAGGCACGCGAGCGCGGGTTGACGATGCAGGTCGGGGAGCGCTTCAACACGGTGACCCATGCGCTCGGCTTGCTGATGTCAATCGCCGGCGCCATCGTTCTGATCGACAAAGCGATGCGCGACGGCACTTCGATCGCACTGTCGGGTGCGATCGTTTTTGCCATCTGTGCCGTGATCCTCTATTGCGCATCGACGCTGTTCCACGGCAGTCGAGGGGCGGCCAAACGTCAATGGGAATGCGTCGACCATTGCGCGATTTACCTGCTCATCGCTGGTACCTACACAGCATTCGCACTGACCGCAACGCCCGGCGTCTTTGGGTGGCTCGTCGTGGCGGCGATCTGGTACGTCGCGCTTGCAGGCGTCCGGCGTGAATGGCAGGCCGCGGAGGGTGCCGCGCCCTCGCTATCGTCTTATCTGATACTTGGCTGGGGCTGCGTTCTCGGCGTCGTTCCGGTTGCGCTGCAGCTCAGCACGGGCGGACTGGTCTGGCTGATCGTCGGCGCGCTGTTCTATACCGTCGGGACTGTGTTCTACCGCAATCCACGCGCTTGGCGTTTCGGTCATGGAACCTGGCATTTGTTCGTGCTTGGCGGAACGGTCAGTCATTACATGGGCGTTGCAGCCCATCTGCTTTAGGCAAAAAGAGGACGCCTTGAACATCAAGTTTCCGTCAGTTGGTATCGCGACGAAGGTTGTTGCCGTCGCTTGCCTCGCACTCAGCGGGTGCTCGTCGATGACGTCTCGCCCCGCATCGGCATTGGCGACGGCCATGGTGCAACCCGCAACCATCGAGGTCGCGGTGATGGCCTTCAACGACCTGCATGGCAACCTCGAGCCTCCGCGCATGGCGATCCCGGCGTCCACACCGGGTGCGACGGCCGTGTCCGTGCCGGCCGGCGGCGCAGCCTACCTGGCGTCGGCCATCGCGTCGCTGAAGAAGGCGAATCCGCACCATGCAGTGGTCTCTGCTGGCGACATGATCGGCGCATCTCCACTGATTTCCGCCCTGTTCCTCGATGAGCCAACGATCGAGGCGGTGAATGCGATGCAGATCGACTTCAACGCGATGGGCAACCACGAGTTCGACAAAGGGCAGGCCGAACTGGTCCGCATGAAGCAGGGCGGTTGCGAGCGGAACACGCTGCTCGAGCCATGCCGGGTGAACAAGGCGTTCCCCGGCGCAAACTTCGGTTTTCTCGCGGCCAACACATTGCGTGGTGACGGCAGCACGTTGTTCCCGGCGACCGGCTTGAAGCGTTTCACGCAGGGCAGCGCGACCGTGCGCGTCGGCTTCATCGGCCTGACGTTGCGCAATACGCCGAGCCTCGTGACACCGTCGGGTGTGGCCGGGCTTCGCTTCGCGGATGAGGCCGACACGATCAATGCGCAGATCGAACCGCTGAAGGCTGCTGGCGCGAACGCGATCGTGGTGTTGATCCACGAAGGTGGTGCAACCACGGGCGGCTACGACGACAAGCGCTGTCCGGGTCTGCGGGGCGACATCCTGCC
>JAZKDL010000040.1:5867-8981 GCA_040387575.1 Pseudomonadota bacterium
GAGGTCGACGTTGTGATTTCGGGCCACACGCACCAGTCGTACATCTGCCAAGTCGCGACCACTGACTCGACGCGAACTTTGCTCCTGACCAGCGCCGGCCAGTACGGCACCTTGCTGACCCATGTCCGTCTGTCGATCAACGTCCAAAGTGGCAAGGTCGTGCGCAAGAGCGCTGACAACCTGATCGTGCAGGGTGAAGCATTCGATCGCGGCGGCCAAGTCGTTGCGCTGCGCAGCGACTTTCCCGTTTTTCCCAAGGATCCCACGGTCGCTGCGCTGATCGAACGATACGCAGCGGCTGCCGCACCACTTTCCCAGCGCGTGGTGGGCCGCCTGGGCTCGCCAATGACTCGCCGGCCTTCGGCGTCGCGCGAGAGCACCCTGGGCAATCTGATCGCCGACGCGCAACTGGCGGCTACGCAATCGCTTGGCCGTGGCGGTGCGCAGATCGCTTTCATGAATCCCGGCGGCGTGCGCGCGGATCTTGTACCGGCAGCGGATGGCAGCGTCACCTACGGTCAGCTCTTCAGCACCCAACCCTTCGGCAACAGCCTGGTCGTGAAGACGCTGACAGGCGCGCAACTGCGCCGGTTGTTGGAGCAGCAATTCGCGAGTGGCACCAACACGGTGGCCGCGCCGCGTGTGCTGTATCCGTCTGTGGGTTTCAGCTATGCCTGCGACCTCTCGAAACCCGAAGGGGCGCGCATTTCGGATCTCAGGTTGCGGGGCGCGGAGGTGGCGGAGGCCGGCCAATATCGTGTCGCCATGAATAGCTTTCTGGCGGCTGGAGGCGACAACTTCTCTGTCTTGCTTGAGGGCGTTGATGCTGCCGGCGGCGGCCAGGATGTGGATGCTTTCGAGGAATACATCCAGAGTCGGTCGACGTCGACGCCAGTGATGCCGCCTGCGCTCGATCGAATCGTCGTGCGGTAGCGGAGACAAAAGAAAACGGCGCGAACTTGTGAAGTTCGCGCCGTTTCAATATCTAACGCATTCATTGAATGCCAGTCCTTGGCGGAGCAGGCGGGATTCGAACCCGCGGAGGGTATTAACCCTCACACGCTTTCCAGGCGTGCGACTTAAACCGCTCATCCACCGCTCCGAGCCTTCGATTATAGCAGTGGCAAGAGGATCCTTATCCCGACGCGCCGCAACCTCAGGCCGAATTTCCCGGCTTGCCCACCTGCATCATGCGCATAGCAGACGCGATCAGCGCAGAGGTCTCCGTCATGTTGCTCGGCACGATCAGCGTCGTGTTGGCGTCTGCCGCGACCTTGCCATAGGCGTCGACAGCACGTTCGGCGACCTTCAGCTGAACCGCCTGCTCGCCGCCCGGTTGGCGAATGGCGGCTGCCACGCGTTCGATCGCGCCTGCAGTGGCTTCCGCGACGGCGGTGATGGCTGCTGCTTCGCCCTGCGCGTTGTTGATCTGAGCCTGCTTCTCACCCTCGGAGCGAGCGATGAAGGCCTCGCGTTCGCCGGTTGCGATATTGATCTGCTCCTGGCGACGGCCTTCCGAGGCGGCGATCAGCGCACGCTTCTCGCGCTCGGCCGTGATCTGGCGCTGCATCGCCTGCAGGATCTCTTTGGGCGGCGTCAGGTCCTTGATCTCGTAGCGCAACACCTTCACGCCCCAGTTCAGCGCCGCTTCGTCGATGGCGGCCACGACCTGTGCGTTGATGATGTCGCGCTCTTCGAAGGTCTTGTCGAGCTCGAGCTTGCCGATCACGCTCCGCAGCGACGTCTGCGCGAGCTGCGTGACGGCCACGATGTAGTTCGACGATCCGTAGCTCGCGCGCATCGGGTCGGTCACCTGGAAGTACAGGATGCCGTCGACCTGCAGCTGCGTGTTGTCGCGCGTGATGCAGATCTGGCTCGGCACGTCGAGCGGGATTTCCTTCAGGCTGTGCTTGTAGGCCACCTTGTCGATGAAGGGAATCAGAAAATTCGGGCCGGGCGTCATCGTGCCGTGGTACTTGCCCAGCCGCTCGCGCACCCAGGCGTTCTGCTGTGGTACGAATTTGACCGATTGGCTGATCACGATCACCGCGATGGCGAGGATGACGAGGGGAACTGCAAAATCCATGGTTGCTCCTTGTTTCTTGTCTGTTTCAGGGGTATCCGATTCGCGGGTGTCAGATGGGCTCGACGACCAGTCTGTTCCCACGCAATTCGACGACCTGGTGCTCGCCGGCGATGGGTATGGTCCCGGGCCGCGACACCACGGTCCATTGGGCGCCGCGGTATTGGACTGCCGCAGTTCCGTCGGACGCCCAACGCGGCACGTGCACGCGTTCGCCGATGTCGAGGTTCACGTCGCGGTTGGCACGGCTCGGTGCCTCGGGTGGACGGCCGCGACGCACTGCATACCAGGCCAGCACCGCACCAACGCCGATGATGGCTGCGACCACCATCTGCACCGTCGGCGAGAAGCCCAGGTGTGCCGAGACAGCAGCCGCTGCGAATCCGACGCCGAGCAGCAAAAGGTACACGGTGCCAGAGAGCAGTTCGAGCACGATGGCCGCGCCTGCGATGAGCCACCAGACGGTGGAGTTGGCCATGACGGTTCCCCGTTGTGGAAGGCCTTGCATTCTCATTCAAAAGCGCCGGGAGACTTTCACGCAAATTCCGTACACTTCGCGCCTCTTTGCCTGTCCGGAGCCCCCTGAATGAAATTCCGCTTTCCGATCGTCATCATCGACGAGGACTTCCGCTCCGAGAACACCTCGGGGCTCGGTATCCGCGCGCTCGCGCAAGCCTTCGAGAGCGAGGGTTTCGAGGTGCTGGGCGTCACCAGCTACGGCGACCTGAGCCAGTTCGCACAGCAGCAAAGCCGGGCCAGCGCCTTCATCCTCTCGATCGACGACGAAGAGTTCACGGTGGGCCCCGACCTCGACCCGGCGGTGCTGAACCTGCGCAACTTCATCGGCGAAGTGCGACGCAAGAACGCCGATGTGCCGATCTACATCTACGGCGAGACCAAGACCTCGCGGCACATCCCGAACGACATCCTGCGCGAGCTGCATGGTTTCATCCACATGTTCGAGGACACGCCGGAGTTCGTGGCGCGCCACATCATCCGCGAGGCCAAGAGCTACCTCGAGGGCGTGCAGC
>JAZKDL010000041.1:0-6807 GCA_040387575.1 Pseudomonadota bacterium
TGACGCCCCATTCGGGCACGTTCGAGAACAGCGAGATCTTGGCGCGCTCGTCGTCCGGGATCGGGCGGTCGGCGCGGCACAGCAGCACGTCGGCCTGAATACCGATGGCGCGCAGTTCCTTCGCGGTGTGCTGGGTCGGCTTGGTCTTGAGTTCGCCAGCCGCGGCGATCCACGGCACATACGACAGGTGGACGAACGCCGTGTTGTTCGGGCCATTGCGCAGGCTCATTTGGCGCACGGCTTCGAGGAAGGGCAGCGACTCGATGTCGCCGACCGTGCCGCCGATCTCGACGATGGCCACGTCGACCTCGTGCGGTGTGTCGATGCCGGCGCCGCGCTTGATGTATTCCTGGATCTCGTTGGTGATGTGCGGGATCACCTGCACCGTCTTGCCGAGATAGTCGCCGCGGCGTTCTTTCTCGAGCACGGTTTTGTAGATCTGGCCGGTCGTGAAGTTGTTGGCGCGGCGCATCCGCGTGTTGATGAAGCGCTCGTAGTGGCCGAGGTCGAGGTCGGTTTCGGCCCCGTCGTCGGTGACGAACACCTCGCCGTGCTGGAACGGCGACATCGTGCCGGGGTCGACGTTGATGTACGGGTCCAGCTTGATGAGGGTGACATTGAGGCCGCGGGATTCAAGGAGCGCGGCGAGCGATGCGGAGGCGATTCCCTTGCCGAGGGAAGACACCACACCGCCGGTGACGAAGACGAATTTGGTCATGCCAGTTCCGGACGCAAAAGTCCGGGCAGTGGGAAATCGGGATTATAGGCGGGCCGAACACCGGCTTCGCGCCCAAGGTCATGCTTTCGCCCTCGTCGCGTCGGGACAAGTCGTGCCGCAGCAGGGGCTCGACCGCGTGGATCGCATCCGGCAACGCGGGTCATTACACTTCCGCGCATATGCAAGATCTCGCGGGCAAACACATCGTTCTGGGACTCACCGGCGGCATCGCCTGCTACAAGTCGGCGGAGTTGTGCCGGTTGTTGATCAAGGCGGGTGCGACGGTACAGGTGGTGATGACAGAAGCCGCAGCGCAGTTCATCACGCCGGTGACCATGCAGGCGCTGTCCGGGCGGCCGGTCTACACCTCGCAGTGGGATGCGCGCGAGCCCAACACCATGCCGCACATCAACCTGAGCCGCGAAGCCGATGCGATCGTGCTCGCGCCGTGCAGTGCCGACTTCGCGGCGCGCCTGGCACAGGGACGCACCGACGAACTGCTGAGCCTGATGTGCCTGGCACGCCCGATCGGCCGCGTGCCGCTGCTGGTTGCGCCCGCCATGAACCGCGAGATGTGGGCGCATCCGGCCACGCAGCGCAACCTGGCGCAGATCCAGGCCGATGGCGCTGTGCTGCTCGGCGTCGGCAGCGGCTTGCAAGCGTGCGGCGAAACCGGTGACGGACGCATGCTGGAAGCCGCCGAACTGTTGGAGGACATCACGACCTTCTTTCAACCGAAGTCGCTGGTCGGCCAGCATGTGCTGGTCACGGCCGGCCCGACCTTCGAGGCGCTCGACCCAATCCGCGGCATCACCAACCACTCGTCCGGCAAGATGGGCTTTGCGATCGCCCGCGCCGCGCGCGACGCCGGCGCCCAAGTCACGCTGGTTGCGGGGCCGGTTCATCTGCCAACGCCGCGCGGCGTTCAACGCATCGACGTGCTGTCCGCCGATGACATGCTCGCCGCGACCCTCGCTGCCGCGCAGGCGGCAACGGTTTTCGTCGCGACCGCCGCGGTGGCCGACTGGCGACCTGCCTCGCACAGCGAGCAGAAGATCAAGAAGGACGGCAGCGGCAAGCCGCCGGTGCTGCATTTCGTTGAGAACCCGGACATCCTGCATACGGTCGCCCAAAGCGAGCGGGCGCAGAGTGGCCGGCTGTTCTGCGTCGGATTTGCGGCCGAAAGCGAAAACCTGATCGAGCACGCCAAGGCCAAGCGCCAACGCAAGGGCATTCCGCTGCTGATCGGCAACATCGGCCCATTGACCTTCGGTCAGGATGACAACAGCCTCCTGCTGGTGGACGCGCAGGGGGTGCGCGAGTTGCCGCGTGCACCCAAGTTGCAGCTGGCGCGCGAACTCATGCTTGAAATTGCGGCCCGCCTTCCTGAAAGGACGCTCGAATGAATCCCCAATGGAACACCCCGCCCAATGGCGACTTTGCGAGTTACGTCGAGCGTCTGTCGGCGCAGGCTGCGTTGCCGCGGCGTGCGCCGGAGGAGGGCGAGCATGCACTCGACGTCGGCATGACGCCATCGTCCGACTCGCCTGGAACGGCAGGGGCCGCAGCGTCGGCCTTGCGTCGCAGCCTGCAGTCCAACGGGGCGCCGGCGGCATTGGGTGTCGCGGACGTCCTGCGCCGATTCGCGTCGGTGGCCGCGCTGGGGCTGCGCACATGGGCCGATGAAGCCGCCCGCAAGCAGGCACAACAGAATCAACAGACAGGGAAGAAGAAGTGAAAGTCGACGTTCGTATCCTCGATCCGCGCATGGCGGACCAATTGCCGGCCTATGCCACGCCGGGCAGCGCGGGGCTCGACCTGCGTGCCTGCCTCGATGCGCCGCTGACGCTCGAACCCAATGCATGCCAGCTCATTGGTACCGGCATCGCGATCCATCTGGCCGATCCGGCCTATGCGGCGCTGATCCTGCCGCGCTCCGGCCTTGGCCACAAGAACGGCATCGTGCTGGGCAATCTGGTCGGCCTGATCGACAGCGACTACCAGGGCGAGCTGAAGGTCAGCGCCTGGAACCGCAGCACCACGGCGTTCGTGCTGAATCCGATGGAGCGGCTGGCGCAACTGGTGATCGTGCCGGTCATGCAGGCGCAGTTTCGGGTGGTGGCTGATTTCGCGCCGAGCGAACGTGGAACCGGCGGTTACGGCTCTACGGGCAAGCACTGAACGGGCCAACGACCGCTGCTGTAGTCCGCAACCATCGGTGCGTGCGGCCAGGTTTCCCACAGGTAAAGTCTGGAACTGGAGCGGTTGCCACATATCGAAACAAGCACCATGTCCTTCTGGTCATCGCATCGGCTGATGACGCGTTGGATGGACATCAGGTGCGCTTGGGCGTACCGATCTTGAGGAGTTACGACACATGAAGACACAGCTTCGCTATCTTTCCCTGGGTGCTGGCGCGCTCGCTCTAGTGAGCCTCACGGCCTGCGTGGCACCGCCTCCGGCGTACACCACGAGCTATCCATATCAGGCGGCGCCGGTCCAGCCGATTCGCAGTTCGTATATCGAGTACGGCCGCGTCGCGAACATCGAGGTGCTTCGCACCGAAACCCCAGGCTATGCCCCGGGCGGTGGCGGAGCGATTGCAGGGGGTCTGGTCGGCGGTGTGCTTGGCAACCAGATCGGTCATGGCGGCGGCCGTGCAGCGGCAACTGCGCTGGGCGTGGTCGGTGGTGCACTTCTCGGCAACAACATCGAGGCGAACAACAATCGTCCTCGTGTGGCGGAGAGCTATCGCATCTCGGTGCAAACAGAGAACGGCGGCTACCGCGCATTCGACGTTGCCAGCCCGGGCGACCTGCGGGTCGGTGATCGAGTCCGTTTGGACAACGGGCAGATCTCGCGGTATTGATCCGCCGAGCCATTGGCTATCGGCGGTTCGAGGTCCAACAAAAAGCCGGGCAATGCCCGGCTTTTTGCATGGTTCGTTTGCGTCGCCGAATCAGTGCAGCAGGCCGTTGTCAGGCGCTGCAGTCGGCAGCTTGAAGAAGCCGGTGCCAGCGGTCCCGCGGCCGATTTCTTCTTCCGTCGCTTCACGCACGGAGCGGACGGTGAGGTCGAGCCGAAGCGCAATGCCTGCCAGCGGATGGTTGCCGTCCAGCACGAGATGGTCGGGATAGATTTCCGCGACGGTGTAGAGCGCATCACGTGGCATGGCCGCGTTGACGCCCGCAGGCAACGCCGAGCCCTCGAAAGTCATGCCGGTTTCGATGCCTTCGGGGAAGAGCGCTCGCGGTTCGAGAAACAGCAGCTGGTCGTTGAAGTCGCCAAAGGCCTGCTCGGGCTCGAGCTGCAGCTGCACGCGCGCACCGGGCTCATGGCCTTGCAGGATGGCTTCGATGGCGTCGAAAAGATCGTTTCCGCCGACCAGGAATTCCACCGGTTCTTCCAGCACGTCCAGCACGTCGCCGAGCGTGTCTTTCATGGTCCAGGTCAGGCCGACCACACATTGTTCAGAGATTTCCATTGCAGAATTCTCCCATGGAGATTAACCAACCGCTCACGCTGCTCGGCGGGCTCAGCCCCGCGCAGTTCATGCGGCGCCATTGGCAGAAGAAGCCGCTGCTCGTGCGGCAGGCCGTTCCTGCCATGGTGCCACCGATCGATCGAAGCGAGTTGTTCGAACTTGCAGCCCGCGAGGACGTCGAGTCCCGTCTGATCCGCCAGGGTTCGCGCGGCTGGACGCTGAAGCATGGGCCGTTGGCGCGCCGCGCGCTGCCGCCTCTGAAGCAGCCGGGCTGGACGATGCTGGTGCAGGGTGTCGATCTGCACGACGAGCGCGCCCACGCGTTGCTGCGCGAATTCCGCTTCCTGCCCGATGCACGGCTCGACGATCTGATGATCAGCTACGCGAGCGATACCGGTGGCGTCGGCCCGCATTTCGACAGCTACGACGTGTTCCTGCTCCAGGCACACGGCACGCGGCGCTGGTCGATCGGCCGGCAGCGCGACCTGAGCCTGCAGCCGGATGCTCCGCTGAAGGTCCTCAGCCACTTCGAGCCCGAACAGACTTTCGTGCTCGAAGCCGGCGACATGCTCTACCTGCCGCCGCGCTATGCGCATGACGGCGTGGCGGTCGGTGACGACTGCATGACCTATTCGATCGGCCTGCGCTCGCCTGCTTCGGCGGCGCTTGGCGCCGACCTGTTGGCTCGCATGGCCGAGGCCCACGCCGAGGCGCAGGAGGACGGCGAGGGTGGTCCGCCCGTGCACTACCGCGACGCGGGGCAAGCGGCGGTCGATGCACCAGCAGCCATGCCGGCCGACCTGCAAGCCTTCGCGCGCCGGGCCGTCGAGGCCGCATTACGCGATGTCGACGCGATCGATCGTGCGCTGGGCGAGTCGATGACCGAGCCGAAGGCGAACATCTGGTTCGAGCCGGGCGAACCGCTCGACGCGATGCCGCGGGAGGGCGTCGCGCTGGACCGCCGCACGCGGATGCTTTACGACGCGCGCCACGTCTACATCAACGGCGAAAGCTTTCGCGCCGGTGGCCGCGATGCGACGCTGATGCGCCGCCTGGCCGACCAGCGCGCACTCGACGCACGCGAACTGAAGGGCGCCAGCGATGACGCCTTGTCCCTGATGGCCGACTGGTGCGAAGCCGGGTGGGCGCATGCCGGCTGAAGCGGTCCGTCCGAAGCGCGAAGTGGTCCGGCTCAGTCGGCCTTGAATCCGGTTGCCGCCACCGCCTTGCCCCAGGTCCGGGTGTCGGCCGCGATGATGCGGGCGAACTCCGGACCGTCGGTGCCCGTCACGGCAAAGCCGGCGTCTTCCATCTTGGCCCTGCCCTCGGGCGAGCGCACGGCCTTCTGGATATCGGCGCTCAGCTTGGCCACGATCGCTGGAGGCGTCTTGGCCGGCGCCACCACGCCGAACCACGAGTTGAAGACGAGCTGCGGGTAGCCCTGTTCCTTGAAGGTGGGCACGTCCGGCAGCGACGCGCTGCGCGCCTCACCGCTCGATGCCAGCGCCACCAACTTGCCTGCCTTCACATTCGGTGCGGCCAGTCCGACGCTCGCGAACACGCCCGACACGTCGCCGCTGAAGATGCCGCCGAGCGCATCGCCGGTACTTTTGTAGTGGACAGGTTCAGGCTTCTGGCCGACGGCATCGCCGAACATGTAGGCGCCGAAATGGCCCGGCGTTCCGGCGCCGAAGGTGCCCATGAACAGACCCTTCTGCTGCTGTGTCCAGCTCACGAAGTCCTTCACGTTGCGCGCTGGCACCTTCTGAGGATTGACCAGCAGCATGAAGTCCGATGTCACGACCTGGCTGACCGGCACGAAGTCTTGCGCCGGGTCGTAAGGCAGCTTGCTGTAACTGCTCGGCGCGATGCTCAATTGGCCGGTCTCGCCGAGCATCAACGTGTAGCCATCGGGCACAGCGCGCGCGGCTTCGCTTGCGGCGATCAGGCCGCCCGCGCCGGGCTTGTTGTCGACGATCACGCCCACGTTGCCCCAGCCTTCAGACAGCTTCTGGGCGAGCAGGCGCGCGACGATGTCCGGGCCGGTGCCTGCCGGGAAGCCGACGATGAGGCGCACCGGCCGAGTCGGGTAGGCCGCATTCTGGGCAAGCGCGGCGGTACCGAGGCACGCGAGTGCAACGGCCAGGGTGGTCCCGGCTGTGCGGTGCGAGGGGAAAAATCGGTTCATGGTTCTGTCTCCTTTTCTTGTCTGGATCACAACGTCGGCCGACGGCCGCCGGACGCGTCAGGTCAGCGCGAAGAAGCGCATGACCACCTGCTCGGGATGGCGGACGCCAGCGCCGACGAACATGCGTTCGGTCGTCCAGCGCAGCGTGGGCGAATGGGTCTCGAAACTGGGTTGGCAGCGGAAATAGATCTGCGATGGGTCGACCGGTTCGCCGCGCAGGAGACGCGCCATCGTCTCGGCCGGCGCAGCGCGCATCGCGCGGTTCTGCACGTAGATCAGATCGCCGGCATCGGTTTCCAGCCCGTAACGCGCGTCCAGTTCGGACAGCGTGTCGCTGACGATCCACTGGAAATCGCTGCCGCCGGGCAGCACGCGCGCCGTCCAGCCTTCGCCGCGCGCGGTGCCACCGTGGATCGG
>JAZKDL010000042.1:0-4784 GCA_040387575.1 Pseudomonadota bacterium
TCGCCATCTACCGCATCAGCGACGTGGTGATGGGCATCATGGCCAACCCGTTCTATGTCGACATGGGCTTCACCAAGGACGAGGTCGCGACCGTCAGCAAGGTGTTCGGCGTGATCATGACGCTGGTCGGCGCCTTCGTCGGCGGCGTGCTGTCGATGCGCCTGGGCGTGATGCGCGTGCTGATGCTGGGCGCGGTGCTCAGCGCGGCGAGCAACCTGCTGTTCGCCTGGCTGGCCTTTCACGGCCACGACATGACGATGCTGGTGCTCGTCGTGTCGGCCGACAACCTGGCCGGTGGCATCGCGTCGGCCGCCTTCATCGCCTACCTGTCGAGCCTGACCAACATCAGCTATTCGGCCACGCAGTACGCGCTGTTCAGCTCGCTGATGCTGCTGCTGCCGAAGTTCATCGCCGGCTATTCGGGCGTTTTCGTCGACACCTACGGCTACGTGAGCTTCTTCGTGGCGACGGCGGCGCTGGGCCTGCCGGTGCTGGTGCTGGTCGCGCTGGCGCAGCGCCGGCTGCGCTGAGCCGCTTCGTTCGCCGACGACGCGCGCGCTGTCGAAGAATGCCGACGTGCGCGTGCCATTTCCGCTGGTAGGCTCGCGCACTCTCGGCGCAAGCCGATCCCCACGATCCCGCTTCTTCCCTCTCTTTTCACCCGTGCCTTCCCGCATTCCGCCACTTCCCATCCGCGCCTACACCGCGACATCGGCCGTCGGCGCCGGCAAGGCGCCGCTGCTCGACGCGCTCACGCATTCGCGCAGCGGCCTGCGGCCGAACGACTTCGGCGACGACGCGCCAGACCGGCCGCGGCTGGCCACCTGGATCGGCCGGGTCGACGGACTCGAAGAGCTGCGGCTGCCCGCGCCGCTCGCCCATTGGGACTGCCGCAACAACCGGCTCGCGTGGCTGGGCCTGCAGGCCGATGGCTTCATGGACGCGGTTGCAGCGTTGCGCGACCGTTACGGCCCGACGCGCATCGCATTGATCCTCGGCACCTCGACCTCCAGCATCGGCGAGACCGAACTGGCGTACACGCAACTCGACGCGGACGGA
Organism: Pseudomonadota bacterium; assembly: GCA_040387575.1. Classification (GTDB taxonomy): domain Bacteria; phylum Pseudomonadota; class Gammaproteobacteria; order Burkholderiales; family Burkholderiaceae_C; genus Variovorax. The sequence continues at coordinate 1,060 of JAZKDL010000042.1, forward strand.
CGCTTCCCCGAGACGCAACGGCGCGCCGATGTCCACACGCCGCACTCGCTCGCGCTCTTCGTGCAGGACGCACTGGGCCTCGCCGGACCGTGCGAGACCATCTCGACCGCCTGCTCGTCCAGCGCCAAGGCCTTCGCGTCGGCCGAGCGGCTGATCCGGCTGGGCCTGGTCGACGCGGCCGTGGTCGGCGGCGTCGACACGCTGTGCGGCAGCGTGCTGTACGGCTTCAACTCGCTGGAGCTGGTGTCGCCGCAACCCTGCCGACCGTTCGACGCGGCACGCGACGGCATCAGCCTGGGCGAGGCCGCGGGCTTCGCGCTGCTGGAGCGCGCCGATGCAGAGGCGTCCGATGCGCCCGGCCAGCTGCAACTGCTGGGCTACGGCGAAGCCAGCGATGCGCACCACATGTCGACGCCGCATCCCGAAGGACTCGGCGCCGAACGCGCACTCGACGACGCACTGGCGCGCGCTGGCCTGGCGGCCGACGCGATCGACTACATCAACATGCACGGCACCGCGAGCACCAAGAACGACGAGGTCGAAGGCGCGCTGGTGGCACGGCGCTTTCCGGCCAGCACGCACGCGAGCTCGACCAAGGGCTTCACCGGCCACACGCTCGGCGCGGCCGGCATCGTGGAAGCGGTGATCAGCCTGCTCGCGATCGAGACCGGCCTGATGCCCGGCACCGTGAACACCACGCAGCCCGACGCGGACTGCGGCCCGCAGATCCGGCTGGCACCGGCGCGCGGCGACGTGCACCGCGCATTGAGCAATTCCTTCGGTTTCGGCGGCAACAACTGCGCCCTGATTTTCGGCAAGACATGACGACTGCGCGCACGCTCCACATCGAAGGTCCGGCGCTCTGGTCGCCGCTGTTGCCCGGCTGGGAGGCGGCGCGCGCCGCGTTCACCGGGCAGGGCGCACCGGCCGATCCGCCGGCCAAGCGGCCGGCGCCGCAACTGCTCGCACCCGCCGAACGGCGCCGCGCACCGGACACCGTCGCGCTGGCGCTCGAAGTGGCGAGCGCAGCGGTCGCCGCTGCCGGCCGCGATGCGAAAGACCTGCCCTGCGTCTTCATCTCGGCGCACGGCGACCTCGGCATCAACGACTACATGTGCAGCACGCTGGCCAAAGAGCCCACGATGCTGTCGCCGATCAAGTTCCACAACTCGGTGCACAACGCCGCGGTCGGCTACTGGACCATCGGCACCGGCTGCATGCAGGCGAGCAACTCGGTGTCGGGCTTCGAGCGCAGCTTCGCGGCCGGCCTGCTCGAAGCCGCCGTGCAGTGCAGCGCCGACGACCAGGCCGTGCTGCTGGTGGGCTACGACATGCCCGCGGTCGGTGCGCTGGCGTCCGTGACCACCAGCGTCGGGCTGTTGGCCGTGGCGATGGTGCTGGCGCCCGCGCGCACCGAGCGCACCGTGGCGTCGTTCGACTGGTCGCTGGTCGAAGGCGCCACTGCGGAAACGGCGACGCAGTCGAGTGCCGCCGCGCTGCTGCGCGGCAATCCGATGGAACAGGCGCTGCCGCTGTTCGAACGGCTCGCCGCCGGATCGGAACCCGGGTCGGCTTCTTCGCCGATCCATTTGTCCCTCTCTCCCACGCTGTCGCTCCGGCTGCAGCCCTCCAGCAAAGACTGAACCATGACGATCGCCACGCAACGACAACACGACGTGGTGATCATGGGCGGCGGCCTCGCCGGCCTGACGCTCGCGCTGCAGCTCAAGCAGCAGTTCTCCGACATCGACGTGCTGGTGCTGGAGCGCCGCGCGCACCCGGTGCCGCACGCGGCGCACAAGGTCGGCGAGTCGTCGGTCGAGATCGGCGCGCATTACTTCGACACGGTGCTCGGCCTGAAGCCGCACCTGCAGCAGGACCAGTTGCGCAAGTTCGGCTTCCGCTTCTTCTTCAGCGAAGGTCGGCGCGACATCGACCAGGTCACCGAGATCGGCGTGAGCCGGGCGCTGCAGATCCCGAGCTACCAGATCGATCGCGGCATCTTCGAGAACTACCTGGCCGAAGAGGCGAAGCGCCGCGGCGTGCAGTTCGTCGACCATGCGCTGGTGCGCCAGATCACGCTGGCCGAGGATGCGCAGCAGCCGCACCGACTGAGCTGGACGCAGGACGGCGAGACGCACGAGGCGTCGGCACGCTGGGTGGTCGACGCCTGCGGGCGTGCCGGGCTGCTCAAGCGCAAGCTCGGGCTGGCCGAGCCGAACGCGCACGACGTCAATGCCGTCTGGTTTCGCATCGGCGAGCGCATCACGCTCGACGACTGGAGCGACGACCCCGACTGGCGCAACCGCTGCGAACCGAAGCGCTGGCTGTCGACCAATCACCTGGTCGGCGCGGGCTACTGGGTCTGGCTGATTCCACTGGCGTCGGGTTCGCATTCGGTCGGCATCGTGGCCGACCCGAAGTTCCATCCGCTCGACACGATGGACAGTTTCGACAAGGCGATGGACTGGTTCAAGACCTATCAGCCGCGGCTGTTCGACGCGCTCGACGGCAAGCGCGCGCTGCTGCAGGACTTCGCGTTCTTCCGCCATTTCTCCTATGGCTGCAAGCAGGTGTTCTCGGGCCAGCGCTGGGCGCTGACCGGCGAGGCCGGCCTGTTTCTCGACCCGTTCTATTCGCCGGGCAGCGACTTCATCGCGATCGGCAACACCTACATCTGCGACCTGATCGCGCACGACCGCAACGGCCGCTCGATCGAGGCCCGCGCACAGCTCTACGACCAGCTCTATCACTCGTTCTACGAGAGCACGCTGACGCTGTATCAGGACCAATATGCGCTGTTCGGCGACCCGCAGGTTCTGCCGGTGAAGATCATCTGGGATTACACCTACTACTGGGGCGTGCTCTCGCAGATCTTCTTCCAGAAGCGCCTGACCGACGTGGCCGCGCTCGGCGCCCTGCGCGAAGAACTGCAACATTGCCGGCAACTCAACGTCGAAGTGCAGAAATTCCTGCGGGCCTGGTCGGCGGTGAGCGACAAGGCCAATCCGGCGGCGCTTCTGGACCAGGCCTCGCTGCCCTGGTTCGCCGAGCTGAACCGCAGCCTGGCCGACACGCTGGACGACGCCGGCTTCAAGGCGCGCATCCAGGCGTCGACCGAACTGCTGCGCGCGCTGGCCAGCGAGCTCCTCGAACGCGCCGCCGGCTGCCGGCCAGCGCCGGACGCCAGCGCGCTCGAAGCGCTGCTGCGCGAGCAGATGCCACAGTCGAAAAGCGCCGCACGATCTGGCACCATGCTGTTCGAAGCCGCCTGATCGCGCCCCTGGGGTGCTTCGGCGACGCCTTGGTTTACCCCAACTTTACGGAGCGTTCAAGCCGCCTTGCCGGCCACGCGCAATCATGGCCGTCATGACCACCCCCCAACTCCTGCTGATCGAAGACGATGCGCGCCTGGCGCAGATGGTCAGCGAATACCTCACGCAATCGGGCTTCGGCGTGACCCATGCGGCCGACGGGATGTCCGGCCTGGAGCAACTGCAGCAGCACGCGCCCGACCTGGTGATCCTCGACCTGATGCTGCCCGACATCGACGGGCTCGACCTGTGCCGCCGCATCCGCGCGCTGCCCGGCGCGCTGGCCAAGGTGTCGGTGCTGATGCTGACCGCCAAGGGCGACCCGATGGACCGCATCATCGGCCTGGAGATCGGTGCCGACGACTACCTGCCCAAGCCTTTCGAGCCGCGCGAGCTGCTCGCCCGCATCCG
>JAZKDL010000043.1:0-5520 GCA_040387575.1 Pseudomonadota bacterium
AGCTCCTTCAGCGACAGCTTCTTCGGATCGACGCGGATGCCGCCCTTGGCGCCGCCGTACGGCAGGTTGACCGCCGCCGTCTTGACCGTCATCCAGGCCGACAGCGCCATCACTTCTTCCAGCGTGACGTCGGGGTGGAAGCGCACGCCGCCCTTGCCCGGCCCGCGCGACATGTTGTGCTGCACGCGGTAGCCCTCGAAGTGGGCGATGGTGCCGTTGTCCATCTCGATCGGCACGTCGACGATCAGCGCTCGCTTGGGGCGCTTGAGCGTCTCGACCCACTTGGCGAGGCCGCCGAGATACGGGACGACGCGATCGACCTGCTGCAGGTAGGTGCCCCACGGGCTGTTCGGCGTGGGATGGACGAAGGACAGTTTTTCGCTCATGAGAGATACCTCGGTGGATGAACTGGCCGGACGATAGCCGCGCGGCGTGACACGCGCCACTGCCTATGCGCGCGGCGATCGTGGTTATGCACTTGCGGCAAAGGACGCCCTCTGGCGATACGTCGACACCTTGAACTCTCTTCCACCATGGTGGACAATAAATCCATCATGACGGAAATCAAACCTGCCGCGGAAGCGGACATCAACCAGCGCATCGCCAGCCGCGTGGCGGCCTTGCGCGCCGCCAGCAACCTGTCTCTGGAGGCGCTGGCCGCGCGCAGCGGCGTTGGCCGCTCGACGATCTCGCTCATCGAGCGCGGCGAAACCAGCGCGACGGCGGTCGTGCTCGAAAAGGTCGCGGCCGGGCTCGGCGTCGCGCTGGCCGCGCTGTTCGAAACCGAGCGCGCGGCGCCCAGTCCGCTGATGCGCCGCGCCGAGCAGCCCGTGTGGCAGGACCCGGCGTCCGGCTACGTGCGGCGCAATGTGTCGCCGCCCGATCACGCCTCGCCGCTGCGGATCGTCGAGGTCGACTTCCCGGCCGGTGCACGCGTGGTGATGGAAGGCGCCAGCCCCGGCGCCGCATTGCACCAGCAGATCTGGCTGCTCGAAGGCACGATGGAACTGGCGCATGGCGGGGCCCGCTGGCGGCTGGAGGCCGGCGACTGCCTGGCGATGGACCTCGAAGGGCCGCTCGAATACCGCAACCCGACACGCCAGCCCGCGCGCTATGCGGTCGTGCTCGCAACGACCCGCTTCGTCGCTGCCACGAGGAGACCCGCATGACGACCGCGCCGATCACCATCCGGCGGCTGAACACCGTCGACGAGGCACAGGTCCGCGAACTGGCCGATGTGCTGTGCGACTGCGTGGCCGGCGGCGCGTCGGTCAGCTTCATGCAACCGCTTTCTCAGGCGCGCGCCGAGGCGTTCTGGCGCGATGTGGCCGGCGGTGTGGCGCGTGGCGAGCGCGCGCTGCTGGTTGCGGAGGACGCGAGCGGCACGATCGTCGGCACGGTGCAGCTCGTGCTTGCGCAACCCGAGAACCAGCCGCACCGCGCAGACGTCGCCAAGATGCTGGTGCACCGACGCGCGCGGCGCCAGGGCGTGGCGGCGCGGCTGATGCTTGCCGTCGAACATGAAGCCGCCGTCGACGGCAAGTCGCTGCTGGTACTCGACACCGCCACCGGCGGCGATGCCGAGCGCCTGTATGGCGGGCTGGGCTGGCAACGCTGCGGCGTGGTGCCGGGCTATGCGCTGTGGCCCGATGGCGGTCTCTGCGGCACGACGATCTTCTTCAAGCCGATCGAGGCACTCAGGGCACCTTGAAAGTGATCACCGGCTCGCCATCGGCATCCGACTTCAGCTCACCGCGCGCCGGCAGCCTGGGCTCGACAGCGCCGGTCTGCACCGGGATCGAGGTCACGCCGCCAGCGCCAAGCTGCGCCGTGAAGACGTTCAGATAGGCCAGTCCGTCCACCGACGGAACGACCGTCAGTGCCAGTTCGCTGGAGCCCAGTGACAGCGGCAGCTCCGCCGCGGACATCGACATCTGCAAACCGGCATCGGTGGACATGCGCAACGTCGCAGCCGGGTCGGACACCGCATCGAAGTACAGCGTCACGGCGAAAGGCTGGCCGACCACCGCCAGCCCATCCGCGCGATAGCGCACCCGGATGCCCGAACCATTGGCCTTCTGCGGGGTGTCGTGGATGCCATTGCGCGGCGGCACCGGAACATCCGCCCCACCGGCCAACAGCGGCGGCAGCACGACGGCCAGCATCAGCAGGCCGAACAGGAGCCATCGAACACGCGAAGAACGAAGTGTCTGCATCGCGGCGCCCTTCAGTTGACGGCGACCGCGAAGCAGGTGTTCGCGGCGCCGTTGTTGTAGTCGGTGATGGCCAGTACATGCGTGCCGGCCTTGAGATCGGTGGACAGCCGCTCGGCGGACGGTGCCGAGGCTTCCGCGCGGGTCATCAGGCCATTGGGCCCATACAGCTCGAAGTCCGGATCGGTGGCGCTTCCGCCGCCGGACACGGCGATGCGGTAGGTTCCGGCCACCGGCACATCGAAACGCACGAAGGCGTAATTGCCCAGCTTGTTGCCACCCGCCGTGGCGCCGAGCTTGTTCGAGACGCAGGCGTCGACGACACCGCCGACGGCCAGCACCTGGTACATCGGCAGTGCGACGGCCGAGCCACCCGAGGTGGTCTCGCCCGCCCCCCAGCCATCGGCCTCCGCATTGATCCGCTGCGCCCCGAGCACCGGCGCAAAGCGCGCACCGGCCGACGCCGACCGAACTTTCAGCGCGGCATTGAACGCGTGGACCGACGTCAACGGGCTGCCCGAAGCGAAGACCGCGCTGGTCATCGCGTCGAAGATCACGCCAAAGCCTTGTTCAGCATCGAGCTGCCAGAGCACCTGGTCGATCGAATGTTCGTTGAACCAGCCCTTGACCGCCTTCGTTCCGATGGGCCCGGCCGCAAGATCGATCGACAAGCCTTTGGCCTGGCCCTTGCCGAACGAGTCCGTGTAGGTGCTCCGCGCCAATGCGATGCCCGACCATGCGTTGCCCCAGCCCTCGGAGAAGGCGACCCGTGGATCGAGCAGATCGCCCACGCCGTGGCCGCCGCCCACGCTGTCGTCGCGGCTGAAGGCGTGCTGGAAATAGTGACCCCATTCGTGGGCGATGACGGAGGCATCGAACTCATCGGTGTCGACGTCTTCCTTGCCGAGGACGAAGATCCGCGAAAACGCGCCGATCGGCGTATAGAAGGTCGTGCCGATCTGCCCAAGCATGATGTCCCCGGCGGTCGGCACATTGTTCGGGCTCCAGTACAGCCCGAGTGGCGGGAAGACCGTGTTCGGCGAAACCGACAGCACCTTTTGTTGTGCGATGTACACCGTGTCGAGGATGGCCCAGGGCGCAGCGAGCCGCGCGCCTGCGTAAGTGCTGCCATCCCAGCCCGAACTCGCATGCAGGTCTTTCCGAACGCCCGCCGCGGTGGCCACCTGCTTGTCGCTCTCCAGGCTGTAGATGCTGTTGAGCTGCGTGTTGTCGGCAACGCGCGTGTCCCATGCCGGCTCGGTGTCGGTCTGCCGCATTCTGGCCACGACGCGCACGGTGAAGGACCGCCCGAGCGGCACCTGCGCGGCGTAATGGCCAGTGTCGTCGGTGACGGTCTGGGCGATCACGGACTCCGCATCGCCGACCAACTCCACGATGACACCTCGCGCAGGCTTGCGAACGATGGCGTCATAGGCCAGAGGCCCACTGCCGTTGGGCACCGAATCGAAAGTGACATTGCCAGTGACGGCGCCAGCGGGCGCCTCGACCTCGGCAGCGATCTGGGTGTCCGTGGGTTTGGTGGAACCGGTTGCATCGGGCGTCGTGCCGCCGCCGCACCCGGCCAGCGCGGTCGCCAGCAACAGCACGCAATGGCCCAGGAGGGATCTCAGTGTTTTCATGGCTCAGGTCGAAAAGACGAGATGCAGGAACGCATCTCTTTCGGAGCCGAAAAACTATCGCCGCGAGCCCGGGCCTCTTGCGCGAACCGTCCAATTCATCGAAGCGGCCGAGGAACCGCTTGTTTTCTCCCTCGAAGCACAGGCATCGGCACAGGTGAACCGGCGATGCATTGCCGCTTTGTGGCCGATCCGCTCAGGGCTTCGGCCGGCCACCGAAGATCGCGGTGCCGATGCGCACCATCGTGCTGCCGGCCGCGATCGCAGCCTCCAGATCGGCGCTCATTCCGAGCGACAGCGTGTCGAGCGCGATGCCGTCTGCCTGGATCTTCGCGAAGACCTCTGCAGCCCGCACGAACAACGCGTGCTGCGATGCGAAGTCCGGCGCCGGTTCGGGAATCGCCATCAGCCCGCGCAGCCGCAGACGTGGCAGCACGGCCACCGCGCGCGCCAGCGGTAGCGCATCTTCGGCTGCCAGGCCCGACTTGTTGGCGCCGCCATCCACATTGACCTGCAGGCAGACCTGCAGCGGCGGCAGGTGCGCGGGGCGTTGCTCGCTCAGCCGTTCGGCGATCTTGAGCCGATCGATGCTGTGCACCCAGTCGAAGTGCTCGGCCACCACGCGCGTCTTGTTGCTCTGCAGCGGACCGATGCAATGCCATTCGATGGCGCTGCGCAGGTCGGCCAGCACCTCAATCTTTGCAATGCCCTCCTGCACATAGTTCTCGCCGAATGCCGTCTGGCCGGCGGCGAAGGCCTCGCGCACGGCGTCGGCATCGAAGGTCTTGGACACCGCGAGCAATCGCACGCTGCCCGGTGTCCGTGCGGCCGCGGCACATGCGGCGTCGATGCGCTCGCGAACCTGTGCGAGCTGACTGGCTATCGTCGTCATAATCATTCGGAAAATCGTATCAAACGGGCTCAGGGAAACATCGTGGACATCACCCAGCTGCTCGCATTCAGCGTCAAGAACCAGGCCTCCGACCTTCATCTGTCGGCCGGCCTGCCCCCGATGATCCGCGTGCACGGCGACGTGCGCCGCATCAACGTGGAACCGCTCGACCACAAGGCCGTGCACGCGATGGTGTACGACATCATGAGCGACCTGCATCGCAAGCAATACGAAGAGTTTCTGGAAGTCGATTTCTCTTTCGAGATCGACGGGCTTGCGCGCTTTCGTGTGAATGTCTTCAACCAATCGCGCGGGGCCGCGGCAGTGTTCCGGACCATTCCCTCCAAGGTTCTCACGCTGGAACAGATCAACGCGCCGCGCATCTTCGGCGAACTCGCGCTGAAGCCACGCGGGCTGGTGCTGGTCACCGGGCCGACCGGTTCGGGCAAGTCGACCACGCTCGCCGCGATGATCAACTACCTGAACGAAACCGAGTACGGCCACATCCTCACGGTCGAGGACCCGATCGAGTTCGTGCACGAGTCGAAGAAGTGCCTGATCAACCAGCGCGAGGTCGGCCCGATGACGCTCAGCTTCGCGGCGGCGCTGCGCTCGGCACTGCGCGAGGATCCGGACGCGATCCTGGTCGGCGAAATGCGTGACCTCGAGACGATCCGCCTCGCAATGACGGCGGCGGAGACCGGCCACCTGGTGTTCGCCACGCTGCACACCTCGAGCGCGGCCAAGACCATCGACCGGATCATCGACGTGTTCCCGG
>JAZKDL010000044.1:0-3864 GCA_040387575.1 Pseudomonadota bacterium
GGAGAAACGTCGAGGTGATGACCGCTGATCGTCAAATTCATGAATGACCTCCTGGAATTGACGGTTGGGAAAATGGCCGGCGCTCCGGAATGGCGCGTCGACCGGCGAAAACTCGGGTGAGAAAGAGAAGCGAAAAGAAAGAAATCGGGGGATTGGAGAAGAGAAATTGGGGGGGTCGATTCACTATGCCCAAGCCGTCACGGTAATGCAATCTCGATGCAGTAAGCGTCTGCATCGCACCTGTTTCATGTGCTGGATCAGCTAGCCATTTGATAGCGGCAGCGCCTGAAGCGTCGCGGTGCGCCGGCCTGAAATGGTGAGCGGCTCTATCGACGAAAAAAAGAAATCGACCCTTTTTCGATCAGGGCCGAAATGTCACCGCCAGCTTGCCCGCATCCGGCTCAACAGATCGAGCGTCGCGGCCGGCGCCGGAACGCCCACCAGGCGCGCGGGCGGAGGCGGCCAGGTCAGATGCTCGAAGCGGTGCGCGTCCGACTCCGGAATGAAGCGCGTGCGGCCCGCGTAGAGATGCCGGTCGCCGCGCGCCGCCTGCTGCGTGACGTAGAAGCGCTGCGGCACCAGCAGGTGCAGATGGTCGCGCGCACGCGTCATCGCGACATAGAGCAGCCGCCGCTCCTCTTCCAGCTCGTGCGCCCCCTGCGCGACGTCGGCCGGAATGCAGCCATCGACCACGTTGAGCACGTGCACCGACGTCCATTCCTGCCCCTTCGCCGAATGGATGGTCGACAGGATCAGGTAATCCTCGTCGAGCAGCGGCGGGCCGGGCCGGTCGCTCGTGGCTTCCGGCGGATCGAGCGTGAGTTCGGTCAGGAAGCGCTCGCGCGACGCGTAGCCGGAGGCCAGCCGCGCGAGCTGCTCCACGTCGCCGCGGCGCACGCCGGCGTCGTCATGCAGGCGTTCGAGGTGCGGCAGGTACCAGTCCAGCGCCAGCTCCATGTCGGCCGGCCAGGCCAGGGCTGGGGCGCGCAGCGCGGCGTAGATGTCGGCGAAGCGCTGCCATTCGACCTTCGCCGCAGCAGGTGGCGAGAAATCCTGCACCGCCGCAGCGGGATCCGCAGCCTGGTCCATGGCATCGAGCAAGCGCGCCGAGGTCGCCGGCCCGATGCCCGGGATCAGCTGCGTGACCCGAAAGCCCGCCATCCGCCCGCGCGGGTTCTGCGCAAAACGCAGCACCGCGAGCAGGTCCTTGACGTGCGATGCCTCGAGGAATTTCAGCCCGCCGTACTTCACGAACGGGATGTTGCGGCGCGCCAGCTCGAGTTCGAGCGCCGCGCTGTGCGTCGAGGTCCGGAACAGCACCGCCTGCGACTTCAGCGCGAGCCCGCCTTCGCGGTGCGCGAGCACGCGGTCGGCGACCCAGCAGGCCTGCTGCGCCTCGTCGGGCACCAGAACGATCTGCGGACGGCCGGCCGATGGCTTGTCGGTCCAGAGCGTCTTGGCGTGGCGTTCCGCCGCGGCGGCGATCACCGCGTTCGACACGTCCAGGATCGGCTGCGTCGAGCGGTAGTTGCGCTCCAGCGTGACGACGCGTGCCGGCACGGCCTCCGGCCCTTGCGCGGTCGAGCGAGAAAACTGCCCCGGAAAATCGAGGATGTTGCGCACCGTCGCACCCCGAAAGGAATAGATCGACTGCGCGTCGTCGCCGACCACGGTGAGCCCGTGGCCGTCCGGCTTGAGCGCCAGCAGGATCGATGACTGCAACCGGTTGGTGTCCTGGTACTCGTCGACCAGCACATGATCGAAGCGGCCGCCGACGAGTTGGGCCCAGGACGGGTCGGCGACCATCTCGGCCCAGTACAGCAGCAGGTCGTCGTAGTCGAGCACTTGCTGGCGCTGCTTGGCTTCCACGTACGCGCCGAACAGCCGCTTGAGTTCGGCCTCCCAGTCGGCGCACCACGGGAAAGCGTCGCGCAGCACCTCGGCCAGCGGCGCGCAGGTGTTGACGGTGCGCGAGTAGATCGACAGGCAGGTTCCCTTGCGCGGAAAGCGACGCTCCGTCGCGGAGAAGCCGAGATCGTGCCGCACCAGGCCCATCAGGTCCTCCGCATCGCCGCGGTCGTGGATGGTGAAGTTCTCGTCGAGCCCGATCGACGTCGCGTATTCCCGCAGCAGCCGCGCGCCGATGCCGTGGAAGGTGCCGGCCCAGGGCAACGCCGGCGGCGACTCCGTGCCCAGGCCGAGCACGCGCGCCAGCACCTGGCCGGCGCGACGCCCCATTTCCTGCGCGGCCCGGCGCGAAAAGGTCAGCAGCAGGATGCGCTGCGGATCGGCGCCCTGCGCGATCAGGTGCGCGACGCGGTGCGCCAGCGTGCTGGTCTTGCCGGAACCCGCGCCGGCGATCACCAGCAGCGGCCGCGTGTCGCCGATCGCGGCGCCGACACCGTGCTCGACCGCCGCGCGCTGCGCGTCGTTGAGCGTGGAAAGTGCCTGCGCCAGGCGCTCGGCCTGACTGTGTGGAACGGAAGCGGCGACGGAGGACATCGGGGCGCGACTTTACTGGATATCCATCCAGATCGGCGGCATGCCCGTCGAGGGCGCGGTGCCATAATCGCGCGTCGCTGCAACCGGAGATTTCGCCTTGGAAACCGCCCCGTCTCGGCAGCTTTCAACTCCCGTCTGAAGCCATCGGCGAGGGACTTGAAAGCGCCAACCCACCCCTCGCCCATCGCCAGTCATCTCAGGGAGTGAGCCCATGCTCAACATCTTCACGCTCGCCAACGGTCGCCTCGTCCAGGAAGAAATCGAGGCCCTCGAAGAGCTTTCCCGGTTCCAGCCCATCTGGGTCGACCTCGAATCGCCCACGCTCGAGGAAAAGCGCTGGATCAAGCAGTACTACGGCCTGTCCATCCCGGAAGACGCGATGGACGAGGACATCGAGGAATCGGCCCGCTTCTACCAGGAAGACAACGGCGAACTGCACATCCGCAGCGACTTTCTGATCGACGACGACGAAGACCCGCGCTCGGTTCGCGTCGCGTTCATCCTGAACCAGCACAACACCGAGCTGCACAGCCGCGGCGTGCTGTTCTCGATCCACGACGAGGACGTGCCGGTGTTCCGCCTGGTGCGCATGCGCGCGCGCCGCGCCCCCGGGTTGATCGAGGACGCGAAGGACGTGCTGCTGAAGCTGTTCGACGCCGACGCCGAATACTCGGCCGACACGCTGGAGAACATCTACGACGAGCTCGAGATCGCAGGCAAGAAGGTGCTCGAAGGCAACGTCAGCGACGAGCTGGCCGGCGAAGTGCTCGGCGCGATCGCCCGCCAGGAAGACTTGAACGGGCGCATCCGCCGCAACGTGATGGACACGCGCCGCGCGGTGAGCTTCATGATGCGCAGCCGCATGCTCAACGCAGAGCAGTTCGAGGAATCGCGGCAGATCCTGCGCGACATCGAGTCGCTCGACAACCACACCGCGTTCCTGTTCGACAAGATCAACTTCCTGATGGATGCGACCGTCGGTTTCATCAACATCAACCAGAACAAGACGATCAAGATCTTCTCGGTGGCCAGCGTGGCGCTGTTGCCGCCAACACTGATCGCGAGCATCTACGGCATGAACTTCAAGTTCATGCCCGAGCTCGACTGGTCGCTGGGCTATCCGTATGCGCTGCTGCTGATGGCGGCGAGCGCGCTGGTGCCGATGTGGTACTTCCGCCGGCGCGGCTGGCTCAAGTAGGCACTGGCGCCGCTACCGCCATTGCGGCCGTTGCGGCGGTCGATGAAGGCGGCAGTGTGGCCAGCCATGCGCTCACCAGCGCCAGGCTGTAGCGGCTCGCAACCTCGGCGACGAAGCGCGTGAAGTCGCCATGCGCCGCATCGTCGGCGCGATCGGAGATCGTC